>JALSKB010000019.1 GCA_026989035.1 Saprospiraceae bacterium | reverse complement strand
TGCCTTGAAAAAAGCACACCATTGCATGGCTCGCAACAAAGTGGAAGTGGTGCGCTACGACACCAGCACGGAAGATGAAGAGCAAATTGGCGTAGGCTTGGGCTGTGAAGGCATCATAGACGTCCTACTCTCCCCCATAAATCCGGAGGAAGAAAACAATCCCATTCGCATCCTGGAATCCTGCATAGACAGCCGCCAACCGCAAATTTTGCTGACCATCATCCAATCCGACCAGCCGGGGCTTCAGGCAGGCAAGATGTACAAATACACAGAACACGAAGGCGAACTAAACGCCATATTACCCCAAGAAGCCCTACAAGACATCGCGAGAGCCCTCAACTCCGGTAAGTCTGCTGTCAAGCACTATTCTGGCCTATCCGTCTTCATTGAAATCTTACAACCGGCCATTCAGCTGGTGCTCTTCGGCGGCAACTACGACATCTATCCACTGCTACGCATCAGCAAAGAGTTGGGCTGGAAAGCCAGCGTCGTCATGAACCCCGCCAAAGCCAATCGAAAAGTAAAAGAGCTGGCCGACACGATATATCCAAAAAATGCAACCGTCCCCTACGACGAATACACGGCCTTCATCCTCATGGCCCACGATTATAAAACCGACAAGGAAAACCTGCGCATGGCTTTGCAAACCGAGGTGCCGTACATCGGCATGCTGGGGCCGGTCAAACGCCGCAACAAAAGCCTGGATGAACTGACCGCTGAAGGACATCAATTCTCACAACAACAACTCGACAGACTCTACAATCCTGTAGGACTTGACATCGGGGCCACCACACCCGAGGAAATAGCGCTGGCCATCTTGGCAGAGGTCAAAGCCCATTTTGCCGAAAGGCAAGGCCAACCCCTGCGCGAACGAGCCGGATACATACACGAAAGAGAATAAAAAACATTACCCCTTACGCAACCTGTTCACGGCCTCCACTACATCATCTACGGCTTTCGCCAAATCCTCATCCCGCGTTTCCCTGCCCAAACTGAAACGCACCGAAGCCAGTGCCTCCTCATCGGACAACCCCATGGCCTTCAACACATGCGAAGGCAAAACCTCTGCCGAATTGCAAGCCGAACCTGCCGACAACGCCACCTTAGTGCTGAGGGCCAACAGCAAATCCTCCGCCTCAATGCCCGAAAAACGCAAATTGCTGACGTGATGCAGCCGATGCTCGCGACAAGCATTCACCGCCACCCCCGACAAACGCTCCAGCAAAGTCCCCTCCAACCAATCTCGTTGCCTCTTTAGTCTCTCTCCATCCGAACGCCAACGCCCTGCAGCCAATTCCGCCGCCTTGCCGAAACCCACAATCCCCGGAACGTTTAATGTGCCCGCACGCCGCTTGCGCTCCTGACCGCCTCCCGTGAGCTGAGGCAACAAATCCAAACCCCGACGAACATACAAGGCTCCCACGCCCTTAGGGCCGTACATTTTGTGGGCAGAACAGGCCATGAGGTCTATGCCCAAACCCTCAGGAACCACTTCCACTTTGCCCACGGCCTGCGTAGCATCGCAGAACAACAAAACCTCTTTTTCCCTGCAAAGCTCCGCTATCTCCGCTATGGGGTGTATAAGCCCCGTTTCGTTGTTCGCATACATCACGGCAACCAATACGGTATCAGGTCTGATGGCTTTCGCCAAATCTCGCAAATCAATATGCCCTTTAGCATCTACACCCAGGTAAGTCAGCTCTACATCAAAGAGTTTCTCCAGCCAGGCACAGGTGTCCAGCACGGCCTTGTGTTCCGTTCTCACCGTAACGAAATGGCGCTTTTCAGGCAAAGCGCAAAGTGCCAATGAGCGAAGAGCCAGGTTGATGGCCTCCGTCGCTCCTGAAGTGAAGACAACTTCCCGAGGATCCGCGCTCAACAAATCGGCTAACTGCCCGCGGGCCTGCTCCACTGCTTCGCGGGCATCCCAGCCGTAGAGATGGGTGCGGCTAGAGGCATTGCCGTAATACAGACGAAAATAGGGAAGCATGGCCTCCAAAACCTCCTCCGCTACCGGTGTCGTGGCATTGTAATCTAAATAAATCATCGCGTACATCTTAACCTGACAAAGATAAAACGCATACAACAACACGCTGCTCCTCAATAGCGAAGAAATAGCTTCTCGCATCGGCTTTAAGGCCAGACTACGACCCAAAGCATTCGCCCCGGAAAAGCTATCTTTGCCTGAGCTCTGCCACCTGTTTGCAAACTCAGCAAAAACGATACCATGGTATCTGCCATCCTCCTCGCTGCCGGTAGCTCCCGGCGCATGGGCAAACAAAACAAACTGCTGCTACCCTGGAACGACCAGCCTATGATCGCCCGGGTAGCGGAGCAGATCCAAGGCAGTAAAGCAAGCGAAATCATTGTCGTTTTAGGCCATGAAGCCGAAAAAGTCAAAGCCGCTTTGGCGCCTTTTGATGTTCAATTCAGTTACAACCCCAAACATCAAAGCGGCATGACTTCCTCCATCCAAGCCGGTATTAAAACATGCTCACCGGACAGCCGGGGCTACCTGATTTGCTTGGGCGATATGCCCCGCCTACAAACAACGGACTACGACACCATAATAGAACAGGTTTCCGGCAAAAAAGAAATTCTGGCGCCTTTCTATCGCGGACAAAAGGGGAATCCGGTCTTCTTCTCCCGACATTTCAAAGGGGAAATCCTCGCCCATACCGAAGCCGAGGGATGCAAAAAAATCGTACAGGCTAATGCCCTCCTGCTTCGAAGCATCCCCTTCACCAACGACCACATCTTGCACGACATCGACAAGCCCGAAGATTATCTCCCCCAAAACGGTTTCAATCCGTTTTCCAACGATTAAGCAGGTTGCTCTGCCGGCCACCTCGTCCTATCTGACGCAGAGCTTTCTCAAGGCTTTCCAGGTTGTGGGCAGGCTCCAAAGCATCCAAATACGGCAAGGCGGTTTTCATGCCCAGCACTTCCGGAGAAAAATCGGGATGCCCTGCCAGTGGATTGAGCCAGATGATTTTCTTTGAAGCCTTGCGTATCTTTTTCATCGCCCTTCTCATCACCTCAGGAATACCGGTATCCCAACCATCACTAAGGATGAGGACTACTGTTTTTTTATCCAGCAGAGCATGAGCATGCTCCTCTGCAAACTGCTCCAGACAATGCCCAATGGTCGTACCTCCCGACCACTGAGGCACTCTTTCCGAAACGACGGCATAGGCTTTCGCCAAATGATATTGTTCGAAAACATCGCTTACGCGATGCAAGGCCGTGCTAAACACAAAAGTTTCAATGCGGTCATAAGCATTTTGGAAGGCGTAAATCAAATGAATAAAAAAGCGACTGTACAAATCCATGGATTTGCTCACATCGCAGAGCAACACCAACTTCAATTTGCGCTCTTTGGGCCGGTAAAAGAGCAAACGATGGATCTCTCCTCCCCGACGCATGCTCTGGCGAATACTCCTTTTCAAGTCTGCCTTTTTCTGCTTTTGGGATTGCTTTTTCAAGCGGCTGCGCTCGTGCATCAGGCGGCGGGCGGTTTTCTGCAACAAACGCATCATCAAGCGCATTTCCTCCGGGCTGAGGTCTCCAAAATGCTTACGGGTAAGCACCTCTGTCGGGCTGGCAGCTGCCAGTTCTTTTTCCTCCTCTGCCGGCTTTAAATTCAACCAACTTTTGAGTGCCTCAAATTGAGCCTTGCGCTTTTCCGCTTCATTGGGCTGTTGAGCAAAGACCTCCTTCAGCTTGGAATTCACCGCTTGGTCCAGTTGATGCCAAAACTCCCGATAGTAATCTTCAAAACGCAAATGCTGTAAACGACTCTTGGCCAAAACAGCTTTAAGCGCTTCTAAAAATTCGCTTTCGCGATCAAAAGGCAAGTGCTCCAAGGCCCGCAGAGCATCGGCTTCTTCCGCCGGCCCCAAAGCATAACCCCTTTGCCGCAGAAAACGACAAAACAAAACTACATGCCCGGAAATGGCCTCCGGCCGACTCAGGGTTTTCATCCGATAAAGGTAAAAAGATTGTGCTCCATTTCAAAACAAAGCCCTTATCTTTGCCTGAAATATAGTGCCTCCCCCCCCTATCCGGGCACACCCCTACAAAACAGCGGGCCATAAAAAATACCTCGCGGTAAAAAACTACCGCCGGAAATTCTATACAATATACACGCTCCAAGCTCAGAAGAAGCTGGAGTGTGCAGCACGCCTTCAAGGGCTAAAAACTTTGGGCTACTGCCTTCAACCAACTGCCTGGGAAAAACCTGCGCTTCACGCAAAAAGTTGGAACAAGCGGTGTTGCTCAAGTTGCTCGGATTCCAGCCCTTGGCAACTTTTTGATTACCTAAAGCCAGCTGGGATGGACAACATCACCAGAAACAAACACAGGAAAGCATGGGCACTGTTGAGGTCAAAACCACTCCAAAGTTGAACCCCCTACCTCTCGAAGAGATCAGGGAAGCTACACTCCGCTATTTTAAAGGCGATGAACTCGCCACCGATGCCTGGATAAAAAAATACGCACTGCGCGACTCCTTCGGCAACATCTATGAGCGCACACCCGATGACATGCACAGGCGAATAGCCGCCGAATTGGCCCGCATCGAGCAAAAATACCCCAACCCGCTATCGGAAGATTTTATCTATGAACTGTTGAAAGACTTTAAATACATCGTGCCTCAAGGCAGCCCCATGGCAGGCATCGGCAACGACTTCCAAGCCATCTCCCTTTCCAATTGTTTCGTCGTTGGCAACAAAGCGGACTCCTACGGCGGAATTTTGGAACTGGACGAAGAGCAGGTGCAACTCATGAAACGCCGGGGCGGCGTAGGACACGACCTTTCGCATCTCCGCCCCAAAGGCACGGCTGTCATGAATTCGGCTTTGACTTCAACGGGTATTGTCCCCTTCATGGAGCGATACTCCAACTCTACCCGAGAAGTCGCCCAAGGGGGGCGCCGCGGGGCACTCATGCTCACCGTCTCCATCAAACACCCCGATGCCGAAGATTTCATCGATGCCAAGCTCGAACAGGGGAAAATCACGGGAGCCAACATCTCCATCCGCATAGATGATGCCTTTATGAAAGCTGCTATAGCTGGCAAAAAATACCTGCAGCAGTTCCCTATCAACAGTACTAAGCCCAAAATCAAAAAAAGCATTGATGCGGCCAGGCTCTGGCATAAAATCATCTACAACGCCTGGAAATCAGCTGAACCCGGCGTACTCTTCTGGGACACCATCATCAAAGAATCCCTGCCCGATTGCTATGCAGACTTGGGCTACGAAACCATTTCCACCAACCCCTGTGGGGAAATCCCTCTCTGCCCTTACGACAGCTGCCGCTTGCTGGCTATCAACCTGTACAGCTATGTCGAAAAACCCTTTACCCCCCATGCCCGTTTTGATTTCAAAAAGTTTTCCCTGCACGTCCGCCATGCTCAACGCATCATGGACGACATCCTGGACCTGGAAATTGAGAAAGTAAAACGCATCCTGCAAAAGATAGACAAAGACCCGGAGCCGGAAGCCTTAAAAGCCAGAGAACGCCACCTCTGGGAAAAGATTTTGAAAAAATGCGTGGAAGGACGTCGCACCGGCGTGGGCATCACGGCAGAAGGCGACATGCTGGCAGCCCTGGGCCTGCGCTACGGTAGCGACAAAGCCATTAAATTCGCCGTAAAAGTCCATCGCACCCTGGCCCTAAACGCCTATCGCTCTTCCGTAGATTTGGCGAAAGCCCGAGGAGCCTTCCCCATCTACGACGCTCAACGCGAAAAGGGCAACCCCTTTATCAAGCGTTTGGCGAAAGCCGATAAAAAACTTTACGAGGACATGAAAAAGTACGGGCGGAGAAACATCGCCCTGCTCACCATAGCACCTACCGGCACCACCAGCCTCATGACGCAAACCACCTCCGGCATAGAACCGGCCTTCCTCATCAGCTACAAACGCCGACGCAAAATCAATCCCGACGAAAAAGACGCAAACATCGATTTTGTAGACAAAGAAGGCAACGCCTGGGAAGAATACGCTGTCTTTCACCACCACTTCGCCACCTGGCTGGAAACTCAAGGCTATAAAATGGAGGAAGTCAAAAGGTGGCCTCAAAAAAAGCTGGACAAGCTGATCGAACAATCTCCCTACCATCAGGCTACTTCCCGGGATGTGGACTGGGTGCAAAAAGTCAAGATGCAGGGCGCCATCCAAAAATGGGTGGACCACTCCATCAGCGTAACCGTCAACATCCCAAGCGACACTTCCGTAGAAGTCGTCAAAAAGATTTACCAAACAGCCTGGAAAGCCGGCTGCAAAGGATGCACCATCTACCGCGACGGCTCAAGAGCAGGCGTGTTGTTGACTAACGAAGAAAAAGAGACCCAAAACAACAGCAAAGCCTTTGCCGAAACCAACGCACCCAAACGCCCCAAGAAACTGGAAGCTCATGTCTTGCGCTTCCAAAATAAGCACGAAAGGTGGATGGCCGTCATAGGCCTGTACGAAAACCGCCCTTATGAAATTTTTACGGGTAAAATCGAAGGCTCTTTTAACATCCCCGAATACGTCGATAAAGGCTGGGTCATTCGCGAAAAAGAAAACGGCAAAGCCCGATACGATTTCCAGTACATCGACAATGAAGGCTATCCGGTAACCATCGGGGGCCTGTCTCGTGCCTTTAACCCTGAATTCTGGAACTACGCCAAGCTCATCTCAGGAGTCATGCGCCACGGCATGCCCGTGCAATATGTCATTGACCTGGTCAAAAACCTCAACATGAAAGAAGACCACCTCAACACTTGGAAAAACGGCGTAGCCAGAGCCTTGAAAAAATTCGTACCCGACGGCACCCAGGCTAAAGAGCAATGCCCTGCTTGCCAAGACCCCGATGGCCTGATTTACAAAGAGGGCTGCCTCATCTGCAAAAGCTGTGGCTATTCGGAATGCGGGTAAGCAAAAAGCAGGCAGCGCACACAATAATGTGGCACTGCCTGGCCCTAACCAAATAAAACCAAATGAACCTTGCAAAAAATGCAAGGAGTGCTCCAAAATTACGCTTTTTTTTTGAAAATTGCGCCTTCAAAGTTTTTCCTTAAGGCAAAAAATCCCGGCAGCAACCTCCGCTCCTTATGAAAATCCTAAAGTCTCTCCTTTGCTTGAGTCTGTTTCTCGGTTCACTCACCTCTACAGCCCAAAAGGCCGATTCACCGGTAAACGACTCGGCTTTTATCAAAAAAATCTACGACCTGACCCTTACCCAAAGCCATTGCCATGACTGGCTACGCCACCTTTGTAAAGAGGTGGGACATCGCCTGGCTGGCTCTCCACAGGCTGCTGCAGCCGTAAACTACATGCAACAACTCATGCTCTCCTTGGATTTCGACACGGTTTGGTTGCAACCCGTTATCGTACCCCACTGGGTGCGTGGCGGAGAAGAAATCGTCCGCATCGTCAGCTCCTATGAGGGCAACGGCTTTGATTTGCGCGCTACTTCACTGGGCAACTCCGTCGGCACAGGACCCGATGGCCTGCGTGCCGAAGTCGTTGAGGTACATAGCTTGGACGAAGTAGAACAATTGGGTAAAGAACACATCCAAGGCAAAATCGTCTTTTTTGCCCGCCCTTTCGACGAAACGGAGTATTACACCTTTCGGGCTTATGGAAAAGCCGTTGACCAACGCGTATGGGGCCCTTCCAAAGCCGCCGAATACGGCGCAGTAGCTGTCTTGGTGCGCTCCATGACCAATGCTACCGATGAAGTACCCCATACCGGCACCCTGCACTATGTCGAAGACCAGCCTCGCATTCCTGCCTTGGCCATCAGCACCTTCGACGCCGACCAACTCAGCCGGCTACTCAAAAAAGGTAAGGTGGAAATCTACATCCGCAACCACTGCCACATGCTGAAAGAACAGCTCTCCTACAACGTCATAGGTGAAATCCGCGGCAGGGAAAAACCGGAGGAAATTATCCTCCTAGGAGGACATCTCGATTCTTGGGACGTAGGCGAAGGCGCTCACGACGATGGCGCCGGCTGTGTGCAAAGTATCCAAGTATTGGCCACGCTGAAAAAAATGGGATACCAACCTAAGAGAACCCTCCGCTGTGTGCTCTTCATGAACGAAGAAAACGGCCTGGCAGGAGGCAAAGAGTACTGGCGCACATCCAATGAAAAAGACGAATACCACATGGCTGCCATAGAATCTGACCGCGGAGCCTTCACCCCGCGCGGCTTTACCGTAGATGGCCACCCAGATGTCTTTGAAGAAAAATACGCCAAACTGCTCCGCTGGCAGCCCCTGCTCAAAACCTGGAGACTGGAGTTCAGCAAGGGGGGCTCCGGCGCCGACATCAGCGGTTTGAAAAGCCAAAAGGGACTGCTCTTTGGCTATGAACCGGATTCCCAACGCTATTTCAACTACCACCACACCAAACGCGATGTCTTCGAAGCCGTCAACAAACGCGAACTCGAATTGGGCGCAGCAGCCATGACAGCTCTCGTCTATCTACTCGACCAATACGGCCTCGACTAACACAAAACCATGCAAGAGATAAAAATCCACGACAAGACATTCGTCCCCTTCATCTCCGAGGAAGAAATCGCCAAGGCTGTAAAAAATATGGCCCGACACATCACCCGCGACCTCAAAGGCAAAAAGCCCCTTTTTCTCGCCATCCTCAATGGCTCCTTTATCTTCGCTGCAGATTTGGTACGTCAATGTGACTTAGAACTGGAAGTGACTTTCGTCAAATGGGCCTCTTACCGTGGAACGCAATCTACAGGACAAATACAAGAACTGATCGGCCTAAACGAAAACGTCCAAAACCGACACGTCTTAATCGTAGAAGACATCATTGACTCCGGACAGACCATGCAAAAGCTCCTCCGGGCTTTACACGAACAAAATCCGGCCTCTCTCAGCATCGCCACCCTGCTGCTCAAACCCGAAGCCCTGCAATGCAAGCTCGATATTGCTTATTGTGGCTTTGAAATCCCCCCCGATTTTGTGCTCGGCTATGGCCTGGACTACGACGGCCTGGGCCGAAACCTTCCCCATCTATACCGCCTGGCAGACTGAACGGCCATTTTTTCCCTAAATAAAAACGCTACTCCCTGAATTCAGGGGGCTGGCTTGTGCCGGCCTTCCCCTCCTTTGTCTTTGACAAATACAAAACACCTTTACCATGCTATATCGTCTATATGCCCAGCGCATCCTATCAGCCCTTTTCATCCTCGCCTTTTACCATTCCGCTTTGGCTCAGCAATGGGTACAACAAGCGCCCTTCCAAGTCGTCTCAAAACTGAACGACATCGCCATAACGCCCGAGGGCTACGGATGGGCCGTCGGAGAAAACAATACGGCCCTCTATACGGAAGACTTCGGCGCTTCATGGATTTATAAGCCCACCGCTATCCAAGCCTATAACGACGACCTGACTTATGTCGCCATCTTGCCACAAACCAACGGACAAGAAGCCTTAGCAGCTTCGACCAACTTCAACCTCTTGCGAACTACCGATGCCGGAGAAAACTGGGAGGTCGTTCTGGAAACCCCACTCTTAAACGAGTTCTTTCAAGAACTCTACATCGATCCGCAAGGCACCATCTTTGCCATGGCCAAAAACCTCTACATCAGCAACGATGCAGGAGATCATTGGGACACCCTTCAATTGCCCAACACGTCCTACGGCAAAAAAGGCTTCTTCCTCGATGCTCAAAATTGGTGGGCTGGAGACTTCGCCCTCACTTGCTCACTCTACAAAACCGAAGACGGGGGCTTGAGCTGGTCCCAACCTACCACTCAAAGCTTTGAATTCATCAGAAGCATCCATTTCTTCGACCAACAAAACGGCCTACTCCTCGACAACAACGGCCTGTACGAAACCTCCGACGGCGGGCAAAACTGGAGCCTCCTCTATATGCCTATCAACCCAAAAGACATGTACGTTTACGACGAAAACTCCATCGTCATCGCTCAGGGAAACGGAGGGTTCAGCAACACAGAGGACGGAGGCCAAACCTGGACAACCCACTACCCCGACCAAACGACAGAATTGTTCAGCTGCACAGGCCTGCCTAACGGCTCTTTTTGGGCCACAGGCCAATACTCCTCCGTTTTTTTCACACCAAACTTATCACCCAATGACTGGGTCGATCAAGTAGGTGGCTACAAAGGCACCCTCTCCCAAATAGCTTTTACCAATGCGGATACAGGCTTCGTCATGGGATATGAAACCCTGCTGAGAACCTTTGACGGAGGTGCCAACTGGGAAAACCTCCAAAATCAACTGCCCTTTTCCTCTCTGCTAGCATTTCACGTGGAAGCTCCCTCCCATATTTGGCTCATCAATAACCAGGGAGACATCGCTGTTTCAATGGATTCCGGCAACAACTGGACGATAACAAGCAATCTGGGAGCCTCATCTTTCAAAAAAATCATCCGCAGCCCGTCTCAAGAACTGTTCATTTTATCCCAAGTAGGGCAAATATGGAAATCAACCGATGAAGGACAAAGCTGGAGCCTTCAACAAGATCTACCCGACAGCAACTATGAAGATCTCGTTTTTAGCTCTCCTCAAGACGCCTGGGTTGCCGGGCATGACGGTAAACTCTACCACAGCACAGACGGTGGCTCAAGCTGGTCCTTTGTCGATCTCCAAACCGATGCCGATTTTAAAGTCCTGAACTTCATCAATGAAAACAAGGGTTTCATCGCAGGTCGCCTTATCTCCAGCGACTCACTTTGGGTAACCGAAGATGGCGGACAAAGCTGGAACACGATAAGCGCGATCAACTTCTCTTTCGCCACCGACATGGCTTTCTTCAATGAAAATCAAGGCTGGATAGTGGGAGGAGTTGCCGGAATAGGCCAAATCACTCACACCGAAGACGGCGGACAAAGCTGGCAAACCGACCCCAATTTCTATCCCGAAATGATCTTCTCCATTACAGCTCCCATCCCACAAGAAGAAATTGCCTGGATCTGCGGCCCCGGAGGAAACATTTTCAAATGGGTTACCTGCTCCGAAGAAACTCCTGTCGTCACCGATATCTCCTACGAAGCTCCCTTTTGCCAAGGAGATACCGTTTCCTTCTCGCTCTCTTATGAAAATGTGGACATCTTCTCCTGGGAACCCCCTTCCGACTGGCTCATCTTCGGCAACAACGTCAGCTCGCAAGTTGAAATCATCATAGGACAAAGCAGCGGCTCCGTTACCGCAACAGGGGCAAACACCTGCGGTGAAGAAAACAGCTTATCTACCCCGGAAATCACACCTCTTCCCAGCCCTGAAATCCCCGTCTTAAACTTCGACCTCAACACCCAAACCCTCTCTACCGATGGTTTAGCCGATAGCTACATCTGGTTCCTCAACGGAGAAGAAATCGCCAATCAAAACGTAGCTGAATTCACCCCTACTGCCAGTGGCTCTTATACCGCTATTGCCGTCAACAACAACGGCTGCCAATCTCCACCCTCCGAACCCCTCGAAATCATTCTCGTCGGTAGCCTTTCGGCAAATGTACAAACGCTGCAAATCTTCCCCAATCCCGTGCAAAACACCTTCACCATCTCGCATTTGCCGAAAGGCACCAACAAATCCCTAAAGCTGTACAACGCCTACGGCCAACTCACCAACACCTATCTCCCCCCAAACAGCCCGGCGGAAAACATCTCTTTTCCCCTCCCCCCAAATTGCCCGCCCGGACTGTATTACCTCCAACTGGAAACAGCTGACGGCCTGCTAATGGCCAAACTCCAAGTGGAAAGATAACCCCATCAAACCACTTGACGGCTCCACTGATCCCTATCGGTGGGGCCTTTTTTTCGAAGACCAAAGAAACCTATCGGAAAGAGGTGATCGAGCTGACAAATACACACCATTTTCATATCCTGTAACCTCTTGCACCCTGCAGAAAACAACGGAACATCCCACAGCTCTCTCAAAATGTCGGATCTCTTTACACGATCCAAACCGCAAAAAATCGTATTTTTGCCATAAGCCTAAAATCACATCCTTCAACTTTGAATTGAGGATATGGACAAGCTCTTTAACTCCACCTTCGATTTCCTCTCTTATGCCCTGCCCGGCAGCCTGCTTCTGTCCTCTGCCCTTGTCCTCAACCCTCAAATATCCGACCTTAGTGAGCTAATCGAATTTGCAGCCCAAATACCCCTTCACGGGATGATCATCATTCTCATCTTTAGCTATACGCTGGGCTTTGCCCTCTACCCCATAGGGCGCGGCCTGTACAGAAGTCTCGGCTTCCGCCTTTGGAAACAGAAAATACCCAATGATGTCCCGCTGTTTATAGCTGACAAATACGCCCTTCTCAGAGAATTGGCCCCCGCCAACTTCAAGTACGTCGAAAATTGGAACATCTACTGCGCCATGGGGCACAACCTCGCCCTGGCTGCAGCAGGTTTCGCGCTCTTTTCCCTCATAAAAGTCCTTTGGCAACAACCGGAAAATATCGGCTACTGGCTCCTTCTTGCTTCCCTGAGCCTTTTCCTCTTTTTTTGCTTTCTCAATAGAGCCGTCGTCTTTTCCAACTGGGCAGCCATAGACATCAATGCCGCTATCACGCGCCTAAATCTGCTCGAAAAAGCCCAAAAAAACTAAAAACTCACAATCATGAAATGGCCAATTACTTTGCTGATGCTCGCTTTTATCCTCCCCGACATTAAAACACTCTACGCGCAAGATTTCCCCGTGCCCAAAAAGTACAAACTCAAAAAAGAGGAAGACTACTACCGCTATGAAAAAGATATCCTCAAGACCATTGACTGGATGAACAAAACCCCGCTAAATCAAAGCCCGAAAAAATGGAAAAAAGCTACAGGCTTTTTCCTGGAGTGGATCACCGGTTGCCCCCAGGTAACCATTGAGTTGCACGAAGAAACCGTTCCCTTCCTCGAGAAAAACGAAATCCTACTCATTCCTTTTTTTGCAGGATGGACTAAATATGCCCTGGAAAATCCCGAAGAGGAAAACCCCCTCGTACAAGGACATCTCGCCGGAATACAAAATGCTATAGCGTTCTATCAAAAAAACCTCCGTCAAGGAATCGATGAAGACCCGGAAATGGAAAAACTCATCGAGCTACAAGGCAAAAACCGATTGGTAGGCTGGATCAAAGAACAACTCGGCCTCCAAGAGAAAAGCTCAAAGCTGTAAACCTTCCGGCAAAGAGAACTACTCTTTGACAAAAAACAAAACCTCAGGTACTCCCTCGATTTGTAAAAAATAAAGGCCTTTTGACAAGCCTGTTAAAGACAAAAGGGTACTTTGCTCTTCAAGCTGGAATACCCGAATGCGATGCCCCAAAAGGTCAAAAAGCTCTGCCCGTAAGGGCTCTTGAAACCTTGTGCTAAAAACAAGCCTGAGATGAGATGACGCAGGGCTCGGAAACACTGAAATCTCGTGCACACGCCCCTCCCAATAAACGGACTCCACCGATGAATAATCAAAATAACCGTCAAAATCCACCTGCTTAAGCCGATAATAATACGTACCTGCCGCATCGGGAAGCTCATCTTCAAATTGATAAGTTACAAATTGATCGGATGTGCCTTGCCCATAAACAAAACCCCGCACATCCCATTTCTCCAAATCCCCCGTACGCTGTATTTCAAATCCCTCATTTTCATATTCCGCTGCGGTCATCCACGTTAAAACAGCCTTATCATCATCCAGACGAGCAGAAAAATCCACCAATTCAACGGGCAAAACACCTTGATACACCAACTGCACCTCGGCATTGGAGGTATTACAAACCACATTAAAAACGTGAATTTGAGCATTGAAAACAGCCTGTACCTGAGAAGGCAAAAAACACGAGCCCATACTCCCGGCAGTAAAAATCGTAAATACATCCCCCGGACTTGGGGAAAAACCTAAACTCACTTCAATGCTGCTTCCACTGTTGATATCCATATTGCCGGAAACCTCCAATTGATCGTAATCCAAAACAGGCTCTGTGCCATTTAACTCCATACTGAAGACAGTACCTGCCTGAAAGGAAAAATTTCCGATTAAGGAAAGCTTCCCGGGAGAATTGCCGGGTGAGACATTTCCTTCATAAGAAATGGTTTGTCCGGAAAAATTTATGGCACCTGCTCCTCCTAATGTACTGCCGGGCAAAGCGGTAAAAGAGTACTGGAACCGAATGGTTCCGGTATGAGCAAAAATACTTCCTTCATTAACGACAACAGCATATACATCGGATATGCCCGTACCTGCAGACTTTTGAAAAATACCGTAATTGTTAAGCTCATGTGTCATGTTCGAAGCACTTGAAATATTGGCATCACTCAAAAGAGTAAAAACGCCATAATTGTCCAGTACGCCATGCAAAACAAAATTGCCTGAGTTTGTCAAATCCAAAATATCCCGATTCTCCAAAGTCGTATTCCATACCAAACTCTTGTTTCCCGTTCCGTCTAAGTGAAGTGATTTCAAATTGACAAATTTCCCACCTCCACCCCAGGTACCGCCTTTCCAATACAAGCCCGACCCGGAAAAATTCAAAAACACGGAGTCAACTGCACGAACCTGACCTCTGAAAATAACGCTCCCTAACCCTGTCCCCGTCAAAGTATCCGATACAAAAAGATCATGAGTCACATAACCTTTCAAACTCAATGTACTCCCAGAAGAAACTTCATAACTACCACCTGTCAATTCACCACCACTATCTACAGACAACTCGCCTGACAGTACTTTAACCGTACCGTGCAAGTTGTTAAAATGAGCAGAGATATGAGAGACACCTGATCCCCCGGTCTTTTCAAAAACACCATAATTGTTGAGCTCATGTTCCAGATTAGAATTGGTATTACCCAAACCGGCATCACTCAAAATCGAAAACGTGCCGTAATTGTACACCACACTCCCGTTCAAATGGAGATCGCCCTGATCTTCAAGCGTTATAGTTCCGTAGTTTTTCAAAATAATCCCCATGGTTTTATTCGCATTGTTTTGAAGCTGAATGTGCCCGTAATTGGTCAAGGGTTCATAGGTCGAGCTAGCCAGCGTTCCGGATTTCCAGACAAGGGTGGAATTGGCAGCCAGAACACTGGCGGCACTCAAGATCAAAGAACTTTGCAGTTGAAGCGTACTGCCGGCAGATAGTTCAATACTTTTGGCACAAGCCTGAATATCAACCACGACCAAATATCCGTCCCCCGGAATAAAAACGTCATCCGTACAAGTTGGAATTTCATGGGTGCTCCAATTCAGCGTATCACTCCAGTTGTTATTGCTTGCACCTCCAACCCAGGTAACGGAAAAAAGAGGTATGGCGAAGAAAGAAAAAGTGAAAGCCCAAATAAATTTCAATATGGACATGGCGATAAAACATTTCGTAAAAAATAAAGTCCTCAGGGTATTGAGAACTTCTCCGATGCGTTTCTTGTATGAAAAAACCCAACCGGAGCTATTCAGCATTTCTCCCGTACCCAAGACAGGGCAAAGCACTTTAGTTTCTCGCCAAAATCCTTTAAAAAAACGCGCAAAAGCTTTCAGTTTTGTCGCATGGACGTATCTTTATCCCGTTCACGTTCAAAGCAACCCAAGGCACAAACCCTCTCCACCCGTGTATCACCTTCTAAAACCCCTGCTCTTTGCCTTGCCGCCGGAAACAGCACACAAGTTCAGCATGCGGCTTTTATCACCCCGACTGGCTGGCTTGTGGAACCGCGCCATCAACCACGACTCCAGGCTGCAACGAGAAGTCTTTGGCCTGAACTTCCCCAACCCCGTGGGCCTGGCTGCCGGCTTCGACAAAGAAGCTGCCCACCTCAACACCCTGGCCGCCATGGGCTTCGGCTTCCTAGAATTCGGCACCGTAACTCCTCGCCCCCAAGCAGGAAATCCCCGCCCCCGCCTCTTCCGCCTGCCTAAGGACAAAGCCCTCATCAACCGCATGGGCTTCAACAATGCCGGG
This sequence comes from Saprospiraceae bacterium, assembly GCA_026989035.1. Lineage (GTDB taxonomy): Bacteria > Bacteroidota > Bacteroidia > Chitinophagales > Saprospiraceae > WGBN01. Next base: position 15,193 of record JALSKB010000019.1, on the reverse strand, counting down.
CTGGAGGCTTTCGCCAAAAAACTGGCCGCCCGCAAAACCCAAAACCTCAACTGCATCATCGGTGGCAACATCGGGAAAAACAAAACGACGCCCAACGAAGAAGCACTCAGAGACTACGCCCTTTGCTTTGAAAAACTCTTTCCCCACGTAGATTACTTCGTCGTCAATGTCAGCTCGCCCAACACCCCGGGCTTGAGAGCTTTGCAACAAAAAAAACCTCTAAGCAAACTGCTCAAAGGTCTGCAAGAGCTAAACAACACCCACATCCAACCCAAACCCCTGCTGCTCAAAATCTCTCCGGATCTCAACCGCTCCCAACTCGACGATGTCCTTCAAATAGCCTTCGACCATCAACTCAGCGGCCTCATCGCGACCAACACCACCATCTCTCGGGAAAACCTGGGAAGCACACCACAACAAAAAATAAAAACCATCGGAGCAGGCGGGCTGAGCGGCGCACCATTAAAACAACGCTCCACGGAAATTATCCGATACCTCCACAGAGAAAGCAAAGGCCAATTGCCCATCATCGGGTCGGGAGGTATCCTACACCCGCAAGATGCCCTGGAAAAACTGGAGGCGGGAGCCTCTCTGATTCAAATCTTCACCGGATTGATCTACCAAGGCCCTGCTCTGATAGCTCAAATCAACAAAGCTTTGCTGAAAAACAAGTAAAAAATAAAAAGCCCCAACAAAAAAACGGCTCTACCTGTCAACGGAAAAGGACTCAACCCAAGCTTCTCCGGACTCCGAATCTAACTGCAAAAAGTATTTGCCGGAAGGCAGCATAGCAATGTCCACGACAAAAGAGCCTACACCTTCTCTACCCCGAAGAACTCTCCTACCCTGTGCATTCCAAATGCTCCAAAAACAGGGGCCCATCCATTGCCCGTCAATTTCAACCTGCAACTGATCCTGGGTTGGATTGGGAAACACACGCACAAACCCCTCCTCTACATCAACAGTAAAGCTCGAAACACAAAAAGAAAAAACAGTGTCTAAAGCAAAATCTAAAATGTTGTCCCGATCAGCATAAAGAAAAGAAGTAAGACTACCGGCTATGTAAACATCGGGAAAAATGCCCTGCTGCTCGTGATCAAGGCCGTAAATGTCCTTGTAACGCTCAGGTGAAATTCCAAACTCCCACCCATTGGGCAAATACTTGGTGTAGTTGTCGGAAAATATACCGTAAGTAGGCTCTCCTACTAAGGTAACACAATCAATTTCCTTGAGCAACATCGCGGCTACATCAGCAGCGCTGAGCGTCAAATCACTCGTAAGCACAACGACAGGCCTGTTGAGATACTGAACACCCTGAGGTTCAACATAGAAAACCAGAGAATCCGAAAAAAGATCGTAGGCCTGAGGCAAACGCACCTGCTTGGAATAAACCGGCTTAACCTCCGTAGTCAATCGGTTCCCCAAAATACGTGCATTGGAATCATAACCGCCGGTGTTAAAACGCAAATCCAAAACAAGAGCTTGGGTATTGCCTAGCCAGCTCAAAGCTTCATCAAGCTCCTCCGAAAAAGCCAGGTTGTCGTCCAGCTCGTTTCCAGCTTCTGCATAACCTTCCATTTCGTAAACACACAAATAGCCTATGCTATCCCGAATGGTGCCGTAATAAAGCAACTCAGACTCCGACACTTCATAGTTCCCTCCATCTATATAATCCTCCTCGATTAAATCCATCAAATCATAGGCATATTCATCCCACAAAGGATTGACATCAGGCCCTCCTTCGAAATACTGACTGCCATTGCCTTCCAAATAGCTGTGCCCATCGTTAAGCTGGTCCAACATCTCCGCCATAAAGCCAAACAACTCGGCATTGCTCGTAGAAGCATCAATCTGAGAGGCATACAAATCGTAAGTATATTCCCAGTCCACATTGAGAATGGGAAAAAGCGCACACCAGTCCTGGTAGGTCTGCCAAAAAACATCAAAATTCAGCTGGGGATCATCGCTCTCTTGCGTAATCGGTGGCAAGGCAGAAAGCGGCTCAAAAGAAATGACTGTACCACCGGTCAACGTCAAAAGAAGCAAGCTGTCCTGCAGCGAAAAAAAACCGACGAGATCCTCCCCCTGCCCCAAGGCATTGCCCTGCAGCACATAACTGTCATCATAGATGTTGCTTATCGAAGTGTATTGATACTCATCGACAAGTGTGCCGGAAACATCCAGCAAAATTCCATAGCCCTTGGAAGCCCACACACCATCAAACTGTGCTTGTGAGCTAAAGGAAAAAAGGAGGAGAAAAAAAAAGGCATAAAAACGCATGATTTTTTTTCTTAGCCTCTTGAGTAAAAACGATGAAAGTGCCATTTATACCCAAACCGAAATGGTTTGGGATATTTACGACTCGCAAACAAACGAAAGATAGGGAGTTTGGGCGGCATTAGCCTCCCAAACCACTTCACCATGAGTATATTTGTCCTCAACGAGCACTCCTCAGCCATTGCTCAAGAGCTGATGCCCAGTCGGGTTCCATTTGCCGAAAGGCATCGGTGAAAGAAAAGTAATAGACCAACAATACGGCCTGCAAATCCAGCTCAGACTCCGGCAAGCCCACCCACTGCTCAATGTATGCCCGATAAAAAGGCCCTACAGCCTGAACGCGCTCCCAAAAATCATCGCCCAAATCCACTTCCGGCCGCCCTTGCAAGTGCATGCGCATGCGTGCACTTTCGTAAATACCCGAAGGAAAGTACTGCCGGGGCTTGAAAAAGCCCTTCATCAAATGTTCCAAAGAAAAGATGAGCACCCCATCTTCAGGTTCTATTTCAGAGCTGTGCCAAATCTTGGGATACAGCGGAGAGGGAAAAGTTGTCGGATAAAAAACCACATGCTCAAACGGTTCCAACAAGTAATTCTTATCCCGAAAACTGAGCTGCAAAGCCGAAACCGCCACAGCAAATTTGGCGTCTTCAGGGATGGTCTCCATGCCCCGAACCTGCCAATCTTTGGCCATCATAAATAAAACTACCCGCTGCGCAAAAAGCGTCTTTTCTTTTGCCGAAAGGCCGAAGAAAAAAGGCATGCGACTCAGCAACTTTTGTAAGGGCTCATCCAATACCGGCGTCTTCCTCTTAGCTGCCCACCAGTCAATCTGCGGACTGAGGATATAAATGGTCGCTATAATCAACACCACCGGAATGAGATACACGGCAAAACGCTCTCCCACCTCCCAAGTCAAGTAGAGCAGAGCTATGCCCAAAAGCACAAAGGGTATGTACAAGTACTTCGATAACACGCTTAAAGATAAAAAAAGACCCGAGATTCCTCAAAAGACAATCAATACACCACAACTTTTTGCACATATTCGCGGCCTGTCGTCTGCACCTGCAACAGATACACTCCGGGCAAAAGACCGCTTAAATGACCTTTGCGCTCTGGCAAAACTGCCCTTCTCAGCAAGCTTCCCCGCGCATCGTACAAAGCAAACCACAAGCCTTGCACCCCAACGGGTAGCTCGAAAGTAAGAGTTCCGTCTGAGGGGTTGGGATAGGCGCGCAAAACAGCATACTCCGGCACAAAATGCACCACCCGGACAGGAGAATACGTGTACTGGCCGTCCTCATCTACCTGCCGAAGGCGATAATAAAGCAGTCCGGCAGGCGGTGTGCTATCGAAGTAATCGTAATCCTGCCTGCTCAACGAATAGCCTGCCGCTTGCCGACGGCCAATCTCCTCAAACGAGTAACCATCTCGCGAGCGCTCTACGGCAAAATAAGCTGCATTCACCTCCGTAGCCGTGGCCCAACTCAGTTCTACGGCCTCCTCCTTCTGCCTTGCGGCAAACGATAGCCAACTGACAGGCTGCGCAACACTGACATTAAGGCCGTAATCCTCAGCCTCCCCAAAAGAATAATAGGCACAGGGCGAAGAAACCACCCCATTGGCACAAGAACGAGTGCGCACCCGCAAAGTGGTGGTACCGGCCTGAGAGCCCGCAGGCACGGTAAAAGTACCTGTCAGGACAATCCCTTCACAGGGGTTCAAGTTGCTTTGCACCAACAACTCGCCGGCATCATCAAAATCTCCATCCTGATTGGCATCCATCCAAATGGCATAATTTTGGGGGGAATAACTGCCCGTTGTGCCTCCATTCGAACTCAACAATTCAATGGTGTAGTTGTAGGTGGCTCCGGCCGTAACAGCTGCCGTATGGGTTGAAGAATACACACTGAGAGGACCATTGCAGGCATCGTTGTCGTTGTCCAACAGCGTATTGCTGCCATCATCTATAGTGAACCGGCCGATGCCGATGCCAACGCCATTATTCTGGGTACAATTGTTCGACTGCACCAAGGGAATACAATAAAGTCGGCCGGAGTTGATCTGTACCACATTGCTGTAGTCGTTGCAATCGTCGTTGGAAGCCTTCACCCGATACCAGTAGTCGGTATTGGCCAAGAGGTTTTTGTCCTCAAAAGTCGTAGCATCCGGACCTGTGCCGCCAAACTTAAGCGCCCGAAATCCCGCCGAGGCAGAGGTTGTCGATCGCTCAATGAGGTATCCGGTTTCATTGTTGGCGTTGTCAGTCCAATTGAGCTGTATGGTGTAATTGTTGCTTACGGTAGCTGTAAGACCGGAAGGGTTGCTTACCGTAGCAGCCGGGCAGTCCAGGGTATAAGCGGTATGCCCCTGCCGAGTACTCAAGCCCTGTCCCAACTGCGTGAGCTGACCTGCGGTAAAAATGCCCCCGCATTGATCCGGATAATAAGACATGATGTTGTCCACCGGCGGGGTATAGACGTTGCCCTGGTCATCGGTTTGATTGCCGGTATAGGTACAAGTAGCCAAGTTAAAATTGGCCGGATCGTAACGAGGGTCGGCATCCGTATCGCAAAGGTTGTCGCTACGGGTAGTGCAATTGGCATCGGGAGGAGTGCGCACGACCCGCTCGGCATCGGGGTCGTTAGGGCCGTCTTCCGTGCCCGTATGGGTATGCTCTAAACTAAAATTATGACCCAGTTCATGTACAAAAGTACCGTTGGCATAAAGCACCATTTGGTCGTTGCGCAGCACAGAGCGAGTAGATTGAATGCTGTTGAAAGGGAAATAAGCATAACCGGCAATATTGCAGTTGTTGCCGGCCATAACACAAATCTGATCGACAAAGTACAAGTTCATGGCATTGTTCACGTCGTTCGGATCACACAAAGCGGCTTCTTCCATCGGATCAAAATCGTACCAGGCACTGTTGTCGATGTACTGAATGGGATCGCAAAGGTAAAACTCCATGGGCGTCCCGGCCTCAAAGAAGTAGTAGTTGAGGTTAGCTATCGCCCGATTCACATCAGTCAGCGAAATGCCGCCCGTTCCATTGCTTTGGCGAACGATATGGATTTTCAAGGGCACGCAAGTCGTACCCGTATTGCGTTCTACGGGCATGTTGCGTACCACCTCGTGCAGATAGCGAATGACCTCGGGCCTTTCTTCGGGTTTGCCGCATTCCAAGGCCTGCGGAGGAGGGAGCTCCTCCGGTATGAACAAAGGCTGTTGGGCGAGAATAGCCGAAGCTACGAACAAAAAGAATGCAATCAACGAGTGTTTACGGGGGGAGTTCATAAGGCGCGTTTTTTGTCCCCCGCTTTTCACCAACTCATTCTCTTTGTTCAAAAACGGGGGAGGTATTGAGAATCCGATAGACGTACAACAAGGCCCGCCTCCCATCCGCCTCGTTGGCGATATAGAGGGTGCCTGCCCGATCAAAGCAAAGCCCCTCCGGCTGGCGATGTTGTTTTTTGTTCAGCTTTTGGAGGTGCAAAATGTGGCCCTTCGCATTGCAAACCACGAGCAATTTTCCGGCAGAAGCCAAGATATAAATTTCTCCGGTTAAGGGATGTACGGCTATGGCCGAAGGTTTAAATTTGAACTTCTCGTTTGAGCTTCCAAATTGCTCCAAAAACTCCTTTTTCAAAGGAGAATCGGGCAATTCATGCAGATAATCGAGTATTTGGCTGCGATGTATCTGAAACAAAGATACAAAACAAGTGTCACAATTTCCTAATATATAAGAAAAAAAATAACGCACGCTATCCAAAGATGCCCCCTTAGCTGCAATAAGCAACCGGCCCTTAGCAGCATCGTAGCCCAAGCCTTCTACGTCATTTTCCTTGCTCAAAGGAGTGAGATGCTTTATCGTACACAGGGAATCGTCCTCGAAATGACGTACTTCGTACAACTTGCCATTGCTCTTTATGACCCACAAGATACTATCCGCCCATTCAATGCCCTCGTAATCTCCGTCCTTCCAAAAGCTCTTATAGGCCAAGACGGCCCCCGTGCGGGGGTCCAGTTCGTACACCACACCTTCTTCATCGTTGATGCTCAAAAGCGTAGAATCATTGGGACTCAAGCTCAAGCCGGAAATTTCATCCAGCAAAACCGGTAAAACAAAGGCCGTATCCGGTTCTGCCAGATCATAGGGAAAGACATAGCTCTGCGCGGGTTGCTGGGCCGAAAGCACACAAGCGCAATAAAAGGCGGAAAGAAACAACCAGATTTTGGCCTGTCCGAAGAAGTCTTTATTGAGCAAGTTCATTTTTGGGGCAAGATACGGCAATCCCCTCAAGCAAACTCCCTGTACAACAAAAAACAGGCCTGCCACACAAAGGGAAGTGCAGCAGGCCTGTCCATTCACTTTTCTGTCGCGCTTTTTATCTCTGCACCACCATTCTTTGCACCAGACTGGCGCCTTCCGTCTGCAGGCGTATCAGATAGACGCCTTCCGGCAAATGTTTTACCGGCCACTTCAAGACTGCAGCCCCTGCACCATAAGTTTGGGCGCCGAGTCTCCTGCCTTGAATGTCAAACAACTCCAAAGTCAAGGCTTCACTCAAAGGCACTGAGAAGCGTATGAACACTTCATCTGAAGCGGGGTTGGGCTGTAGGCGCACGCTGCGCCCCGCCAGTTCATTGATTCCCGTGCTTCCGGTAGTGAAAGAGAAAATCTCGGAACTGGCCGTACCGCAAGGCGCGGACGCCGTCACTCTCCAGTAATAGGTCGTCTCCATATCCAGCGTAGTGTTGATGTTGTAGCTGTTGGTAGGCGTAGCAGCCGACTCCACCAAAGTCAGCATCTCGGGGTCACTGGCAATTTCGATGATGTAACCATTGGCATCGTCCACAGCCTCCCAGCTGAAAGAAGGAGTCAGCATAACCTGAGTAGCTCCATCGGCGGGTTCCGTCAAAGAGGGCGCTGCTGGGGGCGGATCGACGACAAGCTCCAACAGAGACGATGCCATACTATTGCCTGTACTACCTATCACTTCCATGGTGTACGTTCCTACAGGGCCCACGCCAGTGAGCGTAATGGCGGCTGTATCTCCCGGCAGCACCGGAGTTCCCCAATAAGTCACTGTAGCTCCCGGAGGGGCTCCGGACAAGCTCAGATCCACAGCCCCGCTAAAGCCCTGACTGGGTATAACGGCAAAAGAAAACTCATCGCCCATGCACACTTCCCCGGAAGAAGGTGTAACAAAAAGAGCTGCTTCGGGAATGACACAGAAGCTCAAACCCCAGCTTTCCAAAACGCCTCCGTCTTGGTTTGCATTGTCTGCAACGGTCAGGGTCCAGACACCTTGTGCCTCTTCCCCGTTAAAAGCAGAAAGTGGTTCTGCCGGCAGATAAGTTCCTCCATCGTTGTAAGGGCAGGGAGGAGAAGCCGATGCCTGATCGTCAAAATTGATGTTAAAATCATCGACATCATCACAGGCCTGATCGATCAAGACCACTGAAGTTCCTGCCGGGCTGGTCAGAGTAAAAGTCAAGTCCCCCACCCAGGTATGGGTTCCTACCAGATTGACGACATTCACATCTTGGATGTTCCCCGGGAAGTCAATATCTATCGTAGAGGTGATGGTCGGTGTTCCTTGAGAAGTGATGGTCAAAGGCACGTCTTCAGAAGCAAAGCCGTTGCAAGCGATATTAGCTGTGGTAAAAGAAAAGACAGAAGACCAGTCGCCATCTCCACAGATGTTGCTTCCTCTAACGTGCCAGTAATAGGTCGTCAGGGGGTTCAGCGAAGAAGAAGCCGACCAGTTCGTTGTCGTAATACCGGAAGCAGAGAGTACCACATCGGTAAAAGCATCGTCTGTGGCCACCTCAATGCTGTAAGTGGAAGCCAGGGTATCCGCCTGCCAGGAAAAGTCCGGCATAGCCCCTACGCCGGCAACGCCATCAGCCGGCATGGTCGGAACAAGCATGCCGGGCAGAGCATTCACCACGGTCAGTGCAAGCTCCGATTCGGCCGAATCAGTGCCGTCAGTAGCCATAACCGTCAAAGTATAGCTACCGGCCATAACAGAAGCCGTGCCTGAGAGCGTCAGCGTAACTTCCGAATCCGGTGCTGCCGGGTTCGCAGAAAAGGAAGCCATCAAACCAGAGGGCAGCCCTGAAATGCTCAAGTCCACATCACCGGCAAAAGCAGCGCCGATGTCCAAGGTATAAACGGCTTCATCAGGGGCACAAACGGTTTGCTCCACAGGTGTAGGTGTAACTGCATAGGCGCAAGCCTGCTGATGACGCCCATCCAAAACCAGTACGCCAGTGTTGTTGGGGTCCAGCCAATCTTTTAATCGAGTTGCAGAAGTACCACCTCCTTCCCAGGAAATGGAAATAGCCCCAAACCAATCCGACTGATCGTTTCCACAAGCAGCTCCCCCTCCGGTCAGCTGCCCGATGACCCGATGGTTCTGGTCAAAGAGCGGAGAGCCCGAGGAACCCGGCTCCGTCGTGCCGATATCCCAATCTACCACGCGCACGTGGGTGTAGCTGTTGGGAGAAGGCACATCGCTGTAAACTTGGGTGAGCATGCCCGGGTCAAATTCAAAGCTGATGCGCTTTTCATCCGTATTGGGATGATGCACGCAAATAGCCGTGTCGTGAGCTACCGGCTCGGCACTCCAGCCGGCAAAAAAGGCATCTGCCGTTTCAGAAACGGGATCGTCCAATTCCACCAAAGTGAAATCAGAAGGACCATAGCCTGCCCGATAAATAGCCCCCGTATTAAAGTCTGTCAAAACACCATCACCCGGGCCACCGCTGGCAGCAGAACCGGGCTGCCGGCAAGTGCTGTTTTGATAATTCCAATAAGCGACCAAACTGGCAGCATTTCCACTGTTCACACCACAGTGATCAGCCGTCATGAAATAAGGCGTGCAATCTTGATTGGTGTTGTTTACCAAAAAGCCCGTACAAAAAGTCGATCCACTCAAACCGATAACCGCCACAGATTGAATGATGTCCCGATAATCATCTACAATACCCCAACCATCGGCTTCAGCACAAACCACATCCAAATTACAAGCTCCGGAAAGAATGCCATCAGGATCACCGAAGCCCATAAAATCGTGGTTCACGTATTTCAACTCCAGTTGCAATTGCTCCATGCTGTGCGCGGGCAGCTGCACTTCTATGACGATTTCATCAGCCGGTAGAATGGGCGTCCACAGCTGCTCGTGCTCCTCATTATCGGCCGGGGTAAAAGGGCCCATAACGATTTTATAATCCGGAGAATAGAGCACCAAAGACCCGCCCGGCGGCATGTAGTATTTGGTGAAGCCCAGGTTGAGAGACTTTGCGCCCTCCGAATAAATGCGCAGGCGCCAAACCGCCATATCCTCGACGGTAATCTCCCAAGTGCCGTGGTTCTCGGGAGTGACGTAAACTTCCATAGGCACGGCAAAATGAGGCGCCCGCCCCGGAGCACGGGCAGCAAGCTCTGCCTTCATCAGTTCTTTGTTGTTCTGATGGGGCATGATCATGCGTTCCACCTGTTCCAAAGGTGAGGTGTCGGGATTAATGCGCTCGTCCATTTGAGCGAAAGCGGGAAAAGCCCACAAAGCCACCAACAAATAGACCAACAAGCTAGAATTTTTGAGGATTTCAGCTCGAATAAACTTTGATACATACATTGGATTCATGCGGTAAAGTTTTGAGAGAGGTGATGACGCGCTTACTTCGAGCGCAAAAATTGTTCCGTTTCGGAGTAATCCATACCTTCTGCCTTGGCCAACTCAATGGCTTCCCTGGCTATTTTATCAGCTTTGCCCTTTTTGCCCAGCTTGTGATAGAGGGCAGCCAAGGTATCCATGTTGTAGTAATTTTTGTTGAGAGCTACCGATTTTTGGGCCAGCTTCACGCCCTTTTTCAACAACTTCTTGTCGTCCAGCAATTGATAAAAATCCCAGGCCAGGCCATTGAGTTCTTCCCAGCTCATAGGCACCCGCTCTGCATACTCCAGAGCATAGCCGGCATAAGCGTTGTAATTTTTGGTAGCACGCGCCTTAAAGGTCCGATAGCGCAACATCAACACATCTGCCTCTTCGGGCAAATGCTTGCGAAAAAGCGCTTCCACCTCAGCCTCATCGGACATACCCATGGCTCGATTCACCAGCAGAGATTCCAAACGGTCATCGACCACTTCTTTGCCAAAGGCCTCATTGAAATCAGTGCGATGTTCTACCACAAAATCGAAGAGCTTTGAATCGGCGCTTTCCATGTAGCGAAAAATAAACTCCATGTTTTCCGGGCTGGTCCAGTCTTTTTGGGTGCGCAGATACGCTTCCACCACAGGCAGATGACTGTCGTCAAAAATCTCATAGCGCATTTCGGCATATTTGCGCAAAAAGTCGGGATCGCGCTCACCTTTCTGATAGCGAGCATCCATAGCAGCCAGGCTGCGTTGGGGATCTAAAGCTTGTTGCCCCAGCTCCAAAAAAGCATCGGGATCGTGATACCCCAGACTGCGATGTATTACGTCACCCCGGCTATTGATGAAGAGCAGCGTTGGATAAGCCCTGACTTCGTATTTCTCTGCCAGTTTGGGGCCTTCCCCCTTTTCCATGTCTATTTGAGCATTGACAAAATTTTGGTTGTAAAAAGCCGCCACCTTGGCATCGGTAAACACCTTTTTATCCATCATCTTGCAAGGACCGCACCAGGAAGCATAGGCATCCAAAAAGATGAGCTTGTCCTCCTCGGCAGCCTGGCGAAGCAGTTGCTTCCATTCCAAGCTTTTAAAATCGATGTGGCTCTGAGCCGGCAAGCTCAGCATCAAAGAAAAAGAAAACAAAAAAGCCAAAAAAACAGATTTCATGAGTTGTGAATTTTACTGATGAGCGCTTGTACCATAGCCTTAGCATTGGGGCTAGCCTCCTCGGCCATTTTCAAGGCCTGTTGGGCAGCTTCAAGCGCGTCTTCCTTTTCACCGGCTTGCAGTAAAAGATTGGCATAGGTATAGTAATACATGTAGCTATGTCCAATCTCGGCAGAGCGCTTGGAGATTTTCAAAGCCAACTTGATCGCTCGCACATCGTGCGGTAGATAAACCGCTATGGTTTTGGCCAGAGCATCCAAAGCCGGGGCTTCCTGCCAAATGACATGACGAGCGTATTTTTTAGCAGCTTTGAGATAACTTTTGTGCTCACCCAAAGCTTTGTAAAAATCCATATCCGCTTTCAGCCCAAAGGCTTTGGCATGGGAAGAATCGTATTTTTTCATTTTGCTCTTCGCCTCTTCCAAAAGGTCCTTACTGCGATATGCTATGGCCTTTTCCACCGTTTTGGAGCAGGCCTTCCGAATGCGCTCCTGAACTTCATTACCACCTACCAACAGGGCTATCCGATCTCGGTATTGAATCAGCAAATCAAAAATGCGAGAGTCTGCTTCAACAGCAGCCTCGTAGATGAAGCGCAGATTAAAGGGGGTCGTTAAATCGGCCTGCCTGCGCAAGTAATCATTAGCAATCTTCAAGCTGGGCTTGCCGGCCTGATTAAGCGCCTTGACATATTTGTATATCAGTTCGGGATCTCTATTGCCCTTTTCGTACTCCTCGGCATATAGCTTGCTGCGATCTACCCGGGAAAGCGCTTTCTTGCCCAATTCAATAAAAGCATCCGACTTTTGAAAGCCCTTCATTTGCAACACTACCTCGCCCGTATAGTCGATGTAAAACAGGGTTGGAAAAGCCGATACCGGATACTTTTCCCTAAACTTCAATCCTTCCCCCTGCTCCATATCCAGCTTCATGTTGATAAAATGCTCGTTGTAAAAAGCCCCGACCTTCGGATCCGTAAAAACGGTTTTTGCCATGCGCTTGCAAGGGCCACACCAAACGGCATAGGCATCTACGAAAATGATTTTTTCCTGCTGCTTAGCCAACTCCAAGGCTTCTTCCCAGCTTCCGTGAAAAAAATCTATGCCCTGAGCGTGTAGGCTTTCATTTGCCGAAAGGCAGAGAAAAAAAAGAACCAAAGCAGCGCTAAAAAGCTGTCGTTTCCTCATAAAACAAAGCGTTGTTAACACCCCTTTTTCGGATTTAGACCCCATGCTATTGAGTTTGATTTTGTTGCTCAAACTGCTTAACCATTTCCTCGGGGTCTCTGTCCAAGACCATCAACAACTGCCGGACACCCGACACAAATTCATGGCTGGGGTATTTTTGAAGAAAAAGCTCGTAATAATACCTGGCTTTATGGCGGTCTTTTATGGAGTTCTCCGTGGTAAAGCCCTGGCGAAAGAGAGCATGAGGGGCCACCTCTGTCTCCGGGTACAACTGCCAGACTTTACCCCAAAGCTCAACGGCTCTGCGATACTTGCGCAAGCTGTTGGCCACATTTGCCGCTTCAAAATACAGCAAAGCAGAGCTGGTATCTTGGGAATGCGCCGCTGCATATGCCACGGAACGTTCTATGAATTCCTCCCCAACTTCAGGCGTTTCCAACACATTTACCGTTCTGGCCAGGCTGTCGCGCAGGTATTCGATCATCTGCCACTGCTTCTCTTCTGCCTGGCTGCGTCGGGCAACTTGTTCATCCTTTTCATGCTCTGTCGAACAACCCCAAAAGGCAGCGAACAAACCAAGACTCACGAGCAAATAAAAAAGACTTTTCATCATCGTTTGAAGGCTTGAATGCCAGAAAAAAAAAAGCTATACGACAACTGAAGGGGCATCTCCATAGTCTGCAACGGTCAAAAATACGTCAATTATGGATTTAACTGCCCTTCACTCCCCCAAATGTCAGATAAAAAACAAAAGGGCCGACACTTTGCCGGCCCTTTTATAAGCTGAAGACGCACAAAACGCGTCTCTTTAGGATACGCCCTGCACCAGCAAGGCTACTTCGTTGTTTAAAACTTCAATGAAACCGCTCTCAATGTGAAAGACCAACTCTTTACTCGGTTCGTCGGCTTCAACAATGGCTGCCTGCTCTTCATCAAAATAGCGGTAAGTGCCTTCTGAAGTAACCACCGTTATCGTCCCTTTCTCCAGGGCAGAAACGATGGGAGCGTGGTTGCGCAACACCTGAAACTGCCCCATCACGCCGGGCACTTTGACTGAAGCGGCCCTACCGCTAAACAATTCTCTGTCAGGAGTAAGAACGGTAATTTGCATATCCATAAGATCTTAGCGAGAAAACGGCTCTGCCCTCTTCTCTTTTGTTCTTCTTACTTTGCTTCGGCTAACATCTTCTTGCCTGCTTCGATAACCTCATCGATGGTGCCCTTTAAGTTGAAGGCTGCTTCCGGATATTCGTCCATCTCTCCATCCATGATCATGTTGAAGCCACGGATGGTCTCTTCAATCGGCACCACCACACCCTTCAGGCCTGTAAATTGCTCAGCCACGTGGAAAGGCTGAGAGAGGAAGCGCTGCACACGACGGGCACGGCTCACCACCAGCTTGTCTTCATCGGATAGTTCTTCAATACCGAGGATGGCGATAATGTCCTGCAACTCGTTGTAACGCTGAAGGATATTCTTCACGCGGTTAGCGCAGTTGTAGTGCTCCTCGCCAATGATGAGCGGATCCAGAATGCGGGAAGTGGAATCCAGCGGATCCACAGCCGGATAAATACCCAAAGAGGCAATCTTCCGACTAAGTACCGTGGTGGCATCCAGGTGAGCAAAAGTCGTAGCCGGAGCCGGGTCTGTCAAGTCGTCGGCAGGTACATAAACGGCCTGTACTGAAGTAATGGAACCGCGCTTCGTGGAAGTAATCCGCTCTTGCATCAAGCCCATTTCCGTGGCCAGCGTAGGCTGATAACCCACGGCTGAAGGCATACGGCCAAGCAAAGCAGACACCTCGGAACCAGCCTGAGTAAAGCGGAAGATGTTGTCGATGAAGAAAAGGATGTCGCGGCCGCCCGCAGGATCATTCAAATCGCCGTCACGGAAATACTCTGCCACCGTCAATCCCGACAAAGCCACGCGCGCACGAGCTCCGGGAGGCTCGTTCATCTGGCCAAAAACCAAAGTAGCCTGGGACTTGCCCAACTCCTCCATGTTGACCTTGGAAAGATCCCAACCGCCTTCTTCCATGCTCTTCATGAACTCCTCACCATAGCGGATAACATTCGCTTCCAACATCTCGCGCAACAGGTCGTTGCCCTCACGGGTACGCTCACCCACACCGGCAAAGACCGAAATCCCCTCGTACTGCTTGGCGATGTTGTTGATCAACTCCATGATGAGCACCGTCTTGCCCACACCGGCACCACCAAACAAGCCGATTTTCCCTCCTTTCATGTACGGCTCAATCAGGTCAATAACCTTGATACCCGTGTAAAGGATTTCCTTTTCAGTCGAAAGATCTTCATAAGTAGGCGGCTTGCGGTGAATGGGATAAGCGTTAGCCGTCTTCTCCACCTCGCCTATGCCATCAATGGCTTTGCCCACCACATTAAAAAGGCGACCCTTAATTTTATCGCCCACAGGCATGGTAATAGGATGCCCCGTGTCCTTGACTTCCATTCCCCGAACCAAACCGTCCGTAGAATCCATTGCAATCGTACGCACGGAGTCTTCGCCCAAGTGCTGTTGAACTTCCAAAACCAACACATCTCCGTTGGCGCGCTGAATTTCCAAAGCGTGGTGAATCTCAGGCAAGACAGAGCCCTCCGCTTCAAAAGACACGTCCACAACCGGACCAATAACTTGCTTTACGCGACCGATGTTTGCCATATAATCAAAAGTTGTTAAGACGGCTTTCGCCAAATTCATTTCGACCTGCCAAAAGCCCCTCTCAATATGGTTTAGATGAAGGGTTCTCAAAAATCGGGGCAAAGGTATAGCTATTTATTGAAATGAAAGAAAGTTTTTCGGGGAATTTTTTTCTGCTTTTCTTTGCTTTCTCATGCGTATTGCCGTCAACACCCGCTTTTTGCTAAGCCGCCATCTGGAA
>JALSKB010000018.1 GCA_026989035.1 Saprospiraceae bacterium | reverse complement strand
CCAAACCACTTCGCCATGCGTGTATATATACCCAAACCAAATGGTTTGGGATATTTACGACTCGCAAACGAGTAAAAATAGGGAGTTTGGGAGGCTAACGCCTCCCAAACCATTTCGCCATGAGCATATACCCAAACCAAATGGTTTGGGATATTTACAACTCACGAACCAGCGAAAAATAGGGAGTTTGGGAGGCTAACGCCTCCCAAACCACTTCGCCATGCGTATAGTCTTGATACTTCCCTCCCGAATTTTTTCCGACGAACAAAACAAAACGGCTCTTTACTTAGTTTATATAGCAAACTAAGGTAGTTAGTTTGATTTAGAAACTAAGTAGAAACTCATGCTTACACAACTGTACCGCAGCGATTTGGGCCTTTTGACGGATTTGTACGAACTCACCATGTCTCATGCTTACCGGGAGCAGGGAATGGAAGACAGCGAGGCCATTTTTTATCTGTACTTTCGTTCTTTGCCTCCCGGTTGGAACTACGCCCTTGCTGCCGGCACGGAACTGGTTGCGGAATACCTGGAGCAGTGGCATTTCTCTGCGGAAGACGTCGCTTATCTCGGCTCACTTAAAACACAGGAAGGGCATGCCCTTTTTCCCGAGCACTTTTTAAACTACTTGCAACGCCTGCGCTTCACCGGCACGCTTGAAGCTTTGCCGGAAGGCGAACTGGTCTTTCCCAACCAACCCATTTTGCGCATCCAGGCACCCTTGATTCAGGCGCAGATTATCGAATCGGCTCTGCTCAATCTCATCAACTTTTCCACCCTCATCGCCACCAAAGCTGCCCGCATTGCAGATGCCGCCGGGGATGGCTCTGTTTTGGAATTCGGCTTGCGGCGGGCACAAGGCATAGACGGCAGCATCACCGCCAGCCGAGCTGCTTACCTGGGGGGGTGTACCGGTACCAGCAATGTCTTGGCCGGCCGCCTGCTCGGCATTCCGGTCAAGGGTACTCATGCGCATAGCTGGGTCATGAGTTTTGATTCCGAACTCGAAGCCTTTGAACGCTATGCCCGGGCCATGCCCGACAACGCTCTTTTTCTGGTGGACACCTACGACAGCATACGCGGTATAGAACACGCCATTCTCATCGGGCAGGAACTGCGCAATCGGGGGCACAAACTGCTGGGTATCCGCTTAGATAGCGGTGAGCTGGCCCAACTCAGCAAAACGGCCCGCCGGATGCTGGACGAAGCCGGCTTTCCCGATGCAGTCATCGTCGCCAGCAACCAACTGGATGAAGAAGTCATTGCCAAACTGCGAGCCCAGGGCGCACCCATTGCCGTCTGGGGTGTAGGCACCCAACTGGTTACGGGTCAGCCCCAAGCAGCCATAGGCTGTGTGTACAAGATGTCTGCCATCAGAAAACCCGGCGAAGCCTGGCAAGCCCGTATTAAACTATCCGAAGAAGAAGCCAAATCTTCCTTGCCCGGCCAATTGCAAATCCGCAGGTTTTATCAAAACGGGCAACTTTTGGGCGACCTGGTGTATGACCAAATGCAGGGCTACACGCCAGGAAAGTACTTCGGCCTACCCGCAGAAGCCGGCAAAGATTTGCTTCGCCCCGTATTGGTCAACGGCCAAAGGACAAGTCCCCCACCCTCACTGAATGAAATGCGCCATTACGCCATACAACAACGCAAACTTTTCCTTTCAAGCTGGCGTAAAAAGGCTTACCCCGTACAGCAAGACGCCAAGCTGATTCAACTAAAAAACAAGCTCAAAAACAACCATCAAAAAGCGGTTGTGTTGTAAAGACAAACAACAATCCCCACCATAGTGAAATGAAATCATCATCCTGCATAAAACTCACCGTAGATTGTGTGGTGTTGGGCTACGACAAAGACCAAAAGAATTTAATGGTCTTGCTCGTGCGTAGAAAGAACCCGCCTTATCAGGGCTATTGGGCCTTGCCCGGAGGCTTTGTAGAAGAAGACGAAACCCTGGAGCAAGCAGCCCTGCGCGAGCTGGAAGAAGAGACTTCCGTCAAAGACCTATTCATTGAGCAACTGTACACTTTTGGTCAGCCGCAACGCGACCCCCGTGGCAGAGTGGTCAGCGTAGCTTATTACGCCCTCATCAACCTCAGCAAACATCGCTTGAAAGCCCGCTCCGATGCTGCTGAAGCCAGCTGGTTTGCCATCGACCAATTGCCAGCCCTGGCCTTTGACCACGCGGACATTCTCAACACAGCTCTCACGCGCTTGCGCAACAAAGTCCGGTATCAACCCATAGGCTTTGAACTTTTGCCCGATGAGTTTACCCTGAGACAATTGCAAGACCTGTATGAATCGGTACTGGGCCTGCCGCTGAACAAACGCAATTTCCGCAGCCGAATCCTCAAACTCGGCATACTCGAAAAAACCGGCAAACAAGAAGGCGTAGCCCATAGACCTGCTACCCTTTACCGCTTCAACAAAGAAAAATATCGCTTATTAGAGCAAGAAAATTACACCAACCTGCTCAAACGCGGCCTGGACTTTGAAATCTAAAATCTGTCGTAACTTTCCGCTCTCGCATACATCTTGTACAGCAACCGTTTTCACCCAGTAGATTTACCCATGCCTCTCAGCCACAGAACACTCATATCCTGGGGAATCTGCCTCCCCCTCTGCCTGCTTCTCCTCAGCAGTTGTCAAAACGAACCCCAGCTTCAAGACGAAAACGGATCCGATTACACCACCTCAAAGCACCCCTGGGGCTACATAAACAGCACGGGGCAATTGGTCATACCCTACCGCTTTGACGATTGTAGGAATTTCAAGGAGGGGCTGGCCGTCGTACGCATAAAAGACAAATGGGGCTTCATTCGCCAAGATGGCAGCTTCCTTCAGCCTCCCTCCTGGCTTGCAGCCCGCGATTTCAGCGAAGGCCTGGCTGCCGTCCGCCTTCCGGAGCAACTCGAAGGTTACGTGGACAGCACGGGACAGCTGTGCATCCCTGCCCAATTTCAGGAAGCCCGGTCGTTTCACGGAGGCCTGGCTGCCGTCCGCCAACAACAGCTCTTCGGCTACATCGATAAAAAAGGACAGCTGCGCATCCCCCTTCAATTTGAAAAAGCAGGACCTTTTGAACATGGCTTAGCCGTAGTGAAAAAAAACGGGCACTACGGCCTAATAGATACTTCCGGAAAATTTGTCTTAGCGCCCCAATACGAACGCATTCTGCTCCCCAAAATCGAAAAAGACAGCTTGCCCAGGCCCTTTCTCATCGCCTTTAAAAAAGACGGGTTGTACGGATTTGCCGATAGGCAGGGGAAACAAAAAATGCCTGCCCGATACCCCAAAGCCCAAGCCTTTCAAGAAGGGGTGGCTATAGCCAAGGAAAAACAAAATGGCCGATACGGCTTGCTCCTACCTTCCGGAAAATGGGCTGTTAGCCCAACTTATGAGAGTTTGCAATACGCAGGAGAAGGACGCTGGATTTTTCGAAAAGGAGAACTCTTCGGCATGATAGATGCCCAAGGACGTGAAGTCGTTCCCGCCCGTTATCAACAACTCTACACCTTTTCCGAAGGCTTGGCTCCTTATCAGCGCGATAGATTGTGGAGCTATCTAACCCCCGATGGAGAAGAATTAACGCCACCGCAATTCGGCCTGGCCTGGGCTTTCAAGGAAGGCTATGCTCGCGTGGGGTTCTACGAAGGTATCGGCTGCATCGACAAAAAAGCAGAAGTAGTCATCACCCCTAATTTTCTGGAATTACGGGATTTTTCGGAAGGCCTGGCCCGTGTACAAAATTTTTAACACGCTGCTTTCGCCAAATAAAATTGTGTGCTCATGATTCACCATTACGGCCAAGCGAATTAGAAACCACACCTTAAAAACAACAATCATGAAAGCGCTCTTACTCATCGACTTACAAAATGATTTCCTACCCGGAGGAGCTTTACCCGTGCCTAAAGGAGATGAAGTCATCCCCATAGCCAATGAAATGATGCGAGAATTTGAGTTGGTCGTTGCTACCAAAGACTGGCATCCCGCTAACCACGGCAGCTTTGCCAGCATGCACCCCTTGCGCAAACCCGGCGACCGCATCATGCTCAACGGGCTACCCCAAACGCTATGGCCTATCCACTGCGTACAGGGTTCGCACGGAGCAGCATTTGCCGAAAGGCTAAACACAGAAAAAATACAACACATCGCTTACAAAGGCACTCACCCTGAGGTGGACAGCTACAGCGGATTCTTCGACAACGGCCACCGCACCAATACCGGCTTAGAGGACTATTTAAACATCAAAAAAGTAAAAGAACTTTACATCATGGGTCTGGCTACCGACTACTGTGTTAAATACACTGTCTTGGATGCGCTGAAACTCGGTTTTAAAACCTTTGTTATTACGGATGGTTGCAGAGCAGTCAATCTCGAAAAAGAGGACGGCGAAAAAGCCTTACGGGAAATGCAACAAAAAGGGGCTGTCATCCTCCCCAGTACACTGTAAAAACAAAGTGATTTTTTTCACTCAAAACCAGTGGCAGCAGGTAAAGAAAGCATCTAAGCTCTTCAAAGGACGAACTGCAAAAATGTCCAGTAGATGACTATTTGTGGTTTTTCTTCCGCCTGCGTCCGAGCAAGACCACAATTTTTTTATATTTCCATTGAAAGTATACCCAAACCGAAATGGTTTGGGATATTTACGACTCGCAAACGAGTAAAAATAAGGAGTTTGGGAGGCTAACGCCTCCCAAACCACTTTGCCATGAGTATAGTTTGGGAAATGAGCAATCCCGAAAACCAGCCCAATAAAGGAGTTTGGAATGCCAATGGATACCAAACCGCTTTACCATGAGGTGTTTTTTAGCAAACCCTACTGGAGCTCATTAAATCCTCGAAATCGAGGACCGAAGCCGCGGATGTAGAGAGTTCTAAAAAACCATATCGGGTAAGAGCACAGCAGACAGACGTCCCAGCCAGGCAAACTATTCAGGGTCGTTTTAACAAGACTAACGAACGAAAGTACAGGCTTAAAACTCTTTTTTTGCCAAGTACCCTAAACCACCAATGAATCATGAAAAAAAGACTACACTGCCTCATCTGGTTAAGCTTATTCTTCTCCAGCCAAAAAGTTTGGGCACAAAACTCCCCGGAGCTCGTCATTGAGCCCTTTTTCTGGGCTCAAGAAGAAACTTTTTACAAGCCGGTGGACTGGTACGCCCGCGAGTGGGGCATGACTTACCTTTCCAGTTCGCAAGAACCCATTTACGATGGCTTGTACTACGTGGCCCAGCAAAACGGAATCATCATGGGCAGGTATGTCATTAGCGATGTTGGAGGACACGAATGGGAAATTGCCCTGGACATACAAGACCGCGTGTACGATACCGGTAACGAGCGCGGCCTTTTGGGCATGGCTTTCCATCCTGATTTTCCGGATACGCCTTACGTATTTGTCAACTATACCGGCAGCGGAGGAACCACATATATTTCGAGATTCACCATGGAGTTCCCCTCAGGCCCCCCTGCTAACAGTTGTGGCATCTGCCCGCCTTTAGGTGACCCCGACAGCGAATTGATTATTCTGACCATAGACCAACCCTATTCCAACCACAATGGCGGAGATTTGCACTTTGGGCCCGACGGATACCTCTACATCGGCATGGGAGATGGAGGGTCGGCCGGCGACCCGGGCAATCGAGCACAAAATCCTCAAGAGTTGCTTGGCAAGATGCTGCGCATCGACGTTAGCCAGGCCACCGAAGAGCAACCCTATGCCATACCACCCGACAACCCTTTTTCAGATACCACAGACGGCATACGCGACGAAATCTGGGCCTTTGGCCTTCGCAATCCCTGGAGGTTTGCCTTTGATCAACTCACCGGTGATCTGTGGATAGCCGATGTGGGGCAAGACGAGTGGGAAGAGGTCGATTTTGAGCCGGCAAACAGTGGTGGAGGCTTTAATTACGGCTGGCGTTGTTATGAGGGCAATCATCCGTATAATACCTCCAATTGTGATTCCATGGGAACTTATGCCTTTCCGGTTTTTGAGTA
>JALSKB010000017.1 GCA_026989035.1 Saprospiraceae bacterium | reverse complement strand
AGGTAAAGTAAAGTTCATTAAGGGAAAGCCAATTTTTTCTTCAAAGGATTTAGAAATGTCTGATTTACCGCCACGAATGTTAGGTGAATTTTACAATCTAAAGGTATCAAGTTTGTTTTATAAAAAACCTGATATCCTTGTATTGGATTTAGCTCCTGGTGTGCGGTTGATTAGAAGTTGTGGTATGAGAAAAAAAGGATATTTGAGTATAGATAGTTGTTGGTATTATAGGTGTAAATAGAGAAATAATGTAACTCAAGTTTCGGTAGTCAAAAGCAATTGATTCAAGTTAAAGATTTTCAGTATTTCGTTGTCTTTAAAAATCGCTGAGGCTATCTTTTTTATATCTATACTCATGGCGAAGTGGTTTGGGAGGCGTTAGCCTCCCAAACTCCCTATCTTCGTTCCTTTGCGAGTTGTAAATATCCCAAACCATTTCGGTTTGGGTATAATAATCAAATTTAAAATAACCTTTTATGAACGAATCTCAAAAGGAGAGTACGATATTCCTAAGAAAGCTCAAGATCAAGGATAAGCAAGCCCTTGCCAAGCTTCTAAATAACAAGAAGATATGGAATAATCTGAGAGATCATCTTCCCTACCCTTATTCGGAAAGAGATGCTGAAAGTTTCATCGAATCTACTGAGAAGGATAAGCACCAACACGTCTTCGCTATAGAATACAACGGAAGTTTTTGTGGCGTAATAGGCTTAACCCTTCAAAAAGATGTTTACCGAAGATCAGCTGAAATAGGATATTGGATTGGGGAACCCTTTTGGGGGAAAGGAATAGCCACAAAATCCATACAATGGATAACTCGATATGGCTTTGAAAACTTAAAACTCTTGCGAATTTATGCTTGCGTTTTTGAATCCAACCCGGCTTCTATGAAAGTTCTGGAAAAAAATGGCTACATCAACGAAGGCATTTTAAAAAAGGCTGTAATCAAAAATGGAAAAATCCAAGACGAATACAGATATTATCGATTAAATCCCGGCATAAAAGACCAAGACCCTGTCCGATAAGACCGCAATTGTCATACTTACAACAGCTTCATGCTACTAAGTACAACTACCGAAGGACAAAAACCAACACCAACATGAAAAACATCCTTCTATTCCTGCTTATTTTCAACGCGCCTTTCAGCTTTTCTCAGCAGACCTACGACTTTGCCATATATCACGATGGTGATATCGGCGCCTGGGAAGAGGACGTCATTGCCTTTGAACACTTCCTCGACTGGAAAGGAGTAAGTCACAAAAGAGTTGGTGCACAAGAGATCAATACTGCGCCCCTGAAAGACTCCTATGGAGCCATCTTTTTCCCCGGAGGAGATGCCGACTATTACAGCGCTGACATCAACGCCACGGGCATACAACACATCCGGGATTTGGTTTTCACCGGAGGAGCCTATATAGGCATGTGTGCAGGAGCCGAATTTGCCTCTGATAAACTGGTTTGGGAAGGCTTTGAAATAGACTATCCCCTCAATTTCTTCCAGGGAAAATCCATCGGCCCTATCGATCAGCTCGCTATCTGGCCGGATTATGCCATGACCAGTGTATCCATGAACCCTAATGACGAAATAAACAGTTTTGGAGATGAACAAGAAGATATGCTCTACTGGGGTGGCAGCGTTTTCCACCCTTATGCGGACACCCCAATAGATACCGTGGCCACTTTTGACGGCTTCGCCAACAAACCGGCCATCATCAAATTTTACTATGGAAACGGGCGAGTTTTGCTCATTAGCCCACATCCCGAAATCGAAGAAGACAGCAACAGAGACGGCGTCAATGTCGCCGAAGAATTGGATGACAACGGCTCGGATTGGGGCTTCCTCTGGACAGCCACTGATTGGCTGTTGGGCAATCCGCTATCCGAGCCAACAGCTCTGCATTCTCCCGCTCAAGGCCAACCCCATTTCAAACTCTTCCCAAACCCTGTACACAAAAGCCTCAACATCAGCCCTAAGGACGAAATAATAAGCGTAAAATTCTACGACTGGTCGGGGCGGCTCCTACTAAACAGCAAAAACCCGACTTTCCCTATAGACCTGTCCTTTCTTCCCAACGGAGTGTATAGCTGCCAAATAGAAACGCAGCACATGCAAACCATTGAAAAAGTGGTGATAGCCAATCAACCCTGAAAACTTCATGAGTGCATTGGGGCAAAGCATGGAAATTGTGATGCTGGCCCCAGCGGCCGCAGAGACAGAGGCCGTCGTGGCTTGGAAGCTTGTCCGGAGGGCAAATTTCCATAGAGCAGGCCTCTGCCTGGCAGGAGCTGGAGAAAAAGCAACAAGGATAAGCCCCTATACCGAGGACTTTTCCGTGTCGGCCATATCCAACAGTTCAGCCTCATCTTTTGAGCTGTGGCAGGCCGGCAGCTACGAAGTGGAGGCCGAGCTCTTCGGTTGCCCGATAAAGGACAGCTTTGCGCTGGAAGTCAACGACTGCCGCTCGCGCATCTACTTTTCCACGGCCTTCTCCCCGAATGGGGACGGTCTGAACGATTTGTTTTTGCCGCAAGGCAAGGACTACGAGGGCATAGAATTGCAAGTTTACGACCGCTGGGGCGGACTGCTGTTTTCGTCTCAAAGCCCGTCCTTTGCCTGGGACGGGGGCGATGCCGCCGGTGGCTTGTATGTGTATCGCTTTCGGTATTTCAACACTCCGGCCCTGCAGGAGGAGGAGGTTTCCGGCCAGGTGGTGTTGCTGCGGTAGAGACGCAATACCTTGCATCTCTACCGCTTTGAGCGCGCACCACATTGCCACCTATGGCTGCCGCTCGGGCACCGGTGGTTTCCGGCAAAAAATTAGGTAAGCCTTCGAGGCGCAAAGCTCCGGCCAGAGCCATGAGCAGAGCCTCTTTGAAGTCCACAATTAGGAAAGAAGGGCGGTGGAGGGTGATGTTGAGAGCTTGAATGGCTTCTTGCAGGCAAGTTCGAAGAAAGGTATTGTGTGCTCCGCCACCGGTGATGAAGAGAGTGCGGTGTTTTTGTGTAGAGGAGAAGAATTTTTTCAGGTGCATAAAGAGCAAAGCCCCCAGAAAGCGATAAGCGGTATGCAGGCGATCTTCGGTTGAGGCGGGGTAGTTTTGGAAAAGAGGGAGGGCTTCCGACTGTACCCATTGGTTGCTGAGCGATTTGGGTGGCGGCAGGTGGTAATAGGCTTTGTCGAGTGCTTGTTGCAGCAGTTCGGGCAGTAGTTTTCCACTTTGTCCCAGTTGGCCGTCTTTGTCGTAAGGCAGGCCTGTTTCGGCAGCCAGGGCATTGAACAACTGATTGGCAGGGCCGATATCGCAGGCCTGCCAGCGCCCCTCATCCACGGCAGTGAGATTGGCAATGCCCCCCAGGTTGAGCCAGGCTTCGTGTTCTGTGAAGAGCAGCTTGTCGGCCAGAGGAGACATAGGTGCGCCTTGCCCGCCCAAGGCAATGTCAGCCGTGCGGAAGTCAAATATGACGGGTAGGCCCAGTTTTTGGGCCAGGGCATGCCCGTCGCCCAATTGAAAGCTGAAGCCTTTGGAAGGCTCGTGAAAAAGCGTGTGCCCGTGCAGGGCTACAGCTTCGGGTCGGGTATTCCAGGTTTGAAGCAGAGGCCGGAGCAAGTCGCCCAGGTAGCGGCCAAAAGCGGCATGAGCGCTCAGAACTTCAGGCAGAGGAGCTTTGCTCAAGCCGCTGAGTTTTTCCACCCAGGATGCAGCGTAAGGCAGGGTGCGGGCATGCTGTAGGGTCCAGCTGATGTGATCCAGTTCCCCCTTTGGGTTGAAGTTTAGCTCAAAGACCACATCAGCCACGTCCAATCCGTCCAGTGAACTTCCCGACATCAGCCCAAGAAGGTGGTGTTTTCTCGTTTTTTCAAATCCTGTTTGCTTCAATGTTTTGTCTATTTTTGTGTCTTTCTTCGTTACACGCCCCGCCGGTTGGGTTGGGTATACTCATGGCGAAGTGGTTTGAGAGGCGTCAGCCTCCCAAACTCCCTATCTTCGTTCCTTTGCGAGTTGTAAATATCCCAAACCATTTTGATTTGGGTATATTATGAACGGATGATGTGCCGCGAAATTAGCAAAAGAAAACGGGTTCTGAAAGGAGAAGTGCTTTTGCCCGCTTCCAAGAGCCTTTGTAATCGGGCACTCATCATTGGTGCTTTGGGCGGGGGCTGGCCTGAAAACGTCTCCAAAGCCAAAGACAGCCAGATTTTGCAGGGCCTTCTTCGGCAATACCTTACCGGAGAGGAAAAGGCCCTTTACCATGCCGGTGCGGGGGGTACTACTTACCGCTTTATGTTGGCTTTTCTGGCTACTTCTCCGGGGCAGCAACAACTCACCGGCAGCGAGCGGATGTGCCAGCGCCCCATAGGACCTTTGGTTACTGCCTTGCGGCAAATGGGAGCCGAGCTGGAGTACCTGGAGCGGGAGGGCTATCCTCCGGTTCGAATCGGCCCTTTTGCTCCATCTGCACATCGGGCAGAAGTCCGACTTGCGGCCCATGAGAGCAGTCAATACCTCTCGGCGGTTTTGTTGGTAGCTCCCCGTCTTCCAAAGGGTTTGCTGTTGTGCCCCCAGGGAGCGATGGTTTCTCGTCCTTACCTGGACATGACCCTGGGTTTGATGCATCGCTATGGGGTAGAAGTAAAAGAAAAGGGGGGCTGTTTTGAAGTGGCAGCCGGACAGGCGTACCGTCTTTTTCGTTACAGGGTAGAGGCCGACTGGTCGGCGGCGTCTTATTTCTATGCCTTGGCCGCTTTGTCGGAAGAAGTGGATTTGTTTTTGCCCGGTTTGGAAAAGGACAGCTTGCAGGGTGATGCCGTTTTGGCGGAGTGGATGCGCGACTGGGGCGTTGAAACCCGCTTTGAGGCGGGCGGGGTTCGCCTTTTGCGCGATTCCGGAGTCCTTGCTCATCCGCCTTTGGAGATGGATTTTCTGGAGCAGCCCGATTTGGCGCAGACTTTTGCCGTTTTGGCAGCTGTTTTGGGGCGGCCTTTGCGTTTGAAGGGTTTGAAAACGCTGCGCATCAAAGAGACGGATAGGTTGCAGGCCTTGAAGCAGGAGTTGGCCAAGGTAGGCGTTCAGGTAGAGATAGGAGGAGGTGACCAACCTTTTCTGGATGTTCGGGGAAAGGCGCAGTGGAAAGAGGTTCCCGTTTTTGATACCTACGAAGACCACCGCATGGCTATGTCGCTCAGTCTTTTGAGCGTGTTGGGTCCGCTGCGTTTTCGACAAGCCGAAGTGGTGGAGAAGTCTTTTCCCGATTTTTTTGAGGTCTGGGAGAGCTGTTAGCACCCCAGGAGGCTCTCCTTTATTTGAGTTGTTTGAGCAGCCATTTTTTTTCCGTGAGGGGAGAGGCCTTTTCCACTTCGGTGCGCAATTCGGCCACTTCTCTTTTGTCGAAGGGGTTGAGGTTGACCAGTTTGCGCGTGAAGCGGATGACGTTGCTGTAATTGGCTTTGTGATAGCCGATGACTTTTTTGCGACTCATGTAGCGTTTCATGCTGTCGAGCAGGGATTCCAGGGCGTCGTACTCGTCGAGTTCGTAGTACATTTTCAGCAGCATAATTTTGGCTGCCAGAGTCATGAGGATGTCGTCGTATTCTACCAGGGCGAGGCGTTTCATGGCCTGGCTGTAATCCTTTTTTTCAAACAGCAGTTTGGCCTCGCAGTAATGGACGATAGATTCGCGATGGCGTTCGTCTAAGTAGTGCTGATAGTCCTTGATGAACTGTTCTGTCCAGTTGAATTCCTGTAAACGGGTGGCAGCGGTAACCACGTTGCGGAAGGTCCAGCGCGACAGCAGTCTGTCTTGAATGAGGATGCTGTTTTTAAGGCCCTGCCGGTAAAAGTCGAAGGTTTCTTTCCAGTATCGCTCGATGCCGGCATTGATGCGGCCGATGCAGTAGTTGATGGCGAAGAGGTAATTTTCGCGCAATTCGTCGAGGGGGAGCAAAGAGCCGTAGGAGAAGAGCGCTTCTTTTAATTTGGCGAAAGCCAGCTCGTCCTCCCTGTTTTGCAGGACGCGCAGGCTGTGGTAGTAAATGGATACCACGGGTTGTTCCAGCATGCCTTGTTCCTCCACGTAGTGGAGCAACGCTTTCAGTAGGCCGAAATCGTAGGAGACTTTATAGACGTTGGCGTGCGAGAGCATCAGGCCGCTGAGCCGCAGTTTTTGAATGACGAATTGCAGTTCCAGGGCCTGGGAGATAGCTTGGAGGTTGAGCGGCCCGGTGCGCTTTTGCTTGCTGTAGAAGTCGTATTTGAGGAACTCCAGGCGGAAGACTTGCCCGAAATAATCGGCCGAACGGTGAGGCGCTTGGACCAGCAGTTTGTCTAATCTGCGAATCTGTTGCTCCTGAAGTTTATCCAGTTGCTTGCTGCGCAGGGTATTGATTAGGGCCAGTTGGCGGTCGGCTTCCGAGCGGTTTTGTTCGTTGTAAATGAGGAAATCTTCCAGCGCTTTGTTGAAAAAATGCAGCACTTGACGCAGGTAGGCGTCGTCGTACTTTTCCTTTTCAGGGAATAATTTGGCGAAAGCCTGCCTTTTGGCCTCTTTGTCGAGCGTTTGCAAAGCTTCATTTTCCGTCAAAAAATCCAATAAACGGACTACATCTTCGCGTTGATTGTGTACGGGAGAAAGCAGCCATTTTCTGAAACGGCGCAGCTCTTTTTTGCTCAAAGTACGCAGCAATTGAATGCTTCGGTTCTTTTTCATGTGGGTAGATGGTGCATTTTTTGCTTTCGCAAGATAGAAAACTTTTTTGTTTTTCAACAAAGCGAGGCTTTTGTTTGTGTGTTCCCTTGTCTTAAGTTGTTGATAATCAGTTGGTTATGATTTTTGAAAGAATTTTTGCTATGAAAAAAATGTTCAACAAATGCCCTTTTTTGTCGTTGTGCAGGCTTGGGTTTGTTTTCACTTTTGTACCGTCAACGAATAAGAGGAATATTCCTATGAACTACTGCTCAGAAAAAACGCGAATCACTACACCCCGGCTGTTGAAGCTGGTGGGGGTGTTGGTATCCTTGTGGATACCGGCGATGCTGAGCGGACAGGGCTGGGAATATACTTATGGCAACCCGAATTATACCGACAGGGGCGAGGCCATCCTGCAAACCGATCAAACAGGGTACCTGGTGGTGGGAACCAGCGAGGGATTTAGCCAGGACCAAGACAAAGACGCCATTGTCATTCGCACCGATGTGGATGGCGAAATCATTTGGCTGCAAGCCTTCGATGAAGGATTTGAGGGCTACGGCCAGGATTTGGCGAAAGCCCACCAGGACCACGTCTATGTGCTGGCAGGCTACAACAAGGCAGACGGCTTGTCTTCTTTTGACATGCATCTGCTGTTCTTCAACGAACGCGGAGAAGCCTTGAACAGCCTGTTTTACGGCAGCGAGGACATGGACGAATTCGCTTATGCCATCATCCCAACGACCGATGGCGGCTACCTCCTCGCAGGCCGCCAAGAAGACCAGGCCCGTGCCGTAAAAGTGGACGGCAACGGCAATGAAATCTGGTCGATTAACTACTCAGACGAGGGGCTTGAACGCTTCGTGGACGTGGTTGAAATCAATGACGGCTACGTCTTTCTGGGTAGATCCCAAACAACCGATACCACTTACAATTACCTCCTGAAGACCGATTACAACGGAGGTGTGATCTGGGGCCATGCGCATTCGCTGGGCAATGACTACAACGACCCGCAGGCTCTGATCACGACAACCGATGGCCAGCTCGCTTTCACCGGAGGCCTGTACAATGCCTATACGGTGAAAGTGAGCGCTGACGGCCAAAATGTTCTTTGGCAAAATGAAATCAGCGATTACGAATCCCAGGGTTACGACTTGGTCGAATTGCAAGGCGGCTCCCTGGTTACTACAGGTGTCATTCAGCTGACCCCTTTGAACAGCGATGTGTTGTTGGTGAAGTATTCCGCAGACGGCAACCTGCTGTTGCAGGAAAACATCGGAGCGGAAAACCATCCGGAATTTGGGAAGGGCCTGACCAGCACCTTGGACGGTGGCTTTGCCATAGCCGGAGATTTCAGCTCTTCGCTACCCTTAATTTACGACGTGCTGGTGGTCAAATCCGATGCCGAGGGCAACACGCTGAACAACTACATTCAGGGCAGGGTCTTTGAAGATTTGGATTTGGATTGCTTCGTCGATGCCGATGAACCGCTGCTCAAGAAATGGTTGGTACGGGCTGAAAGTGCTGATGAAACTTTTTACGGTTATACCGATGAAAACGGCTTTTTCAGCCTTTTGGTCGATACCGGCTCCTATCAGTTGAGCGTTACCCCGCCTGCACCTTATTGGGATGGCTGCGACGGCTTGCAGTACCAGCTGGACATGCCGAATATGTACGACACCTTGGAGCAGGATTTTGCCCTGCACAAAGTCATTTCCTGCTCCTGGCTGGAAGTGGACATCAGCAGCCTGCCTCCCCGCTCTTGCGAGTTTATGGATTATCTCATCAGCTATCGCAATCGGGGTACGGATATGGCCGAGGGGGCCTATGTAGATGTCATTCTCGACGAAGACTTGCTCTTCATCGACTCGGATTTGCCGGTTGCCTTGCAAGTGGATAGCCTTTACCGCTTTGAGCTGGGCGATCTGGTGCCGGAT
Organism: Saprospiraceae bacterium; assembly: GCA_026989035.1. Lineage (GTDB taxonomy): Bacteria > Bacteroidota > Bacteroidia > Chitinophagales > Saprospiraceae > WGBN01. The sequence continues at coordinate 22,960 of JALSKB010000017.1, read as the reverse complement.
GATGAAGGACAGTTTATGGTGCATACCTTGGTGGGCTGTAGCACTGTAGAGGAGCAGTCCATCGTCAGTACGGCTCACATCAAGCCGGACTCCATTTGCCTGGCCCCCCAGCCGGGCTGGGATGGTTCGCGCATCGTGGTCAATGGCTGGTGTGAAGACGGTGTCAACAACTTCTCCATCAAGAACATCGGCCCGGGCGATATGCTGCAGCCCATGGATTTCATCGTCATTGAAGACGAAATCATGGGGTATCAGGAGTTTCAGCTGCCCTCTCAAGATAGCATCATCGTTACCCGCACTTCGCCCGTGGGAGCTACTTTCAGACTTATAGCCGACCAGGCTCTGGAATTGCCCGGATACAGCCGCCCCAATGTGGTGTTGGAAGCCTGTACTTCCGGAGGCGGTTTCAGTACGGGTAAGGTGTTGCAATTTGCCGAAGATGAGTTCGACCCTTTTCGCTCCGTCGATGCTCAGGAGATCGTTTTGAGCCTTTCGGCAAATGGGTTCCAGCTGCCTTTCCCCGAGGGCTATCGCGGAGATACCATTCCGGCCAATACCGATATCGAATACCTCTTGGCCTTTTACAATGGTACCGATGAGGTGATCAACAGGGTTTACCTGCGCGATACGATTTCTGATAAATTGGATTTCACCACCATAGAACCCGGTGTATCCAGCCACCCCTACACCTATGAGGCCTATGATCGTTCCGTTTTAAAATTCAAATTCAACGACATCAACTTAGAGCCCGGGGAATACGGTTTTGTGAAGTTCCACATCAAACAACAACCGAATTTGCCGGAAGGCACTGAAATCTTCAATCGGGCTCGGTTGTCGGTGGGTTACGAAGCTCCGGAAGTAACGGCTCAAAAGCGCCACATTATAGGTGGCTTGGATTATCCCGATTTTGTGCAGACTTCCGTCTTTCATGTGCCCCTGACGCTCATAGACCTGAGCATTTACCCCAATCCGGGAGGAGAGCAGGTCATTGTAAAGGTTTCAGGTGAAGAAAAACTCAGGGGTTGGTCTTGTCAGTTGTTTGACCTGCAGGGTCGGAAGCTGGCTACCTATCCCTTTGAAAACAACAGCTCAGTGCTCGACTGCAAAGCCTTGCCTTCCGGCATGTACTTTGTCGTCGTAACGAACCCTATGGGAAAACTGATGGGCGCGGGTAAACTGAGCATACAGAAACCATAAGCCCAAACAACCGATGTCGGAGCTGCAAAGGCGGCTCCGACTTAAGAAAAACTTTTGACAACAGGAGGTCATATCCCAAACATCCCGAAACCGATGCACCATGGGCCGGAAGCCGCAAGGCTTCTTTGGCCCGTTTTAAACCGATTACACCAATGACTCTCCTTTAAAAGGGGGCTTTCGGGCTCCCTTTTTTCAACTTTGGATTCGCTTTTTTCATGAGATTATAATTTGTCAAGGCAAGCCACCCCGCGGGGTGGCTTACTTTTTTTCGGGAAGCTCTTTGTCGGGCTTTCGGGCTTAGTTCTTGTACTTCACCTTTTCGAGCTTCTTCACCACCAATTGTACGGTATTACCCAGGCGTTGTTCCAACAAAACCAGGCGGTTTTTGAGCACCTCTTCACGCGTTTCGGGGCGGGCATGGCGCAGGTTGATCAATTCCAAATGGCGTTGTACCTGAACCTTGAAAAGCTCTTGGATTTCTTCAACCAGGCGCTCTATCTTTCCGTCTTGATCGCTCAGGCAGAGCGAAAAACTGATAGCGGAGTTTTGCATGAGATTGACGCGCAGGTGCAGGCGGGCAATGTGTTGAAATAGGAGGCTGATGTGTTGCTCCGCAACAAAGGAAAAATCGCGGGTCGAAATTTGCAGCAAGGCCTGTTGCCGCTTAATGGAGATGATAGGCGGGTAAGTTTCTTCGGCTTCATTTTGGATGAGGCTCCCCGCTCTTTCGGGCTGCAGGAAAGACCTCACTTCCAGGGGGATGTTTTTGTTTTGCAGCGGTTTAATGGTCTTGGGGTGTAGCACTTGAGCGCCGTAATAAGTCATTTCAATGGCTTCGCGATAGGAGAGCCTGTCCAGGCGAGGCGGGTTTTCAAAAATGCGCGGGTCGGCGGTGAGCACGCCCGGCACATCTTTCCAAATGTGTACGCAACGGGCATCTAAAGCGTAAGCCAATACAGCTGCAGTGTAATCCGAACCCTCCCGCCCCAGGGTGCTGTTGTAGTTGTCGGAAGTGCTGCCGATGAAGCCTTGGGTCAGGGGTATTTTATTTTCCTTGAGCAAGGGTGTGAGTTGTTGGCGGCAACGGGAAATGGTTTCTTCCCATAAAATGTGTGCTTCTCTGAAAGAGTCGTCGGTGCGGATGAAGTCGCGGGCATCTAACCAGACAACCGGTAGGCCTTCGGTTTTTAACCAGGCGGCCAGAATGCGGGTTGAGAGCAATTCTCCCAGGGGTATGAGTTGGTCGTAGAAAAAGTCGTAGTTCTGTGGAGGCTCTTCCTCAAGCAGCCATTCGGCTTCGACGAAGAGGTCGTTGAGCTCTGCAAGGAGACTTTGTTTTTCTTTCGGCCTTTCGGCAAACAGTTCTTCAACTACGGCCTCGTGCCAGCTGCGCAACCGGTTGAGCATTCCAAAGCTTTCTTCCGTCTTTCCTGCGAAGCCTGCCTGAGCGATTTCTTCCAGAGCATTGGTCGTTTTAGCCATAGCTGACACCACGAGCAGGCGTGCGGCTTTTTGATCACTGTGTTGTTGGAGAATTTCGGCTACTCGGCGTATGGCTTGGGCATCTCGAACCGAGGCCCCTCCAAATTTGTGGATGTCTGTCATGGGGAAATCAGCAAACTTGCATTAAGGTAAGGCCGTCGGTACTTCCGAGCAATTGTTCCATGGCGCGCTCGGGATGCGGCATCATGCCCACTACACGACCGGTTTCGTCACATATTCCGGCTATGTTGTTGCAGGCTCCGTTGGGGTTGGCCTCTTCGGTAACATTTCCTTCTTCATCACAGTAACGAAACAAGACTTGTCCGTTTTTTTCGAGTTTTTCCAGCGTGGTTTCGTCGGCATAGTAGCGGCCCTCTGCATGGGCGATGGGAATGCGCAGGATTTTGCCGGAAGGCAGATTCGGCAAAAAAGATTTTTGGCTTTCCACCCTCAGGTGAACGTGCTTGCAGATGAATTGTTGGTCTCTGTTGCGCAGCAACACCCCGGGTAACAAACCCGCTTCGCACAAGATTTGAAAGCCGTTGCAAATACCCAGAACTCGCCCCCCTTGTTTGGCGAAAGCCACGACCGATTGCATGATGGGGGAAAAGCGGGCAATGGCTCCGGCTCTCAGGTAATCGCCATAGGAGAAGCCTCCGGGCAAAACCAGGCAGTCTTCTTCCGGCCTGAGGTCTCGCAAATCTTTTTCTTTATGCCAAAGTTTGTGCACCTCGTGTTTTAGTACCTGGCCGAGGGCGTACACCATGTCGTCATCGCAATTTGATCCGGGGAAAACAACTACTCCGTATTTCATAAGAAGACTTGGTTTGCGTGGCAGCTTAAAAGCTGATGTATTTTTCAGGGTTTACGGGCTGGCCGTTGTGCCAGAGCTCGAAGTGGAGATGGGGCCCGCTGGTCTGTTCTCCGGTGTTTCCAATGATGGCTACGGCCTCTCCGGCCTTGACAAAGTCGCCTACGTTTTTCAGGAGAGCAGAATTGTGCTTGTATTGTGTTACGACATTGTTGGCATGCTGGATGATGATGGTGTTGCCGGTGTCGGTGTTCCAGGATGCAGAGATCACCCAGCCTGGCAGCACGGCTTTTACAGGGGTGTTCTTTGGAGCCAGAATATCTACGCCATAGTGTTTTTCTTCCAGTTTGAAGCGCTTGCTGATTTCTCCTATAAGTGGAGAGATGAAATACATTTGCTCCAAAGGCAGGTCGTTGCTGCGTTGAATGACGGTTTCGGGTTGTCGGTTGTTGTTGCGCATTTCGGCTAAGGCAACTTCTCGTCTAATTTCCTCGTCTTCGGGTATGCGTTCTATGTGGAGGGCGCTGTCCGGAAATTCTACCGGTTCGCTTTTGATATCTTCAACGGTTTGCACTTCGCCTGTTAGCATCTTTCTAAAATGCTCTGTGTAGAGTTGTTGTGCCCTGAGTTCTTCTTCCAGCGAGTCCAGTTCGCGGTTTACCTTAATCAATTCGGGTAAGGCATTGGCTTCGCCATAGCCTGGTATCAGGCGCTTGGCGGGGGTGAAAGCTATAAAGGCGACGACGAGAATGGTAAGCAGGACCAGCAGGGTGCTGATCAGGATATATACATTCAGTATAGATAGGCGATAGGAGGCTACGTCTTCGAAAGTTTCCTCGTTCATCACGACGAGGCGATAGGTGTGTTTCAGGCGTTCGCGCCAAGATTTTTTCGGGCTGTTTTCTTCGCTCATATCGGCTGGTTTTTACTCTTCTTCTTCGCTTGCTTGGAGGATGCCTCTTGCGTGGAGGAAGTGATACCATTTGATGATTTTGCTGATGTCGCTGTTGCGCACGCGGTCGGGGTCGTGGTCGGGCAGAATTTCGGAGAAGTAATCCCTGAGATTTTGGGGGGAATCTTTGGGGTCGGGCATTTTTTCCATTCCCGTATTCATCATTTTTTCCAAGACTTCTTTCAGCGGGACGGAGTCGGTATAGGTGTAGATGGCGATGCCTTCCAGGGGCATGAATTGGTGCTTTCTGGCCGGTACGAAGCGTCGTTTCCCATTGTCGAGGTCTTCGATAATGATGCCGTTGTTGCGCGTTCCGGCCAGTTTGTAGATGCCGGAGAAGCCGGATACGGAGATGAGTTTTTGCAAGTTCATGCTCGTCATTGTTTTATTCGCCTGAGTTTTTACCAGTTTTTGAGTTGGGTCAATTTTTCTTCGAGTCGTTTGCCGAAAGGCAGGAATTGTTTTTCCAGTTCGGGTGCGAAGGGCACGGGGGTGTCGAGCGCGGCCAGGCGCATGGGCGGGGCATCCAATTGGTCGAAGAGGCGTTCTGCTATTCGGGCGGCCAGTTCGGCACCTATGCCTCCGGTGAGGGTATCCTCGTGTAGAATGAGAACACGATTGGTTTTGCGCAGGCTGTCTTCAATGGTTTCCCAGTCGAGGGGAGCGAGGCTGCGCAAGTCGATGATGTCGGCAGACAGGCCGACTTGGTCGGCCGCTTTCAGGGCTTGATGTACGCCGGAGCCATAAGTCAGTATGCTGAGTTCTTTGCCTTCCCTGACCCGCCGAGCCAGGCCGATGGGGATGGTGTAAGGGGCCTCGGGCACGGGGCCGCTGACGGAGCGGTAGAGGGCCTTGTGTTCGAAGAAGAGCACGGGATTGGGGTCTTCAAAAGCTGCCAGCAGCAGGCCCTTGGCGTCTTCCGGCGTAGAAGGATAGAGGATTTTCAGCCCGGGGCAGTGGAAGAACCAGCTTTCAGTGCTTTGGGAGTGAAAAGGGCCGGCAGCTACTCCTCCTCCCGTGGGCATGCGCACGACTACATCAGGGGCGTGCCCCCAGCGGTAGTGAAGTTTGGCCAGGTTGTTTACGATTTGATTGAAAGCCACGCTGACGAAGTCGGAGAATTGCATTTCCACCATGGCTTTCATTTGGCGCAAGCTGAGGCCCAGAGCTGTACCGACTATGGCGCTTTCGCAAATGGGGGTGTTTCGCACGCGCTCTTTGCCAAATTGTTCTACGAAGCCCTCCGTGATTTTGAAGACGCCCCCGTATTCGGCTATGTCCTGACCCATGAGTACCAATTCGGGGTGCTTTTCCATGGCCTGGCGAAGGCCTTCGGAAAGGGCATCTACCAAGCGCATTTCCCGGGTCGGGCCTTTCGGCAAATGCCATTCGGTACGCCATGCCGGGCGGTCTTTCACATCCACCGGCGAAGGGGCGAAGACATCGGCCTCTTCGGCTTCGGGGGTAGAGCTGACCTTTGGCTCGGCTTCGGCTTGCTTCCAGGCCTTGTTGATTTTTTCTTTGAAGGCTTGGCGCAGCTTTGCGATTTTGGCTTCGTCCAGCAAGCCTTCAGCGAGCAGGTATTGCTCGTAGTTGTTGAGCGGGTCCTTTTGTGCCCAGTGCTCCATCAGAGCCTTGGGCACGTATTTGGTGCCGGAGGCTTCTTCGTGCCCGCGCATGCGAAAGGTGAGCGCTTCGACCAGCACGGGCTTGGGGTTCTTGCGCAACTCGGCACTGATTTTGCGCAAGCGCGAATAGACCTCAAGGACGTTGTTGCCGTCGATTTGGTAGCCTTTCATGCCGTAGCCCTTGGCCCTGTCCACCAGGTTTTCGCAGCGGTATTGCTCGCTGGTAGGTGTGGAAAGGCCGTAGCCGTTGTTTTCGATGAGGAAGATGACGGGCAAATCCCAGACAGCAGCCACATTGAGGGCTTCGTGAAACTCTCCTTCGCTGGTGCCGCCCTCACCGGTGAATGCCAGGCTTACGCGGGCTTCTTTTTTGAGCTTGTGAGCCAGAGCCACGCCGTCGGCCAGCGACAATTGAGGCCCCAGGTGGGAAATCATGCCCACGATCTTGTATTCGGGAGCACCAAAGTGGAAGGAGCGGTCACGCCCTTTGGTAAAACCCGCCGCTTTGCCCTGCCATTGGGCAAACAAGCGAAAAAGGGGAACATCCCGCGTGGTAAATACCCCCAGGTTTCGGTGCATGGGGAAAATCATCTCGTCGGGCAAGAGGGCGGCGGTAGCTCCAACGGCAATGGCCTCCTGTCCTATGCCCGAAAACCACTTGCTGATTTTGCCCTGCCTCAGCAAGATGAGCATTTTCTCTTCTACCATGCGGGGCAACAGCATGCGCTCGTAGAGCATCAGCAAAGTCTCGTTCTTGAGGCGTCCGCGGCGATAGGTAATGGCGGGATGAGTAGCCGTAGGCATTCGGATTGGATTTATGTATTTCGCCGCAAAGGTAAGTATTTTTCAATCCGCCTGCCGGCTCAAAAAGGAGTTTGGGATTTTGTATCTTTGCAGCTGCTACACAGAGGGCAAGAGGCTTGAAAAGGCGTGCTGCGCGGTAAAGGGGGCATTCCGGTATCTTCAACCTTAAAGAGGCAGGGCAGCTTCGACCACGCGGCTTTTCGCTTTTTAGTTGTTGCCAACCTTTGCTTTTCCAACTCGTTTTGGTGGCTTGGGTGTGTTAAACCAGAATTGTGTATGGGCAAGCCAAATTTTCCGAAAGGAACAGGTGATTCTTCTCTCAGTGCTATGTACCAGGAGTATTTCCTGGACTACGCCTCTTATGTCATTCTCGAACGGGCCGTGCCATCTATTTATGACGGTTTAAAACCGGTGCAGCGCCGCATTTTGCACGCCATGAGGGAAATGGATGACGGGCGCTACCACAAGGTGGCCAACATCATCGGCCAGACCATGCAGTATCACCCGCATGGCGATGCAGCCATAGGCGATGCCCTGGTCAATCTGGGGCAGAAAAACCTGCTTATCGACACCCAGGGAAATTGGGGCGATGTGCGTACCGGCGACAGTGCTGCAGCGCCCCGTTATATCGAAGCGCGCCTGACGAAGTTCGCCCTGGAAGTCGCTTTCAACCCGCAAACGACCGAGTGGCAAACCAGCTACGACGGCCGCAAAAAAGAGCCGGTTAACCTGCCGGTCAAGTTTCCGCTGCTTTTGGCCCTGGGGGCGGAGGGCATTGCCGTGGGCCTGTCCACCAAGATTTTGCCGCACAATTTTATCGAGCTGATTAAGGCTTCCATCAAAGCGTTGCAGGGCAAACCCTTTAAACTCTATCCCGACTTTCAGACGGGAGGCTCCATTGACGTTTCCGATTACCAAAACGGCAAAAGGGGCGGTCGCGTTAAGGTGCGGGCTCGCATCGAACAGCTCGACAAGAAGACGCTGCTCATCAAGGATCTACCCTACGGCATCACCACCGAAAACCTGATCGACAGCATCATCAAGGCCAACGACAAGGGCAAAATCAAAATCAAAAAAGTGGTGGACAATACGGCGGCCGAGGTGGAGATTCGAGTGGAACTGGCCCCGGGCACTTCTCCCGACCTGACCACCGACGCCCTCTATGCCTTCACCAACTGCGAAATATCCATCTCGCCCAATGCTTGCGTTATCATGGACGGCAAGCCCCGCTTTTTGTCGGTCAACGACATCTTGCGCTTCAATGCCGATCACACCCGCGAGCTGCTCAAGCAGGAGCTGGAAATCCGCCTGCACGAACTGCAGGAAAAATGGCATTTTGCTTCTCTGGAGAAAATCTTTATCGAAAAGCGCATCTATCGCGACATCGAAGAATGCGAAACCTGGGAGGCCGTGCTGGAAGCCGTGGACAGCGGCCTGCGCAAATACGTGCTCATGCCGGGTCAGCGGGCACGTAAAAACGATACTAGAATTCGCCTGATGCGCGACATCACCGAGGATGACCTGATACGCCTGACGGAAATCAAAATCAAGCGCATCTCCAAATACAATTCTTTTAAGGCCGACGAACAGATAGCCAAAATTGAGGAAGAACTGAAACAGGTGCAGCACGATTTGAAGCACCTCACGGAATACGCCATAGCCTATTTCGAACATTTGCTCGAAAAGTACGGAAAAGGGCGGGAGCGCCGCACCCGCATTGAAACTTTCCAAAGCATCCAGGCTGCCGAAGTGGTGGCCAACAACGCCAAGCTCTACGTCAACCGCAAAGAGGGCTTTATCGGCTATGGCCTCAAAAAAGACGAGTTTGTTTGCGAGTGTTCCGATATGGACGACATCATAGCTTTTCGCAAAGACGGCAAATTTGTCGTCAGGCGTATAGCCGAGAAGGTCTTCATGGGCAAAGATCTGTTGCACGTAGCCGTTTGGAAAAAGGGAGATGAGCGCACGACCTACAACATGTTGTACGTAGATGCCGGCACCGGCAAGACCTTTGCCAAGCGCTTTCAGGTTACGGGTGTTACCCGTGACAAGGAATACGATCTGACAAGTGGTGTCAAAGGCTCTCGTACTCTGTATTTCACGGCCAACCCCAATGGCGAAAGCGAGCTGGTGAGCGTGTACCTCAGCCCGGGTTGTCGGGCCAAAAAGAAGATTTTCGATTTCGATTTCGGGCAACTGGCCATCAAAGGCAGAGGCTCAAAAGGCAATGTGGTTACGAAGTACCCCGTCCGAAAGGTCGTGCAAAAGGAGCGGGGGCAATCTACCCTGGGTGCTATGCAGCTCTGGATGGACGAAGTCAGCGGTCGCATCAACACCGAAGGGCGCGGCATCCTGCTGGGGGCTTTTGATACGGGCGACCAGTTGCTCATCATCTACAAAGACGGCACTTATGAGGTGCAGGATTTTCGCGCCAAGCGCCACTACAACCCCAAGGAGGTCGTACACATTGGCAAATTTGAGCCCGAGCGGGTGGTGAATGTGGTGTATTACGAGGGGAGTAAGGGCTGGACGGTAGTCAAGCGCTTTTTGATAGAAACCACAGCCGTGGGCAAGCGCTTTTCTTTTATCACGGATCATCCCCAGTCGAAGTTGTTGTTTGTCAGCCTTTCGGCAAATCCGAAAATAAGCTATTCCATGCGCGTCAAGGGGCGGAAGATGGAGGGAAAAATTGCTTTGGGCGATTTCATGGATGTCAAAGGCTGGAAGGCTATAGGCAACAAGCTGAGCGATAAAAAACTCAGTGGCATTAAAGAGATAGCGGAAGAAGAAGACGGCAAGCTCAAGCCGGGCGATGTGTTGGAATTTGATTTTTGATTCAGAGGAGAAAGGCCAGGCCGAAGGCCGCTACTGCTGCGATGATTCCATACATGAAAATGGTGTAGCAAATGCTGAGATAGCGGTATTTTTTGGCCAGCACCTTGCCCAGGAAGTACAAATCCCGAGTCATGGAGCTGTAGAGGTAATCGCTGTCTTTGATCATTTCCATCATGCCCCAGTGGAAGACGTCCATGTCCATGTTGTAGTAATTGCCGAAGAAGAGCAGGTTGCCCCGTTTATTTCGGATGTCTTCCTTGGTAAATTTACCTTCTGTCACCTTGGGTTTGGTAGCCAGCGTGGCGAAGATCATGGCCAGCAGACAGACGGTCAGCAGGATGACGGTGGGGAGAATCAGGCGGGGGGTATCGTCAAAAGAGGGCACCAAAGTGGAAACTACGATGGAGATGATGATGGCGTTGATGCTGAGCATGATGTTGGCCTTGTTGTCGGCCATGGAACTGAGGTTGATGTGGGTGCGGTAGGTGGTGCGAAACATGGTTTCGACCCCCCGCCCCAGGCGTAGCTGTTTCAATTCGGCGGATTCTCCGTCGCCATTTACTTTCTCGGCCTCTTGTCGCCGCTTGTTTTTGTCCTTTTTTTGAGAAGCTTTGGCCGGCTTGATGCCTTCTGCCATTTGCAGGCCGGCCAGGAGGCGTTTGCGTTGTTTGTAGAGCTGGCGGATGTATTTTTGCTTGCGCTTGTCGTAAAGCTCCATGGCAATGGCCGTGTGGTAGTGGTGCTTTTGCATGAAGTCGAGCTCAAAAGCTATCCATTCCTCATCGGACATGATGCGGTTTTGCGTCAGGGCCAGTTCCTGGCGCAACTTTCCGCAGCGTTCCCAGTAGTTGCGCTTTCCCAGATGGCTGAGGTCTGCATCGCAGAGGAGCTGCTGGGCAAGTGTTTGGGGCTGCTGGGGAATTTTGGTTGCCATGATGCAGGCACAGATTTGATCGAGGGCTTTTTCATCCAGGGAGGGGAAGGTCTCTGCAGCTTGTTGAGCGGTGTTTTTTTTACCGAGAAAGCTCCTTGCATACTCACAAGAGCGCTTTTCATGTCCTTCCGGTCCTTGATCGTAGCCCGTATCGTGGAACCAGGCTGCCAGCAAGAGGTGAAGCTGTTCCTCTTCCGAAAGTGGATAAGCTTCCATCAGCTCCTGCACAGCCAGCACCACATTCTCTGTGTGTCGGATGTCGTGGAAGGTATAGCGGTCGGAAGGAACGCGGGAGCGGTAGTGTTCGCGGACAAAGGCTTCGGCAGCTTGAAGGATGGATGTCATGCGGCAAAGATACGAAAGAGAGTCAAGCCGATAGGTCGGGCTGTGTTCAGTTCAATTTCCAAAAGTAAGGTGTGAAGATGACCAGCAGGGTGAAAAGTTCCAGGCGGCCCAAAAGCATGAGGAAAGAGAGGACGGCTTTGATGTCATAAGACAGCCAGGCGAAATTGTCCGTAGGGCCTACCTGTCCTATGCCGGGGCCGACATTGCCCAGGGAGGTTGCTACGGCCCCTACGGCTGTTTCAAAATCCAGCCCCATCATGCTGACGACCAGGGTGCCGACAAAAAAGGTGGACAAATACAGCAGCAAAAAGACCAGGATGTGGATGGCAATGCGGGTGGAAACGGGTTGGCCGTTGAGCTTGAGGGGGATGATGGCCTGAGGATGCAACAGCTTTTTGAATTCGTTGATGGAGATTTTAAAAAAGACCAGATGCCGGATGATTTTGATACCGCCGGCCGTGGAACCTGCCGAAGCACCCAGAAAGAGCAAGGCTACACAGATCAGGAGTACCGGTGTGCCCCAAGTCGTGTAATCGGCAGAGACGTAGCCGGTGGTGGTGATCAAAGACACCACTTGGAAGAGCGTATCCCGAAAGGCCTGCTCCCAGCTGTTCGTGCCGTGTTGAATGACAACCGGCGTTATGGCTATAGCCAACAAAACGACCAGGATTAGATAGGTCTTGAACTCTTCGTTGTTCCAAACCCGCGTCCATTTGCGTCGGGTCATGTAGTAAATCATGCTGTAATTGGTGCCCGCCAAAAACATAAAGATGATGAGGGTGTATTGAATGAGGGGGCTGCTGAAAGCGGCGATGCTGGCATTGCGGGTGGAAAATCCTCCGGTTGCCATGGTGGTCAAAGCGTGGTTGATGGCCTCGTAAAAGCTCATGCCTTCCAGCCAAAGGAGCAAGCAGAGCAGGCTGGTGATGCCCACGTACAGCAACCACAGGCGTTTGGCCGTCACCTGAATGCGGGGGTGCAGTTTGTCGGAGGTGGGGCCGGGAGCTTCTGCCACGAACAACTCTATACCGCCAAAGCCGAGTAGGGGAAAGATGGCCACCGTCAAAACGATGATGCCCATGCCACCCAACCACTGGGTCATGCTGCGCCAAAACAAAATGCCTTTCGGCAAATTTTCAATGTCGTTGAGTACGGAAGCCCCGGTTGTCGTCATGCCTGAGACCGTTTCAAAAAGAGCATCTATGGGGTGGGCCAGTACTCCGCTGAACAGATAGGGCAAAGCGCCGAAAGACACCATGCTCAACCAGCCCAGCCCCACGATGAGGTATCCTTCGCGCTTGTTGACCTGAGCCCCGCTGTGAAACTTGTAAAACCAGGAAATTAAGCCTGCTGCTATGGTAAGGCCGGAAGACAGCAAGAGGGCTTGGGTATCTTGGCTGCCGTGGTATAGTGAAAACGGAATGGCCGTCAGCATCATGAAACCTACGATGAGCAACAAAACCCCAACGACGTTGGATACGGGGCCCAAATGGATCATGTGTTTTTTGCTTTGTGGCATATCCGAAAACTGAAGCGTTGTTTAAACAAAGAGATGTTCCAATTTGGGGATGGAATCCGGCCGGCCCATGACGATGACTTTGTCGTGGATTTGGAGCTGGAAGTTGCCGTCGGGGATGATGCTTTCTTCCCGGCGAATGATGCCGGCAATGAGAGAGCCTTCCGGAAACTTGATTTCTCGCAAAGGGTGTTGGGTGAGCTTGGATTCCCGTTGAATGACGAACTCTATGATTTCGGCATCTACGCCGTGCAGGCCGGTGATGGCTTCGATTTGACCTCTCCGGACAAAGCGAAAGATGTTGTTGGCAGCGATGAGTTTCTTGTTGATGAGGGTATCCACACCGATGTTTTGCGACAAGTGGATGTACTCTTTGTTTTCTACCTGAGCAATGGTCTTGGGGACTTGATTGCTCTTGGCCATGAGGCAGGAGACGATGTTGGTCTCGGAATTTGGCGTCAGCGCGATGAAGGCATCCATTTGCTCCAGGCCTTCCTCCTTGAGCAGTTCGATGTTGTCGGGGGCTCCGTGAATGATGAGCGTATGGGAAAGTTCGTCGGCCAGTTTTTTGCACCGCTTTTTGTCCAGTTCTACAAAAGTGATGTTGTAGATGTTTTCCAGGCGTCGGGCCGTAGTTTCTGCCAAAGAAGAACCACCCAGAATCATCACCTTGTGGATTTCCCTGTGATGTTGCCCCAGAAAGTTTTCCAACTTTTGCAGGTATTGAGGTCGCGAGATGAAGTAAACGTGATCGTTGGTTTGTAAGATGGTGTCTCCACGTGGAATGATGGTTTCCTTGCCCCGCAGCACGGCTATGGGGCGTATTTGCATTTGTCCGCCATCCGGGCGGTTCAATTCGGCCAGGGGTTTGTCGATGATGGGAGAGGTTTGCTGCAGCGTCAAGCCGACGAGCATGAGTTTGCCTTCTTCAAAGGGGAAGACGTCGGTAAAGGAGCACTGCGAGAGCAGGCGCTTGATTTCTTCGGCGGCCAGTTCTTCGGGTGAAATGAGTGAATCCACACCCATTTCCTTGAAAATTTGTTTTTGGCCGGCAGCCAGATATTCCGGGTTGTTGACCCTGGCTACCGTTTGGCGTGCCCCCATTTTCTTGGCCAGGATAGCCGTGATGAGGTTGGTTTTTTCCGAAGTGGTTACGGCCAGCATCAAGTCGGTATCCTCAATTTCAGCTTGCTCCAAGATGGAAAAAAGCGAGGCATCTCCGTACAAAGTCAGTACATCCAGGTGGGTGGAGGCGTAGTGCAGTACTTCCTCATCCAAGTCTATCAGGGTGATGTTCTGTTCTTGGGTGGAGAGCAATTCTGCCAAGTGGAATCCCACGTCTCCGGCACCGGCTATGACGATTTTCATAAGTTGTCGCTTTGGGAAAAAGGCCAGGCAAAGATAAGTCAGTTGAGTTAATCCTGGAGGCTGTATTATCTTTGCAAAAATCAGCTAACTGTTTCATGATGAAAAACAAATACAGTCTTTTTGCTTTTTTTGTAACTTTATCTTTTTTGAGTTCTTGCTTTTTGACGCGCTACAAACCCGACGCTCTGCCCTTAAAGCGCTTGGAGTTTGGCCAGGGAGGAGGTGTAACAGGTGTAGTAAAAACCTATACGCTCTTGTCCAATGGCCAGGTTTTTGTGCGCAGTTCTTCCGAGCCGTATTACCTCGAATTGGAACGGGTAAAAGCCCGGGTGTTTAAAAAAGCCTGGCACAGCCTGGATTCCCTTCGTTTTTTGAAATACGATTTTTACTTTCCCGGAAACGTCTATGCTTTTCTTCGTCTGAGCGATGAGGAGGTGGAGCAGGAAATTGCCTGGGACCCTTACGGTTATCGCCAGCCGGAAGAGGGGTTTTTAAAGGTGTATAGCGAGCTGATGCAATCGGTACAAAAACGCCCGGTACGCGACACCTTTTATTTGGCGAAAGCCCCTGAATCGGATGAGTAATGTTTTTTAGAAGAAGCGGTTTTTGAAAAAAGTTCTCGTCATTCGCTTTTCCTCTATTGGAGACATTGTGCTTACCACGCCGGTTTTGCGTGCGCTTCAGGAGCAGGCAGGGGTGGAGGTACACTTTTTGACCAAGGCGCGTTATGCCGGCTTGCTGGAGGTCAATCAGCGCATCAGTCGTGTGTACGCGTTTGGCGAAAGCCTGAGGGAGGTCTTACCGGCCTTGAGAGCCGAGCGTTATGATTTTTTGGTGGATTTGCACAACAATTTGCGTTCGCACTTGCTGCGGTGGCATCTGCGCAGGCCGGTTCGTTCTTTTCCGAAATTAAATCTGCGCAAGTGGTTGCTGGTGCGTTTTAAGTGGAATCTTCTGCCGGAGCAGCATTTGGTGGAGCGCTATATGAGCGCTGCCGAGCCTTTGGGCGTGCAGTATGACGGTTTGGGTTTGGAGCATTTTATTCCTGATGGAGCGGAGCGTTTTGTCGTTCATTGGTTGGAGGGGCAGGGCCTTTCGGCAAATGAACGACAGGCGGCCGGGCTTCCGCTGATTGCTTTGGCGATAGGAGGCACCTATGCTACCAAGCGTTTGCCCTTGCCGAAGTTGTTGGCCTTGTGCGAAGGTTTGCCCGGGGCATTGATTTTGTTGGGCGGTGAGCAGGAGCGGGAAACGGGCGAACGAATCGCTGCTGCATTTGCCGGAAGGCAGGTAAAAAACCTCTGCGGGAAGCTCAGTCTTCAGCAGTCGGCAGCTGTTTTGGCGAAAGCCGATTTGGTCATTGCGCACGATACGGGTATGATGCACTTGGCTGCGGCTTTGAAGAGGCCGTTGATTTCCGTGTGGGGAAATACGGTGCCGGCTTTTGGTATGTATCCGCTCTATCCTCGGGCTTTATCAGACTGTAGCTGGCGCGCGGAAGTGCGGGGCTTGAGTTGCCGGCCCTGCTCCAAGCTGGGGTATGCCAGCTGCCCGAAGAAGCACTTTCACTGCATGAACAAGCAGGATATTCCGGCTATTTTGCAGGCGGCAGAAACGCTTTTGGCTCAAAATGGGCATTTGTCGCTCATCAGTGAAAAAAATTGAGCTTCACATTTTGTGCACTGCGCAGAAAGTCTTTACTTTGGCTTTGATTCGAGAAAAAGGTATAAACGGCCTATTTTTCGGCAAATTTTGAGGTTCCAAAAGCGACAAAACAATTTTTTATGAAAAGTCTGAAAGCGTTACTTCTATTCACTTTACTGGGGCTGTTACCTCCTTTACAAGCGCAGGACATCCACTTCTCCATGTTTGACATGGCGCCGCTTTCACTCAATCCGGCCTATACCGGGGCTTTTTACGGTACGTATCGGATAGGAGGAATTTATCGCGATCAGTGGGCCAGCTTTTTGCCGGGGCAGTTTACCACCCCGTTTATTTATTTGGATGCTCCGGTACTGGTGGTGCGCAAGCGGGACTGGCTTGGTGTGGGAGGAATGTTGCTTTCGGACAGGGCCGGTACGCCTACCTTGAGCAGAACGGCTTTTTTGTTTTCGGCGGCTTATCACATGGCGCTGGACAAGCGGGGCAACAATGTACTCACTTTAGGAGTTCAGGGAGGGCCTGTTATGTGGGATTTTGACAAGGCGGGCTATTGTGCCAATTTGCCGGAAGGTGAGTATTGCTATGGGAATGAAATTCCCGATCGCTTGGGTGGTGGTGGTGATCAGGATCCTTTGGTGGGGCATTTTCCCAATGGGCCGAACAACAGGGGATTGCAGTACACCGACATCAATGCGGGTTTGTTGTTCAAGTCTCGTGTCAACAAAGAAATGGATTTCACCCTTGGTGTGGGTGTTTTGCACTTGGGTAATTCCGACAAGATTGTTTACAGCTCGAATAAGGCGTTTCGGGTACCTTTTCGCATCAACGCTCATGCACAGATGAACATGACGCTTACCGATAAAATTGTGGTAACGCCTCAGTTGCTTTATACCCGCATGGGGCCGGCTTCGGAAGCCGTGTTGCAAGCTTGGGGATCTTATGCCTGGGATGTGCAAAAGCAGCTCAATTTGCGGGCCGGCCTGGGCTATCGCTTTGGCGATGCAGCAGAAGTGTTGTTGGGGCTGGATTACAAGGACTTTAGGGTGGGCGTGAGCTACGATGTAAACGTCTCTTCGCTGAAAGAAGCTACGCGGTTTCGGGGAGGTTTTGAAGCAGCTTTGAGCTATATTGGAAAGATTTACAAAAAGCCGAAGGTCAAGCCTGCGGTTATTTGTCCGAAATTTTAAGAAGTACAACCTTTTTCAGGAGCTAAGAAAACACCTGTTTGCTCTCTAAAATAAATTCTACTCGCAATGCGAATCAAATTTTTCATTCTTGCACTTCTGTTGTCGGTTTTTGGGGGGTTACAAGCCCAACCCATTACTACGGCTACTTATCCGGTTATGATTAAGACAGCTGAAGAGCAGCTTGCTGCTTACAACTATTACGGGGCCATTGAATGGTTCGAAAAGGCTTATGAGGAGCGAAAGGACCCCGATTTGGCGCTCACCATAGCGCAGTTGCATTACGAGTTGCGCAATTACCGCAGGGCGGAAAGCTGGTACCGCAGGGCTTTGCGCAAAGACAAAAAGGGCAAGTATGCAGAACATCGCTTTTACTATGCGCGTTGCATGAAGATGAATGAAAAATACGACGAGGCTATTGAGGAGTTTCAAAAATACCTGGAGACGGCCACCGATGAAAAAATGCGGGAGTTGGCGCAAAATGAAATTACGGGTGCGGAATTTGCCCAAATTGCCCCCGAGCCCAAGGATCTCACGATCAGCAATGCCGGTAAGAAAGTCAATACCAAGTATTCGGAGTACGGACCCACTTTTACTCCCGAAGGCGATAAGATGTATTACGCGACGCTCAAGCGAAACGAAATCCTCTTTATTGATGAGGAAAAAGGAGATAAGGAAGAGTACTACACGCAAATTTACGTGGTCACGCGCACGGAAAACGGTTGGAGCGAACCTCAAAAACTGGGGGAAAACATCAACCGACCGGGCTACCACATGGGCAATCCTTCGCTCTCGCCCGATGGCCGTCGCTTGTACTTCAACCGAATTCTATTGGAGGGCAATAAGGTCGCCCAGGCCAAAATCTTTTTGTCCGAACAATCCGGATCGGACTGGGGCCCGGCTAAAGAAGTTGAGGGCATTAACGGCGATTATATCGCTAAACAACCGGCAGTAGGAGAATTGTTCGGCAAAGAGGTGCTTTTCTTCTCTTCCGATATGGAAGGCGGTGAAGGTGGGTTTGACTTGTATTACGCGACCTACAAGGGTCATGGAGTTTATGGCGATCCCGTCAATCTGGGGCCGAAAATCAACACGCCGGGCAATGAGGAAACGCCTTTTTACCTCGATGGGGTGCTTTACTTTTCTTCGGACGGGCATCCTACCATGGGGGGCTATGATATCTTTATGGCAGAGTGGAACGGAGCGACTTGGAGCGAGCCGACCAATATGGGTAAGGGATACAACACCAGCCTGGACGACCACTATTTCGTCCTTGCCGGAAATGGCTATCAAGGAGCACTTAGCTCCAATCGCACCGGCGTTCGTTCAGTCTTTGGCCGCACTTGCTGCGATGACATCTACAATGTGAGCCTTAAAATTATTGAAGCCAACCTGTTGGCTACCGTCGTAGATTCCGAAACCGATGAGCCGCTGGACAGTGTGTCGGTAGAGTTGTTGTCTTTGACGGGGGAAAAACCCAAGCTGCTTGGAAGGCAAAGGCACATCAAGGTAGAACCTTTTGCTTTTCCTCTGGAGCTGGATCAAAACTATATGATTATTGCCCATCGCGATGCGTATGATCCGGATACCCTGACCTTCAATACCCTGGGCTTGCTGGATTCCAAAACCTTTGAATTAAAACTCAAGCTCGATCCCGAACCGGTCTATATCACCCTGACCAAGGAAACGCCTATTGTGCTTCAAAACATTTATTACGATTTTGACGACGACAAGATTCTTCCGGATGCAGAGCAGGATTTGCAATTGGTGTTGGAGCTGATGAATGAGTATCCCGATATGGTCATTGAGCTTTCCTCTCACACGGACAATCGGGGAACAGAGGATTACAACCTGGACCTGTCGCAGCGCCGCGCAGAATCGGCCCGTCGCTGGCTGATTGACAAAGGCATTGCACGTCGCCGAATCGAGGCTGTGGGGTATGGAGAAAGTGTGCCCTTTACGGTAACGGCCAAAGTGGCTGAGAAATATCCCTTCCTGAAAGAAGGAGATGTGTTGACTGAAGATTTCATTAACAAACTGGAGACGGAAGAACAAAAGGAAATAGCTCATCAGCTTAATCGCCGTACGGAATTTAAAATCATTGAAGGCCCTGAATCCATCAAGATTGAAGAAAAACGTCTCATTCGACGCGGTAAACACGAGGTAAAGGCCCAGCCCGAAGAAAAGAGCGGGCAAGGTGGTGTTCAAGAGCAGGAAAGCCCGCGTCAAAAAAAAAAGTAGGCCTTGAGCAGGAGGGAAGACAAACGAAAGTTTCCATCAGTCGTTTGTCTTCCCTCTACGGTCAGAAAGATCTGAGTGGATTACCCATCATGCATTTCGACCAGCGCGTGGTCGATTTCGGCAAAGTCAAAAAAGGCGAAAAAAGAGAACACGTCTTTCACTTTACCAATGTGGGAGATGCTCCGCTCACCATAGAATTGATTACGGCCTGTGATTGTACCACCATAAGCTACGAGGAAGGAAAGACTTATGCTCCGGGGGAATCGGGTTACATCAAAGCCGTTTTTGACAGCTCAGAAAAAGACGAAGCCGAGACCATAAGTATCGACATCATTTTGAAACAGACCTACGGAGAAAAGCAATACCCCATCATTGAAAGCCTGGAGTACAAATTTGAGATTGAAAAGTAGAAAAAACAGCCTCCGAACTGTTCTTTACTTTTCTGCTTTTTATCCAATGTAAAAGGTCCGAAGTGTTGAGGAATCGGTGCTTTGGGGCTTGAAATTGTCTTCATAGAGGCCCTTTTTTTTCGCCTATAGGCGAAAAAAAAGGGCCTTAAACAAGGTGAAAGCTACAGAAGAGTACATAATTCAGTAACTTTGTAGCCTGAAAAAACTGGATTCCCATGAACAGATTACAACTCCTTGTACTAGCCTTTTTATTTGCCGTTTCTTCCCTGAAGGGCCAACAACTCAATCTTTTCACGCAGTATCGCGATCAAGCGGAAATGCTCAACCCCGCAGCGGTAAGTACCAATTATCTGGCTTACGAGCAAAACGTTTCTTTTTCGGCGGCTTATCGCAAACAGTGGGTCGATTTGGAAAGCGGACCGGTATCTCAGGCTTTGAGCGGTTCTTATCTCTACGACGGTAGTGGGGTTAGCCTCTTGGTTGGCGGACATCTCATCAACGATGTTACCGGCCCCACGGCTTTTACCGGTTTGTACGGTAGAATCGGAGGAGTGATTTCCGGAGACCCTTACTTCGGAGGGTTTTCCGTAGTGATCAGTGGGGGGGCCGTACAATACCGCTTAAAAGGTACGGAATTGCGTTTGCGTGAAGCAGGGGATGTCTTGGAAAACAGAAGCTATAACCAGATTTACCCCGATTTGGGTGTAGGTCTTTATGCTTACCAGCGTATTACCAGCGGGAGGGAAGACATCGTCCTTTACGGCGGCATATCCGTGCCTCAGCTCATAGGTTTGGATTTGACTTTTCAGTCGAATCAAGGAGATTTTTATGTGCAGCGCGTTCAGCACTATTACGCCACCTTCGGTTTGTACAAGTTTTTCCGCAATGACGGCTTCATCGAGCCTTCCATCTGGGTGAAGTACGCTCCCAACGTTCCGGTTAACGTGGATCTTAACCTGAAGCTTCAGGTCTCTCCCAATTTCTATGTAGGTCTGGGAGGCTCTACAGCTCATGCCATACACTTGGAGGCGGGTTTCGTCCTGGGTGGTCTGGGTTATGACAACACTTTTCGCGTGGGCTATGGCTTTGACTATTCTTTTACTTCTTTTGGCCCCTATACGGGTGCTACCCACGAAATCAACCTGACCTACTCCTTTGAGCATTGAGTTTTTCTCGCTGTGCTCTTTTTGAACATGTCCCATAAACAAGATTAAAGAAATCATGAAGAAGTTATTCCCCCTGTTGGTCTTGCTGTTCAGCTTAGGTTCAGCTGTAAAGCTCTATGCCCAACCCACCGTATATATGGATGCCAATTTTGTCCTGGTCGATTCAGCTCAGGCGGATTGTATTCAGTTTAAAACCCTGGATTTTACAGACATTCAGGAAATGAACTTTTCGGTGCGCTGGGATCCCTCGGTCATCACCAACGTCAATGTGCCTCCGGGTAGCATTAACCCTTCCATGGCGGCCAATGCCATCATTACTATAAATGAGGCGGAAGGCTTCCTCACCTTCAAGTGGAAAGTCAACGACCTGCCGGGCTGCCCGCCCAACACCGAATCACTCACTTTGCCGGATCAGGCGGTGCTCTTTGATTTCTGCTTCGAAGGGGTGAATGGCTATACAGATGTAACCATAGGCGATGATCCCGAACCTATTTACGTGACGCGGGCTAATGCCTGCCCCTTAGATATCGACTTGTTTACCGGCGATGGTTTCATCGCCATCAAGTACCTGCCCGTATTTGTCAATGCTCCGGATGTTACGGCCTATGAGGGGGAAACGATTTGTATGGATTTTACGGTGGAGAACTTTACCGATATCATCAGCATGCAGTTTTCCATCAATTTCGAGTCTCAGGTTTTGCAGTACGAATCTTTTACTTGTCTGCTACCCAATTGCTCAAATGGCAACATCAATGCAAACAATACAGCGGGTTGGGTCTCTTTTAGTTGGGTTTCCGACGATATCGAAGTGGGTACCAGCCTGCCGGATGGCGAGGCCATTTTTCAAATGTGTTTCTCAGTCGTAGGAAACTGTGGGCAGGTCTCTCCAGTGGATATTACGGGCGACCCCGTTCTTTTAGAGGTTTCCCATGTGGACAGCGATCAAATTCCCGAAGTGGGCATTTTACAAGACGGAGGTAGCGTAACGGTGGGTTGTATTAATCCCAATGGTTTAACAGTAGAAGTTCAAGATGCTCAGGTGCAGCCGGCAGAATCTTTTTGCCTGGATGTAACGGTAGAAAACTTTGAAAACTTGAAGCATTTCCAGTGGTCTATGGTCTGGGATGAAGAGCTGATTCAGTTTACGGGCATTCAAAACATCAACCCCAATTTGTCGTTTTTTGACATCAACGATTTTGATCTGACGGGGGCCAACAACGGCTTCCTCAGTGTAGATTGGAGCATCTTTAGCTCGGGGCAAACACTACCGGATGGCAGCGTGCTTTTTCAAATCTGTTTTGACGCCATTTCCGCCTGCCTCAACTCGCCGGTGTCCATAGTGGGTGATCCCGTGCCCATAGAGGTTGTCAATGCCTCCAACAATGATGTGGGCATCAATACCTTCAATGGCCTGGTGGAATTGTTCTGCCCGCCGGGCATTACCCTGACTACCCCGGATATGGAAGTGGACCCCGGCAGCACTTTCTGTGTGCCTGTACAGGTGCAGAATTTTGACGAGATAACAAACATGAGTTTTACCCTCACTTTTGAAAATACCATTTTGGAGTTTCAAGGATTGCAAAACTTCGGTCTTCCTGGTTTAGATGCTTCGAACTTCGACTTGACCTTTGCCAATGGCGGGGTGCTCTGTGTGTCTTGGGAAGATCTTTCGGGCTTGGGTGAAACCCTGCCGGATGGCTCGGTACTTTTTGAAATGTGCTTTCAGGCCATTGGCGATCCCTTTGATTGTGCCATGTTCGATTTGGCTTCTAATGCACCTTGCCCACTGGAAGTCATTACGGCCAATTCTGCAGGTATCAATGTGGGGATTAATCCTCAATCGGGGCAAGTCTGCCTGACCAACCCCTTTTCCTTTGTGGTGGAAGTCAGCGACACCTCCGGTGTGCAAGGCGATCAGGTTTGTGTGGACTTTTCCGTGCAGAATTTTATCAGCCTGGGTCAGACTCAATACACCGTATCCTGGAACCCCAATATCCTGGACTATGCCCAGCTGATCGATGCAAACAATGCGGCTTTTAACGACAACAGCTACGACGATTCCAATGCAGATTTGGGCTTCATCACCATAGACTGGACGACCACCAGCAACATGGGTATCAGCTTGCCCAATGACGAAATCATCTTCTCTCTTTGTTTTAACCTCATCGGAGATGAGGGCAGTTGCTCGTCGGTTAGCATTACCGGTATACCTCAAGCGATCAACGTCGTCCCTTATGGCAGCAATACCAATGTGGGCTTAGTTGCTTTGGACGGGGAGGTTTGCATAGCCCAGCAGCTGTTGGTTACGGATACCCTGATTTTCGGGCCGGATTGCCCGGGGGATTTTACCGGCTCTATAGATATTTCTGTACAGGGAGGTAGTGGTGATTACTCCTTCTTGTGGATGGGCCCGGGTATTGCCCCG
>JALSKB010000016.1 GCA_026989035.1 Saprospiraceae bacterium | reverse complement strand
ATATTGAATCAAACCGTGGATAAATGGCAAATCTATTGTTTGAGGAATCTCGTCTTCGCGTCCATTGATTAAAAGCACATCCACGCTACCCATTCCTCTTCGCATCCGTTTACCAAACCCACCCAGATAACAGGTGAGCAAAAAGAGTTTTTTCAAATGGTCCACACCAAAGTCCACTCCCATCCCATCTTTGCTCAGACGCTCCTTCAACGCAAATTCTACCTCAAAGCGACAGCTAGGGACAAATGCCCTTCCATGAAAATTTTTATGGGGAACCAGCTTGAAATCTCCTTGTCGGCAATTTTCAAGATGTTGCACCCGAATAGAAAAACAACTTTTTGCCTGAACATTCCCGGTTCCCCCGAAAATCTCGCTTTCTCTTTTCTTCAAATCTTTCAACGAAAGGTGCCCATGCAATGCACGCCACCAGAAGCGCATGGCTCCTTTGATGGAAGGGGGGCGCAGTTCGGGGGTCTTCCCATCAGCTCCGGCGAGGAACATTGGTGTTATCGTTTCACAAGTAAAAGTTAGCTTCTCCATACTCATTCTTCTTCATTTGGTTTTTCGTTACGGGTAGTATTGGTGGAGTTTTTGAGTTTGCGCAGTACGCCAAAGCCCGTGCTGGCTCCTTTACCCAGCCCCATATAGTCGGGCAGGGAGACGTTGCAGCGGAAGTGAAGGTCGAAGGCCAGGCGGCGGCTTTTTTTGAAAGTCAGGCGGCGGATGTGCTTGATTTCCGAAATTTCCGCTTTGATTTGTTTTTCCACCCGCCAGCCTATGCCTTTGGCGAAAGCCAAGATGTTGCCGACTAAAATTTTTTCCAACAGCCTTTTTTGTGCCAGGGGATCGCCTTGCAGTTGTTGAAACTCTTCGTAGCGCTTTTCGTTTAGCCCCAGCCAGTTGATGATGCTGTAGTCGAAAAAGTGTTCCCAAACACCTACTCTAAACATATTGACTTTGACTTGTTCTATACCGAAATCTTTGGTCTTATAGCCGATCTTCATGTCCAAATCGGGGGCTGAGAGCAGGTAGTGAATCTCATCCGATCCCTCGTTCAAGCAGACGATGAAGGCCTTGCCGTGTTGTAGCTTGTACTGAATCAAAGGGTATCGGTAGTAATAAGAGGTATCGCCTTTGTGGTTGTGCAGTAGAGAGCCTTTGCGCCCCGATTTTTCAATCACAGCTGCTCGAAAATAGGGAATCTCCACCGGGTTTAATTCCGTATCAAAGCGCAGTTGTAAATAGCGTATTCGAGGCATGTTTTGGTTTCTCTTGTTTTGATTAAGTCTAAATTATTTTATTTTGTGTTTTTGCCCTGCAAGCATCCGTTCAGGGCGAGCCATTTTATAAAGGTGGTCTTCAAACACAGCTTTACTTGAGAATGCGCGGTAAAGTTAAGAACTTTCCTACTACAGCTTTACTTGAGAATGCGCGGTAAAGTTAAGAACTTTCCTACTTTCGCACAAATTTTTCCAGCTTTTTTTTGCCAAAAGGCACCAAAAAAAGGCACAAAACAGCCTTATGGCATTATATTTGCCACAAGGCAAAAAAAATGAACACATGGCAGGAAGTTCGCAGCTCTTGAGGCTGCTCACCATCGACAAGATATTGGCTGAAGGCGGCCGCTACAGTCCGGAAGAGTTGCGGGAGCTTTGTCTGCAGCGGGCCGAGGGGTTTATTTCTCCGGATGTCAAGGCGGATACCATACGGAAGGACATCAGCAAATTGCGCAAAGCTTTCGGTGCGCCCATTCCCAAGCGTTGCAAAGACAGGAAGTATTACTACACCGATACGTCGTTCAGTCTTTTGCAAAACCCCATTTTTGCCGAAGACCTCAAGGTATTGTCCGAAGTACAGGGTTTGCTGAAGCAGTTTCACGGTCTCAGTTTTTCGAAGCATTTACAAGCGGTTATTGACAGGTTTTGCGAGATGTTGGACACGCAGCCTCCGGAGCACAGTTCTCGCATTCGTTTTCAGGTCAATCCACAACTCAGCGGCTTGCGGGAATACTTAAGCGAAATCATTCCTTATGTGCTCAATGAGCAAAGCGCCCGGATTTACTATTTGCCTTTTTCCTATCAGACGCCCAAGTGGCTAAACATTTCTCCTTATTTTTTGCAGGAGTACAACCAGCGTTGGTACATCGTTGCCTGGCATCACGAGAAAGCTCGGGTTTCTCTTTTTGCCATAGATCGCATTCAGGGCATCAAGCGGAGCAAGCAAGCTTTCCAGGCAAACCGAAATGTAAATCCCGAGACCTATTTTAAAGATGTGGTGGGCGTTTCCATTCCGCGTGAGGGGCAAATTGAGGAAGTTCAGCTTCAAATTGACAATGAGCTTTACGGCTACTTGAAAACCAAGCCTTTGCACGCTTCGCAAAAGCTCAGTTATGGAGAAAAATGCAGTTTGTTGAGTTTGCGCGTCATGCCCAATTACGAGTTGAAATCCCGGATTTTAGCCTGGGCCGGCAGCATGCGGGTTGTCAAACCCCGGTGGTTGGCCGAAGAGATTGCCGAACAGCACCGAAAGGCCTTGGCACTGTACGAAGAGGGGGTCAAATAAACAAGACATTGGGCGGCTTGGTAACCAGTTCAATGTCCACGTTTTTACCAATGATGCGCATGTGGCGCAGTTTGTCTTCCGGAACGGGGAGGAGAAAAATGCTGTCGTTGTTTTTGTACATGGCATTGATGTCTCTGAGGGCATCGGCGATTTCCTGATAGACTGCCGAGCTGGTTTTAGCCAGGTAAATCGATTTTTGCACCCGCATGCAGCCTTTTTTGATGAGGTATTTGGCGATACGCGTGCGCACCTTGTCGTTTTCGATGTCGTACATGACGAAGTAGAGCATATCTCCCCGTGTTTTGGATTTGTATTGTGCCAGGTGGTTTAAAATTTTGGCTACGCGCTGCTCCAAGGACAGGCGGTGCCAGGCCGCGAGTGGAAAGGTACTGAACATGCGCAGTTGGCCGGGCAGGCCGCTGCGTTTGCGCAAATATCTCTTTTGTTTCTTATGGTCAGCCATTGTTTTTACTTTTGCCTTTCGGCAAAGGAGAAACGACATTATATTTGCCGAAAGGCCGGACATAAAAAACAGTATTCATTCAAACAATGCCAATTCGGCCAATTTTTTGCAAAGCTCGGTCAATTCGGGATGAGTACCCGTTTTGGGTGTAGCCACCACGCTAAAGCCCTTTTTGCCAAAATAGACGTTGATTTCGGCCCGATGCACGCCCCGGCAGAGGACGAATTTTTTGCCGTATTGAATATCAATGACTTCCTCGACGGAAATCTCATATTTTTTCCAGGCTTCGCCCAGTTTTTCCACGGCAGCAGCTAAAATTGGAGGAACGTAAGGGGGTTGTTTTTCTCTTGGGCTTGTTTGCCCTTTCTTTCCATTGAGGCGATCGATGATTTCCTTATAGGTTTTCTTATCCAGTGCATCACGTTCTTCTTCGGAGAGTTTGGGGTCTTCTTCGACCAATTGGCCCGGCAGGTTTTCAGACAGGGCCGAAAGTTTCATAGGCTCCGAGGGTGGTTCCAGAGGAACAGCCAGGGGGTTGTAATAAGCATTGGGGTCGTGGGCCAGGAAGCAGGCTCGCACGGCATCGCAGGTTTTCAGATCTACGAATTCTTCCAGTTGATACTGCTTGGCAAAAGAGACGGCAAAGCGCTTGTAAAAGCCCGCATAAAGAGCTGTATCCCTGATGGGCGTGGAGAAGGCGAAGAGGACTTTCAGGCCTTTGCCGGAAGGCGAGACAAAAGACAAGAGCACGCGTTCGTCTTGCTCTATTTTTTGCCGAAAGGCTGAAATTTTATCTCCCAGTTTATCGATATCGAGCACCAGGCCTTGGGTTTCGACCAGGTTTTTGGAATGGCGTTGCGGGGGTTTAAATTGTGCACAGCTAAAATAGGGCAGCAAGGTTTTTTGCCGGCGGTAGGCATCCATGCTCATGCGCATGACCTGGCGCAATCTTGCCGTAAGCTCTTGTAAAGGTTTGTCCGCACAGAGTTTTTCGTGCAATTCTGCCGGCAAGATAGCTTCCAGCTTTTCTGCTTTATCTGTTACTTTTTGACCGAAGGACAAGAGAATGCTCATGTTTTGCTACTTTGGTCATTGGTCTGTTTTTCTTTTTGAAAGGCCTTCATTTTAGAAGCCAGCCGTTGAGCGAAGAGCTGCATGTGAGTAAAGCGGCTTCTCCAAGCGCCATCCCATTCGATTTGTTCTTCGAAAAAGTCGGTGAGGTGTTGAATGAGGATGCGCTTTCCCGGATTGGCCAGCCAATAACCGCCGGCTTCGATTTCAAAGAACTCTTTGAAAATGACCTGTTGCCTACATAGGTCGAAAACCACCCAATCGGCCCAGGTTCTGAACATTTCGATGCAATCGTAAGTGAGGACGGGGCGGTTGTATTCTTCGCGATGCATGATGCCGATCATGGGGTCTAAGCCGGCTTTGATGAGGGCGGATTCCATGCGTCCGTAGAGCATGCCATAGGCGTAGTTGAGCATGGCGTTGGTCATATCGAGAGCCGGTCGTCGGCTTCGCTGGCTGAAGCGGTACATTTCCGGCAAGTGCAAATTGACACATTGAAAATAGCGACGTGTAGCCTGGCCTTCTATGGCTCGTATTCTGGGAGCCAGTTCATAGAGGGAAGCACCTTTGATTTTGGCCAATCGTTCTTTGTCTTCGTTCATGTGTTCAACGGTTTTGGCAATGAGTTTGTCGGTGGTGCCGTTGGGTAGAGCCAGGGCATACAGCAAGGCTTGTTGATTCTCCATTTTACGAGACAACATTTCTTTGACCCAATCCAGAGCTTCTGCCGACTGGCTAAAGAGCAATTGATGCCTGCGGATGGTGGAGATGGAGCCGAAGTAAGGGCTCCACAGGCGAGCAAAGGGCTTACCTCCCCGTTCTACAAACAACAGGTCAATTTGATGTTCTATGGCTTGAGCGATGACTTCCCCGGTCAAGACAGAGGCTTTAGACAGCACCATGCTCTCAATTTGATTAAAAGACAGAGCCTGTTGCTGGTCTCCGTATTTCACGATGAGTTGTCCGTCTTTGACTTTCAGGCTGGTACCCCTTTTTTCTATGACCAATTGCATGAGAAATAAAATCTTGTATTGTCTTTGCAACAAAAGGTTTATTCGAATAGGGTGTAAGGAGCTATTTGCAAGTGCGACGCAGCCCAACAACTTAGCCGGCCGTCGCCACAAGGGGTGCCCCTAAAACAGTCAAAGACACAGCCTCACGATCCGGGCCGGCCGCGACTCCACGGGGGCAGGCTCGGTTTTCGCCCTGCTGCCCGGAAGTTTTTTCTTTGGGCCTTAAATACTGAAAAACACTTGTTTGACATGATTCAAAATTTTGGTTAAAAAAAATGACTCAGGCAAATGGCCTGCATGCCGGTGGCAAATATAGGTAAAATTGAATTGCTTTACCCGGAATAAAGTGGTTTTTTTTCATTTTTTTGCCTTTCGGCAAACAAAAAACCGCCTTATGGAATTATTTATGCCACAAGAGCTTAAAAAGAGAAGAGAAAGGTCAACAAATCGTTCTCGATGGTTTGCGAAAAACAAAGGCCATGCGGTATCCGGCATGGCCAACGGGCTGGTGCCCGGTCACCAAAAACGAACATCGAAGCACTCAATAAGTCAGAGCATGAGCCCTCACTCACCCTTGAATATGCCCGAATACGAAATTTTGCAGCCCGCCACATAGAGATTTCTCTGCTTTTTGCACGGAAAAAGGTGCCCGAGTTGTTTTTTCTCGAAAATTTTGTATATTTGCGGGTAAAGATTGCAAATCCCGGCCCTGTAAATAGCGTCGAGAGGAGCATTTTTGCGTTCATTGACAGCAAAAAAAGTGACAAAAGAGGGGCATTTGTGAACGGAAAAATACTTGAAGAAAAGTTATATATGACGGGATTGAACTGTTATTTCGCGTCTCGCAAACGAGAAAGCCCCTCAGTATCAAGGACTTAAGAAAGCATGGAGTCAGAGTATCACGTCCAGCACAACAAGGATTAAGACCGGCGA
>JALSKB010000015.1 GCA_026989035.1 Saprospiraceae bacterium | reverse complement strand
AACATGCTGGAAGAAGGGGCGGCCATCATTGACTTAGGAGGTATGTCTTCACGTCCTGGCGCCCGGATCATTTCTCCCGAAGAAGAGGCCGAGCGCGTTTTGCCGGTT
The DNA here is from genome assembly GCA_026989035.1 of Saprospiraceae bacterium. Lineage (GTDB taxonomy): Bacteria > Bacteroidota > Bacteroidia > Chitinophagales > Saprospiraceae > WGBN01. The sequence goes on along the minus strand of JALSKB010000015.1, from coordinate 5,938 downwards.
ATAGAAGCCTTGAGCCGGCACTTCCCCGAAGCCATCTTGTCCATTGACACCCTGCATGCCGGGGTAGCGCATCAGGCCATCCGGGCCGGAGCACATCTCATCAACGACATCTCCGCAGGGCGCCTGGATCAAGACATGTTTCAAACCGCAGCTGAGCTGCAAGTCCCTTATATCCTGATGCACATGCAAGGTTTGCCTCACGGCATGCAACAAAACCCCACTTACGAGAACGTCGTGCAAGAGGTTTTTGACTTTTTTACAGAGCACATCAAACAACTGCGACAACTCGGCTTGCACGACATCATCATCGACCCGGGTTTCGGCTTCGGTAAAAGCCTGGAGCACAACTACACCCTACTTCGCCATTTATTCGCCTTTAAAGCTTTTGATCTACCTCTGTTGATCGGTATATCCCGCAAATCCATGATCAACAGCGTCTTACACACACAACCTCAGGATGCCCTCAACGGCACCACCGCCGTTCACATGCTCGCCTTGCAGGCAGGTGCCGACATCTTGCGGGTACACGATGTTGCAGCTGCACGGGAAGCTATTGCCATTTGGGAAGTTTGGCAACAAGCCGCACCTTTTTAAAATCCAATTCGCAGCATGACAGCCTCACTCTCGGAAGACCAAATCAAAAACATAGCTATCAGGTATCTGAAAGAGTACTACAGATATCGACCCAAGACAGAAAAACACATCCCCTACACCCTTCGAGATCAAAAGCTCGAAGGCGACATTACCGTAGATGTCTTGCTCGTCTTTGACCCCACCAACATCATGGAGCAGCCCTTGTCCAGAGAAAAAACGGAAGAGGAAAAAGCCCTGGAGTTGATCAGAGAACGGACAGCAGCTTTTATAGCCAGCTGTGAAGCGACTTCAAGACCTGTAAAAGAAGAGCTGTACTACCGCTTAGATCGATCGTTCTGGCTGTGGGAAAGTCTGGCCACCGCCCTTTTTATCACAGCTGGTCTGTTTATCTATGCAGAAACGGCAGCTGATTTTTTTCCCGACTTTATGGGCTTTTTTTTACGCCCTTTTGAAAACCACCTTCCTCTTGTTTTGCTCCGATACGCGGCTCTCTTTACCGGCTGCTTTTTAGTTCTGATCGCCTGGATTTCCCTGCGGTGGAATAAAACCAATATCCGCTACCGCTACATCTACGCCATACGGCAGTTTCAGGCATATTCCGTCAATGAACAATGGATTGCCTTTGCCGAAGACGTCTTCACCGAGCGCAATGCTCAAGGTGAGGTGCTCACAAATTGGAAAGACAATCCTTATTTCCACGAATTGCACAGACAAGCCTCAAAAAACGGAACGGGCCTGCTGCTCATTACAGAAAAAAAAGAAGTCATCCCTCTGCTTACCGCTGCCCGCGAACAAACCGGAGAAGACCGCCGTCTCCACAGAAAACTGCTACCCAAAGCCCTGTCAAAAACCCTTACTGGCAGCTTAGACAAAGTAAAAAGCAGCAAACTCGCATCAAACATCGGCCAACGAACTCAATTCTATCGACCGGTTTTGATACCCTTCCTGCTGTCTTTGTTCTTCGCCCTTACCATAAGTTTCATCATCTATCAACACTGGCTGCAGCGCCCCGGCCCCCGAAAAAGTTCGCATACCGCAGAGCTTCAAAATTGGAAAAGCCGGCAAGAAAGCCCCTACTACCTGCTGGAAACGCCCTATGTGGACACCCCATTCTGGCCTGTCAAGCTGCCTTTCCTCTTCGATTCCACACAATTTATAGACCCTATCACGCTCCAAATTCGCAAAAGAAAAAAGAAAATTCTACCGCCTCTACCCCCACCTGTCCCTTCCCTTTCCGATACGCTTCCTCCACCGCTCTCTACGATCGAACAAAACCCCTGTGCCTTCCTTTCGAGCTGGAAATTTCCGGCTATAGCAATCGTCTATGGCATCTGGCCCCAGGAAAAGGATGCACAACGCGTGCAAAACAAGCTGCAACTGCACGGGATAAATGCCCAAATCCTACCCGCCCATTGTCTGGATGCAGATTTCCCTCTGGGCGAAGACGACTACCTGCTCATTTTGGGAACGCCCTTAGCACATCCACAGCAAGCTGAAAAAATAAAAGATCAAGCCGAAGACTACCTGCGAAAAGATAGCCTTTTACAAAACCCCCTCCTTGTCATCACCTTTACGCCCAAAGAATGAAAGTCAAAATGCTGTTTTCCAGGCAAACGTTCAACATCCTTTCGCAACAAACGTTCAAAACATGTACTTATGCCCAAACCGAAATGGTTTGGGATATTTACGACTCGCAAACGGACAAAAGATAGGGAGTTTGGGAGGCTGACACCTCCCAAACCACTTTGCCATGAGTATAAACGCTAAGCTAAGTGGTCAGAGCCTGCTCAAAGCAGTCAAGCAGTACAAAGCGGAGACCTTTGAGTTTATTCGGCCAAGAAATAAGTGCAAACCACTTGCCTACAAGGGAAAAAACACTTAGTTCGGGAAAGCCAAAAGCACAAGCTGAGGCTAAAAAAAACAAAATCCTTGGCAGCTTAGTTTTTTCTCAAAAAAAAGAGAGCAAAGACCTAACATACCACAGCCTGAGAACGTACTATGAGCTCAACTACACCTCAAGACCACAACAGCTCCAAACGGCACAGCGCCTTGCACCGCTTGCCACAGCTGTTGTGGCGGGTATTCCTCTGGTTCATGGCATTGGTCATTGCTCTTTGGCTGTTTCTCCAACTTCCCTTCGTTCAAAACTACATGAGCAGGCAAACCGCCCGATGGTTGTCCGAAGAACTCAACACCAAAGTAGAGATTGGCAGTTTTCGCTTTTTGCTCTTCAACCAGTGGAACCTTAAAGAAGTCTATATCGAAGACCCGCTCCAAGACACCTTGCTCTATGCCGGAGAAATATCTCTCATCTTGCAAAACGGACTGCCCGGCTTGCTTAGAAAACACATTACCATAGAGGGCATTCACCTCAAAGAGGTGCGTTTTTTTCTCCGAAGAGACACCGTACGCCTCAACACCAACCTGGCCTTCATCAAAGAACACTTTCAAAAGGAACAACAGCCCTATGACAGCACCCAAATCCGGAAAAAAAGGCCCTTTGACTTTCAGCTTTATTTCGTAGAACTGGAAAACGTCGCTTTTGAAAAAATAGACAGCCTTAAAGGAGAAAACCAACACTTTTTTTTAGGGCAGGGCTTCCTCACTTTCTCAGAGCTCAATTTGCCGCAAGGCATCATAGCTTTAAACAACATCAAACTCGATCAATTCCGGCTGGGCATTGATATGTACCCGGCCCTCAGACCTGCTGCCTGGGGCCCTCCCTCTCCCCCACTTTCGGCCGATCAACCGCATCCAAGCGAAGAGCCCTTTACTCCCCTGTTGCCCTTTGACCTATACGTCGAAAATTTGGAATTGCAAAACAGCAGTTTCCAGCTGCACAATTATCGACGCGAACCCGAGCGGCTCAAAAGAGAAGACGTATTGGATTATCAACACATGGACGTGTCCGACATCAACATTCGGCTCGAATGCTTTGAGTACAGCAGAGACACCTTTCGCGCAGGAGTCGATGACATGAGCTTTCGCGCAAAAAGCGGCTTCGTGTGTGAGAGCCTTTCGGCAAATGAAGTGCTGGTCTCACCCCGACAAGTCCAGATTAACCAACTGCTGCTGCAGACCCCCTACAGCAGCTTGGGCGACACCCTGCGACTCAAATATCGCCGTTACGCCGACTTCATTGAATTTCCTGACAAAGTATTCATGGATTTCAAAATCAATACTTCTTCCGTCGCTCTGGAAGACATCATGACTTTTGCTCCACCACTGGAAAACAATACTTTCTTCAAAGACAATCGCTACAAAACCATAGACCTTAGCGGCCGAATATCCGGCCGCGTAAACAGCCTGCGAGGACGCGATCTGGAAATGAATCTCGCAGGTCAAACCTATTTGCGGGGCAGCTTCAACTCCTTCAACCTCTCCGTACCCGGGCAACAGAGCTTAAACATCTCCTTGGAACAGCTCAACACCCACATCACGGCCCTGCGTCAACTCTTGCCTAAATTCGATCTCCCACCCAACTACGACAAATTGGGCAACCTCAACTTCTCCGGAAGTTTCGACGGCTTTTTCCAGGACTTTGTAGCTCATGGAGACCTCAACACCCAACTGGGCAGAGCTGTCATGGACCTGCGCATGGTCTTGCCCGACAAACTGGAAAATGCCGATTACTCCGGAAAGCTCGATCTCATAGGGTTTGATTTAGGACGATGGACAGGAAACAAACAAATAGGTCGTATGACCGGATCTACCCGCGTCATCAACGGCCACGGCCTTTCGGCAAACACGGCTTCTGCCGAGCTGCAAGCTCAACTCGACAGCCTCGACATTCGCGGCTACATCTATCGCGACTTAGACATGAAAGGCCGCATCAACCAAAACCTCTTCGACGGCCTTTTCAGTATCCACGACCCCAACATAGATTTCTCTTTTAAAGGCTCCATCGATTTCACGGGTGAAGAGCCCATGCTGGATTTTACAGCGGACATACGTTCCATCCGGCTCAAGAAACTCAACCTGTCGAAAAAAGACTACGAGCTGGCCGTTAAAATGGATATAGACCTGCACAATTTGGACCTCTCTTCCGTCTATGGGCAAATCGATTTACACGATTTCAACCTCAGCACTACCGAGGCCAACTATTGTATGGATTCCATGCAGATCAAGTCCGAAATTTATTCGGATACCAGCCGCCATCTAAGCATCACCTCCGATTTGATGCAAGGCGAAATGACAGGTCATTACGATTTGGAAACCCTGCCACAAGTTTTCTTTTCTTTTGCCCACCGACATTATCCCCACTTTGCCTCAGTTGTGGGTTTACCTGTGGATAGTCTGCGCCACCAAGAACATCCCTATGCGTTCGATTTTCAACTCGAGATATTAAATAGTCGGGGCTTCGAACAACTGCTCTCTCCAAAATTATCTTTACCTAAAGGCCTGAAGTATTCGGGGCAATACGATGGCAAACAGGACAATCTGGCCTTGCTGTTGAACATCCCTCTACTCCGATGGAACAAAATCTCGTTCGACGACATCGTCACCGATTTTCAGGCTGAAGGCCCTGATGCCACCCTGGATTTCAACATCTTCAACACCCAATTGAACGAGAAACTCGAACTAGCCCCTATCAACTTGCTGGGCTATTTTTACGGAGATACCCTGCGCTTTGGCCTCACAGCCCACAATTTCACGGAAGTGCTCAACAACCTGGAACTCGACGGCGAACTCTTTCCCATAGGGAACGACTTCGGACTGCGATTCGACGACTCGGAGCTCGTCATCTGGCACGAAAAATGGAACGTCCGAAAAAACAACTTCCTGCGCTTCGGCAAAGACTACATTTTCACCCGAGATTTCGTCCTTTCCAGCGGCTTGCGCACCATGGTGCTTGAAAGCATCCAAGACAAAGGCCTGGGGCTCTACTTCAAAAACTTTGACTTTGATTTCATCGACCAAATTTGGGACTACGAACAACTAAATTTCAAGGGAAGATTTGATGCAGGCCTAGTGGTAGAGAATCTTTTCAAAATGGAAAATCTCGAGTTTGACTTGCACGCTCCCGGCCTTCAAATCAATGGAGATGATTGGGGAAAATTGGATATTGAGCTGGCAGCCCCCGATCTGCGCGACCGACTCAGCACCTACATCAATTTGCAGCGCAATGCCCGCTACCTCAAGGTTCAGGGCTATTACTACCTGCCTCAATACTTCATCGCCCGCAACCGACAGTACGGCAAACACCAGGCCAATACGCTGGACTTACAGGCCGAGATGGCCAATTATCCGCTGAACATCCTGGAATACTGGCTGAAGGCATCCATAGAAAACACCGTGGGAACAGTAAATGCTCAATTGGACATTCAAGGTAGTCCGTTTAAAC
>JALSKB010000014.1 GCA_026989035.1 Saprospiraceae bacterium | reverse complement strand
TGCTGCTGCGGTGAGAAAAAATACAGAGCTGTTGTTTTTTGTCGAAATTTGTTTATCTTTGTAGCGGTAATTATTGCTTAACTGTAAATCTTGGTGTTATGAAAAATCTTCAATCTTCAATCTTCAATCTTCAATCTTCAATCTTCAGTCTTCAGTCTTAGGCTGTATGGATTAATTGGCCTTTTGTTGATGTTTGTCTTTACGGCTTGTAGGGAAAGAAATGAACTGCTAAGGGGAGGAAAGGAAGGGAAACCCCTTGTTTCTTTGCAAGAACAGATGAGAGATGAAGCAGTGAAGCAAGAAGCCCTATGGCGCGATAAAAAAGTGACTGTGGGGCACCAAAATGCTTTTAAGGAGGGAAGTCCTGCAACGTATGTATCTCCTCCATTTACGTTGAAACATACAGGAGGGACTGCTTCTGCTTCGGTAGAGTTAATAGATTGTGGTTGTAAGCCAAGAATAACATTAATTAATTGACGAGCTTGTTCGGGGAGGGTGTTTAAGCACTCTCCTCCTTACCTGATTGATACTAAGTAGAAAAGCGATGGTTCGCCTGTACCTTTTTTTCTTATTTTGTTGTTCTTCGGTTGTTTTGGCACAGCAGCCTTTTCAGTTAAGTGCTGATGCTACAGGGCGTCGTCTGGGTGGAGTAGCGCTTGATGAAAGTGGTGAGATCGTTATAGCCTCTTATGATCCTCCCTATTTGTTGAATGCACCTTTTTTACTCTTGTTCCCCTTGGATGCAGATGTGTTTGAACCGGCAGCCATACGTATGAGGCCCATGGACAGCAATGGTTTTTTGTTTAAATTTTTGAGGAAGATGGTTTATGAGGAGAACCAAATTATCTTACTTCACGATTCTTTCGGAGGATTTCCGTTATTGATACATTATGATGTGTTAAGCGGCGCTCTTTGGGCTAAGGCTGTAGGGGGAAATACAACTATTCTTTCCAGTGCTTTTGCCGTCGATCCATCGGGAAATATCTTTCTTTCTTGTAATGCTTCTCAAGTCAACTTTTATCAAATGGGATCTTCAGGAGATGTTTTTTGGGGAAGAGGGTTTTATTTTGCAAGGCCACAATCCCCTTCGGTTAATGCATCTATAGATGAACTGCAGTATGATGAATCGACAAACACTTTTGTCGCCTTATTACATTTTGGCATATCGGGCACAGAGGTGATGGGTGAAAGTTTTGTAGTGCGTTTTCAATCAGATGGTACTCCCATAGCAGCAAGGAGCTTAGATCTTGGATTTTTTTATCGCTTAGCTTTAAAAGATGGTGAATTGTTCCTTTTGGGAAAAGTTTCGGATGAACCCCAATATGAACAGTTGACGGGAAATAACAGCAATGTTGTTTTGGCTAAATTGAATGCTGCATTACAACCTGTATGGGCTAAGCTCTTTTATGGTGATGCTTTTGAATATCAAGCAGCAGACTTTGCCGTAAAAGAAAACGGAGGGCTTTCTTTAGGTTATTCGACTACGGGTATTTTTCCCGTTATACTGGCTTCTTTGGATGAAAACGGAGAGATAGTAGAGCAGCGGGGGTATCCTTTTAATGAGCCGGAACTCGACGTGGCTCCCAATGGTGGACTTGTTCTCGGCAGCAGCTTTCGAGTGGAAACAAATGGAATGCTTTCTTATCAAATGACTATTGCGCGTACGGATTCTTTGGGCCTGCTTAATGATTGTGATGTGTATCCTACCTGTTTGAATGTTTTGGATATTAACTTGCCTTTTGATACTATTTTTGTAGAAGAGTCAACCTTTGATTCATTGGTCAATGTGCCTATGGTTAAGGATACTTTGTATCTAAACTTTTCTTCGGTTTGTCAAGCACCAGAGCCCCCCTCGGCCTTTTTTTATTTACCGGATACACTTTGTGTAGGAGATAGCATTAAAACTGAAGAGACTTTTAATAAAGATGCTAATGCATTGTTGTGGCATCTTTCAGGCCCCGGAGTGTCGGTTAGTTTACATGATTCTTTGACTTTTCTCTATAAAACTACCACACCAGGCAGCTATGTGTTGACGCAGACGGTTTGGTTTTTGGGATGTGCTTACAGCTATAGCCGCCAGATAGAAGTTCTGCCGGATTTGGAAAACTTTTTTGAAGAGGAAGTGCTGTCCGTTTGCGAAGAGGAGGGATTTCCGGTTTTGTTGGAGGGGCACAGCAGTAGGCCGTTGCAAGATTGGATGTGGAGTACGGGCTCGACGGATTCGGTGCTGGCAGTAAATGAACCGGGCTTGTACTGGTTGGAGGGCACGGATGGATATTGCTCTTTGCGGGATACGGTGGAATTGCGCTTTTTGGATGATTTGTTGACAGAAGGCCCGCCTTTGATTTTGCCGGCAGACACGGTGTATTGCAAACAGCACTTGCCCTACGAGTTGCTGCCGCAAAGTCCGTACACGGAGAATTTTTTTCTTCCGGAGATTTCACCAAACCCCAGCTCCTCTTTTTCGCTTCAGGATGAAGGGTCGTATGTGGTGTCTGCTGAAGTTTTCGGTTGCCCGTTGCAGGATACTTTTGTTTTGAAGCTGAGCGACTGTATTTCGCGGATCTACCTTCCTACGGCTTTTTCCCCGGACGGAGATGGTCTGAACGATGTCTTTTTGCCGCAAGGCAAAGACTACCGCGCTTTGTCTTTGCAGATATATGATCGCTGGGGAGGCATGGTGTACGAATCGCTTGAGCCTCCTTTTGCCTGGGATGGCAATGACCACCATGGCCATCCCGCACCCTCAGCTGTCTATGTGTATCTGTTTCGCTACGTAAATACTTTGTCGGGAGAGGAGGAAATGCGAAATGGCGAGCTGGTGCTGCTGCGGTGAGAAAAAATACAGAGCTGTTGTTTTTAAGCTTTAAGGTGTTTAAGTTAAGATTCGGGTTGAATATAGAAAGGGGCTGTGGCTGTAGTTGTCCGGGATTCTTGTACTTTGAATATTGGGGGAGATCGGCTATTCTCCAAGCTCTTTGGCTTGAATAAACTACTGATTTGTTTACACTAAAAAATCTCGTGATGAAAGCATGGTTTACTTTTTTGTTTTTCTGTTCTTTTACAGTTTTGGGTTTACAGGCCCAGTGGGCTCAACTCGGTCAGGATTTAGACGGCGATCATGGAGGTGACAGTTTCGGGCGATCTTGCAGCCTTAATGTCGATGGGACGATTTTGGCGGTGGGAGCACCTAAGGGCTTAAACGATGCGGGTTACGTGCGTGTTTTTTCCTACTTCAATGGTTCTTGGCAACCTTTGGGTGATGTTCTTGAAGGAGGAGCCGGTGATATCCTTTTGGGTAGATCTGTAGCTTTGAATGCCGATGGCAGCATCTTAGCCGTAGGTGTGCCGGGAGGTTATGTAGATAGTGTTGGGGCTGCTGGTTATGTTCGCATTTATGCGTATGAGGACAATACTTGGCAGTCCATAGGACTGACAGGGATAGGAGAACACGAGAATGACTTTTCGGGAGGCTCCATTGCTTTGGATGCATCGGGAACCGTTTTGGCTGTGGGCATGCCCGGCGTAGATGGTTCGACCGAAGATGAAGGTGAGGTGCGGGTGTATGCCTATGAAAGCGGTGAATGGGTACAGCGAGGTCAAAGTCTTTCCGGTTTTGTGTTTGAAGGGACTTTTGGCTGGTCGGTGAGTTTGAGCGGTGACGGGATGATCTTAGCCGTAGGGGAGCCCTACAGCAGCATAAGCGGGCCTTATTCAGGAGCAGTATATGTGTACCAATACGATCAGACTTCTTCATCTTGGGTGTTGTCGGGGCCCCCTGTAAGCAGTAACCAAAGCACCTTGTTGGGGTATTCGCTGAGCTTAAGTGCCGATGGTACGATTTTGGCAGCCGGAGCACCCAGCTCTACGGGAGCGGCGGGGAATTCTTCCGGCAGGGTAGAAGTTTTTGCCTATGAGGGTGGAAGTTGGGTGGCTCAGGGGCAAGCTATAGAGGGTGAAGCAGCCGGTGACTTGCTGGGTTATTCTTTGGCTTTGAGTGCCGATGGTTCGATTCTGGCAACAGGCGCCAAAAAACACGATGGAAACGGAGAGGATGCCGGTTATGTGAGATTGCTCAACTATGAAAACGGAGCCTGGGAATCCTTTGGAGATCCCATAGAGGGAGAATGGCTTTATGATGAGAGTGGAGAATCGGTAAGTCTGAGTGCTAATGGTATGATTGTCGCAGTCGGTGCACTTGGTAACGATGGAGGTGGACTGGAATCCGGCCAGGTACGCGTTTTTGAAGGTAGTTGTGTTTTGCAGGACATTGATGTCTCTCTGCAGGTAGATGGAGCTGAAATGACGGTGGCAGAGACAGGAGCCAGCTATCAGTGGATAGATTGCACAAGTGGAGCACCCATACCGGGAGCAACAGCTCAAACTTATACAGCTACGGCAACGGGAACATATGCGGTAGTTGTTACGCAGGGCATGTGTTCCGAAACTTCCGAATGCGTGCAAATCATCGTAACAGGTGTAAATGAGCGGCAGAACCGTAAGCCCGTACTTTATCCCAATCCGGTTGGAGATGAACTGACTTTGCAGTTGGATAAAACAACTTCGGTTGTAGCTGTGCGCATATTGGATAGCTCTGGTCGGGAGGTGTATTTTAATCCGGCTTTTTCCGGTAAAATGTTGCGCATTCCGGTGTATCGCTGGTCTTCAGGTCTTTATGTACTTGAGTTGAGAGAAGAATCGGGATTGCACTTTATTAAGTTTGCAGTTTTGAGTGAGTAAGCAGATGTGGTGTTCCCAATAATAAAAGGACTTAGGCCCGTTCTTCGGGTCTAAGTCCTTTCGTTGAGAAAAGTGGTGTGCTCTAAGACTATCTGAACGGAGAGCGTTTGGATAGGCGGGAAGAACTTTTATTTTAGTTTTTTTAAGGTGAGCGGGTTTCCCTTGCTGTCTTTTTTGTCGGAAAACACGATGGTTATGGGGCCGTTTTCCGGTAAGACGATTTTGCCTTGCCCATCCTTGTAGGTGAAGCTGAGGTCTTGGGTGTTGAGGCGAAAGCTGTGCAGGAGTTCGGGAATGGCATGACCCTCTTTGAGAACATCGGCAATTTCAGCGAAGTCGGGGAGGGCTTGGTCCAGTTCAAAGAGTTGAGCTGTGAGGGTTTGTCGATTCATGCTGATGAAGAGCATCCAGGCGTGTTGGTCTTCTTCGAAGCCGTACACTCCGGTAAGTTGAGCAGGGTTAAATTCCGGGTTGGCGGAGAGTTCGTTGCCCGAAAAAGTGAGAATGGTGCGGTAATGGTAGCTGCTGTCGGTTTGATTTGGGCTATAGCTGCCTTGTCGCACCAGCAGTTTATCGCCTTTATCCCGAACGGCATACACAAAAGAATAGGTGTCGCCCGACAGACCGCCTACGGCTTGAATGGCTTCAGTCGGGATTTGATGTCGGGTGTATTGCTCGGGTGGGAGTACTTCGCAAATTTCGATTTCCCCCACCTTGGTTTTGTTGTCGGCAACGATCAGGAACAATTCGTGATGAGCCGTAGCATCTTGCTTTTGGGTGATGTCCTGACATTCAAAATAAATGTCCTTGTCCGGTACGCGGCTGAGGTCCACAAAGTCCAAGACAGGTTCTTTGCCTGTGGGTTGTTCGTTTTGGCAGGAAAAAAAGGAAAAGAACAAGGGCAGGAAAAAGCCGATGGCGAATACTTTTTTTATTTGTTCCGGCATGTTGTTGTTTTGAGTTTTGTACTACTTTTTACCAAGACGTTGAGTTGCCTGTAACGCTTTCGGTTTTGGAATTTGTAGTTTGCTTGGTGGAGGGGTCCGGTTGTCCTGTAATCAATTGATCGGGTGCTACTCTGAAGCGTACCTTCAGCTTGTAGTCAGGCGCCAGAGCTTGTATGACAGGTCCCACGAGGTTCTTCATCACTTCTTCGGCTTGTTGTTTGGCTTTGTCGAAGGCATCGCTTTGGCGCAGTTCTCGGCGAAACTCCCTGCGCAGCAGGTTGGTACCCTTGTTGATGTCCTCTTTGTCTATGCCTTGCCACCAGCCGACGTCCAGTTTGTCTATTCGGGTATGCACGTCGTGGGCGATGATTTCCGGCCGGGGTAGGGAGATTACCACCTGCTTTTTTCTTTGGTCTATGGAAATGTTGAAATATTTGTCTAAGTCGAAGCCGATTTTAGCTACGCTTAGGGCAGTAATTTCCACTTCGGTGGAAGAAACGTCAATGCCAAAAAGCGAAGTGACCATGCGTTTGTTCAGTCCTTTTTTGCTTTTCACTTCGTAGGTGATGAGTTGAGCTGCCGTTTTTTCTATGTGTTCTTTTAGCAGGCCTTTGGATTCGCTGAAGTCTCGAATTTCGGCACTGGCTTTCAGGCGCTTAATCAAGGGGGCCAAGGCTTCTTGCATGGCTACGCCGCAGGGCGTTTCCGACTTAGTGCCCAATACGGTGATTTTGCCGTCTGTCATTTCGAGCACGGAAGCCATAACCTGGTTGACGACAAAACAGGCGTATTTGGACATGACCTCTTCAAAGAAATCCACTGTAGAGGTATATCTGTCGCTGTACCACTTGTCGTAGAGTTCGGAGGTGCTGTCTTGCAGGCTGGAGAAGTCTTTGTAGTAGAGCTTGCGCAAATAAGGATGGTGTTTGTCGTATTCCTGAAGGACGAGCAGTTGTAAACTGTCGGACAGGCCCATGCGTTTGCTCACGTGTTGCAGCATTTGGGTGTTGAAACTGTAGATCAGCTCGTCGAATTCTTTGCGATGGTTTTCCGGATGGGAGAGTATTTCCAGGGAGAGGTCCTCGTCTATTTCGGGCTTGAATTCGGCATCTTTGAAGGTGATTTGTACCTCTCGGGGGATGCGTTGGTTGTTGTTGCCTTTGAAGAACCAATGATAAGAAGCTGCTATGAGAAAGGCTAATCCTGCTATCAGCAGTAAGGGCTTAGTGTTTTTCGAAAGGGTCTTGGGCAATTTGGGCCTCATGATTTGTACTCGTGGCGAAGTGGCTTGGGGCTACCTGCGCCTTTCCAATCGACGGGCAGGTAAGCGGGCAAGGATACCTCGGCATCCCCAAGGTTTCACTTTATCTTTAAGCGTTTGCAATTGTCCTAATATTCCCAAACCTAAGGGCTTGGGGATATTAGGTGTTGGCAAAGGTAGTTTTTTTTAGCGAATTAGGCTAATTTTGCATGCTTATACTGTTTCTCATTTTATTAAGCCTTTTTGATAAGCTGCCAAAAAACGTGCCATGTCGATTTACCTTTTGGCCATAGAGTCTTCTTGTGATGACACTTCTGCTGCAGTCATTCGAGATGGAGAGGTTTTGAGCAATGTTACGGCCGGTCAGGAGGAGCACAGGGCCTATGGTGGCGTTGTTCCCGAAGTGGCTTCTCGGGCTCATTTTCAACAGATTATCCCCGTGGTGGATTTGGCTTTGGAGCGTGCCTCGGTAAAGAAGGAGCAGCTTTCCGCCCTGGCTTTTACGCGAGGGCCGGGCTTGTTGGGCTCTTTGCTGGTAGGGGTTACTTTTGCCAAGGCGATGGCTTTGTCTTTGCGCATACCTTTGATTGAAGTGCATCACCTGCAGGCCCATGTGTTGGCTCATTTTGCTGAAGAACCGAAGCCCTCTTTTCCTTTTTTGTGTTTGACCGTCTCGGGTGGGCATACCCAAATGGTCTTGGTGCGGGCGCCTTTGGATATGGAAGTTTTGGGGCAGACACTGGACGACGCTGCAGGGGAAGCCTTCGACAAGGCCGGGCGGATGATGGGCTTGCCCTATCCGGCAGGGCCGGAAATAGACCGACTGGCTCGACAAGGTACGGCCAGGTTCTCATTTCCCGAGCCCAAAATCAGAGGCTTGGATTTTAGCTTTAGCGGAGTGAAGACGGCCATTCGCTATTTCTTGCGCGATGAAACGGCAAAAAATCCAAATTTCATAGAAGAAAACCTGGCTGATATAGCGGCCTCCGTACAGGAGCGCATCGTCAGCATCTTGCTGTCGAAAATTAAGCGGGCAGCTCGCGAAACGGCTATTTCCGAAATTGCCATAGCAGGGGGTGTTTCCGCCAATTCCGGTTTGCGAAAAGCTTTGCAAAGAGAAGGTGAGAAAAGGGGGTGGCAGGTCTATATTCCCCGCCTGGAGTATTGTACCGACAATGCCGCAATGATTGGCATAGCTGCTTATTACAAGTATCTGGCCGGTGAATTTTGTGGACAAGACGTAAGCCCGGAAGTGCGTTGGGCACTGTGAGAGCCGCCGAAGAACAGCGAAAACGAAGCAGAAGCTCTCCTCTGTGGAAAAGTGGCTATACATTTGCCGAAAGGCACAAAATAAATCCCTGAAAATGCTCCTTGTTATCAAATCTTTTGCTTTTTTTGCGTTTCGAACTGCGCAAACCTGTTGAGCGGGGATTTTTTGGTCTCGGACAAATGTGTTATCATTGCAGCAAACAAACGTGAAACATGAAAACAATTATTAACCTCATTCTGGTTTTGGTTACGGTTTTTCTCCTATGGGTTTTGTACCGCAGTATTGAGGAACCCATTAAATTTCAAAAAGAGCGCAATCGCAGAGAATTGGCCGTCATTTCAAAACTTCAGCAAATTCGCACAGCCCAGGAACTTTATCGAGGTATTACGGGCACTTTTGCCCCCAACTTCGATACCCTGCGTTATGTCTTGGAGCACGAAAAGTTTAAAATCGTTCAGGTCTTCGGCGATCCGGATGACCCGAATAATGCCGATGCCGTTCGCTACGATACCATTTTTAAATCGGCCATAGATTCCGTAAGAGCTTTGGGCATAGACCTGGCTGCCTTACCCAAAGTGCCGTTTAACGATACGGCCCAGTTCGAAATCTTTGCGGATACCATCACGTATCAGAATACCCTGGTGCCGGTGGTCGAAGTAGGTATTCCGCGTTATGTCTTCATGGGCAAATACGGCAACCCTTCCTATACGCGATACGACAAAAATTACGACCCGAATTCTTATCTGAAGTTCGGCGATCGAAACGCACCTAACCTCAGTGGCAACTGGGAATGAATCGAGTCGAAGACATCAAATTTCTCGATTCGACGCCCCACAGCCCTGCTGCCTTCAAACTGTCCATCCTGCTTGGGGTGGACAGTTTGCTTTATGGGCTTTGGGATGGCAACCAATGGGTAGCCTTGCGGCAAATGGAAACCGATGTGCCGGGAGAATCCCCCCGTTCTTTGGTAAACCTTCGAACTTGGTTGGAACAAGAAGATTTTTGGAATGTGCCGCTTTCTTCGGTGCGTATAGGTTTTGCAAGCCCGCGTTTTACCCTTTTGCCCAAACGCCTGTTTAGTTTGCAACACAAGCGCAGCTATCTGCAAAAATTGTTGCCCCTGGGGCCTTCCGATCTCTTACAGGCTGAAGTGATCGAATGGCTGGGAACGGCCTTTGTCTATGCCTTGGACAACGACTTGTTGCGCCTCTTCTCTACTCGTTTTCCCACAGCGGTTTTTTCGCATACCGGAGCAGCTACCCTGAGGCATTGGATAAAGCGCCGGGAAGAAGGGGCTCGCTTGCATTTCAGCTTGCTGGGGCACAGGCTCTATCTCGCAGTCTTGGAATACGAGAATCTACTGTTTTTTAATGCTTTTCGCTGGGAAAAACCCACCGACAGCCTCTACTACACCTCGCTGGCCTTTGAGCAAAGTGGTTTGGACAGAAGCAAAAACCCTATTTTTTTCAGTGGGATGCTCGAAGAGCAATCCGCTTTGTTGAACGCTCTTCGGCCTTATTTCGCCGAAATTCGACCGGAGTGTGCAGAGTACAAAACTTTTCTGCTTTCTGTTTTGTAATCTTGTGAAAACTACGGCTTATGCGCATTATTGCAGGTAAGCATCGGGGGCGTAAGTATTTTCCACCGGTCAATCGCTGGCCTACGCGGCCGACTACGGATTCGGCCAGGGAATCGCTCTTCAACATTTTGGCGAACCGACTGGATTTTCGGGAAATACGCGCTTTGGATCTCTTCGGGGGTACGGGCAGTCATTCTTTTGAGCTGTTGTCTCGAGGCTGCCCGGATGTGACCTATGTGGACAGACATCCGGGCTGTGTGCAATACGTGCGTGAGTTTAGCGAAAAACTGGGCGAAACTTCAACTTTTCGAGCCGTAAGGGAGGACGTCTTGCGCTTCTTGCAGCGCGCTTATCCGCCTTATCACTACATCTTTGCCGATCCTCCCTATGAACGGGACGACATGCAACTTTTCATCGATTTCATCTTTAGGCGCAAGCTGCTCCATCCCGGCGGTTTGTTGGTGGTAGAACACGATGCCCGGCGAGATTTCGGCCAACACCCCCGCTTTTTGGAAGAGCGCAAATACGGGCAGACGCGCTTTTCTTTGTTCGGAGCCGATGAGTTTCGCTAATTTTGCCCCAAATCCATGCCTTATGAACGCTTCCGTCTCTTCCGTCGAACGTCTGCTGCGCGATGAACAACTCTCACCGGCCTTGCGGCAAATAGCAGAGAAAGTTGCTCAAGAACGGCGAATTACGCCTGATGAAGGCCTGCTGCTCTACGAGGAGGGAAGCCTCTCTTATCTGGCTGTACTGGCCAACGCCCTGCGAGAACAGCGCCATGGCGACATCACCTATTTCAACCGCAATTTTCACATTGAGCCTACCAATGTTTGCCTCTACACCTGTGCCTTTTGCTCCTATTCGCGCAAGTACAAGCGCCGAGAGGAAGGTTGGGAGTACAGCCTGGAAGAAATCATGGATATGCTGCGCCAATACGACGGCAAACCGGTAACCGAGGTGCACATCGTCGGGGGTGTCATGCCTCAGTACGATTTCGACTTCTATACCACCTTGTTTCGCAGCATCAAGGCACATCGCCCGGATTTGCACATCAAAGCTTTAACACCCGTAGAGTATCACTACATTTTCAAGAAGGCCAAGTTGAGCTATGAAGAAGGCATGGCTGCCATGAAAGAAGCCGGCCTGGATTCCATGCCCGGCGGCGGAGCGGAAATTTTTGATAGCGAAATACGCGACCAAATTGCAGGAGGCAAGTGCTCGGCCGAAGAGTGGCTGGCCATCCATCGCATTTGGCACGGTTTGGGCATGCGCTCCAATGCGACCATGCTCTACGGCCACATCGAAAATTTTGCCCACCGCATAGATCATTTGGAACGTTTGCGCCGCCTACAAGACGAAACCTCCGGTTTTCAGGCCTTTATACCGTTGAAATTTCGCAATCAAAACAACGAGATGTCGTACCTGCCGGAAGTCTCCGTCATAGAAGATTTGCGCAATTACGCCATTTCGCGCATTTATCTCGACAACTTCAACCACATCAAGGCCTACTGGCCCATGATCGGGCGCGAAACGGCTCGCATCTCCCTGGGAATGGGGGTGAACGACATCGACGGTACCATAGACGATACCACAAAAATTTATTCCATGGCAGGGGCTGAGGAGCAAAACCCTGCTATGAGCACCCGGGAGTTGGTCGAACTGATTCGCTCGGCCGGCCGGGAAGCCGTGGAACGCAACTCCCTCTACGAATGGGTGCGGGATTACCGAAACCACACTTTTGAAGCCGAAGACGATTTCAAAGGCTATACGGCTTTGCCTGTCGTTTAAAGCAGCTTTCATGCAGCGCATCAAAACGGTGGCGGTCAGCTACCTCAACACCAAACCCTTTCTCTACGGCCTGTTTAAAGCCGGCTCTTCCGATTGGTTGGATTTACGCCTGGAAATTCCTTCGGTTTGTGCCGATCAACTTCGACAAGGGCAAGTGGACTTGGGCTTGATTCCCGTGGCAGCCATTCCGGAATTAGGCCCCCGGGCTCAGCTTGTCTCCGATTTCTGTATCGGAGCCGATGGCCCGGTGCGTACGGTTTGCGTTTACAGCCATTGCCCCATAGAGGAGGTAACGCATTTGATGTTGGACTACCACTCCCGCACTTCGGTGGAGTTGGTGAAAATCCTATTGAGAGATTATTGGCACGCTTCTCCTCAGCTCATTTCGACCAAGCCGGGCTACGAAGCCAAAATAGAATTTACCCGAGCAGGGCTTATCATCGGCGACCGGACCATGGGGCTGGCGGGGCGCTATCCCTATGTCTATGATTTGGCGGAAGCATGGAAAGACATGACGGGCCTGCCCTTTGTCTTTGCTGCCTGGGTGAGTGTGGTGCGGCTTTCGCCAAATTTCATTCGGCGCTTTGATGAGGCTCTGCGCTTGGGGTTGGATTCCCTCTCGGAGCTCTTGTGCCTGCTGCCCCAACCTGCTTATGAGTTTGATTTGGAACAGTACTTCGCTCAAGACATTCAATACGTCTTGGATGACAAAAAGCGCAAAGCGCTGAACCTGTTTTTGCAAAAAGTCGAGGAAGGGGCAGCAGGCCTTGTTCGCTGAGGGAAAAAGGGTTTACTCCTTGAGCTTTTTGCTGAACATCTTTTTGAACTTTTGCACTTTGGGAGAAATGACGTAGGTGCAATACGGGTTGCCGTCACCCACGCGTTCGTAGTAGTCTTGGTGGTAGTCTTCGGCCGGGAAGAAGGCCGTGTAAGGTTCCAGACTGGTAACGATGGGGTCTTTCCAAACTTGCGAGGCAACTTCCTTGATGGACTTTTCAGCAGCGCTTTTTTGAGCTTCGTTGTGGTAAAAAATTACAGAGCGGTATTGTGGGCCTACGTCGTTGCCTTGGCGGTTGAGGGTGGTGGGGTCGTGAACATGCCAAAATACCTCCAGCAATTCTTCGTAGGAAATTACAGAGGGGTCAAAAGTGATTTGCACGCTTTCAGCATGTTTAGTTTTTCCGCTGCACACGGTTTTGTAGTCGGCGGTTTCTGCCGTTCCTCCGGCATAGCCGGATACGACCTGATGGACGCCTTCGAGTTTTTCAAAAACAGCTTCTAAGCACCAAAAACAGCCTCCGGCTAAGGTGGCCGTATCGAGTTTCTCGGGTGTTGTCGTCTCTTTTGGAGATTGCATGGAGGTATGGGTTTTGATGAGATTTGGGTTTGTTCCTACCTTCTCCGGGGGTTGGGTGGAAGTGCAAGCAAAAATAAGCAAGCTGAAAAAAGGGAGTATGCTGCGCATAGGGCAAAAATTTGTAAAAACACGGCAATTTATACCCGGAGAGAAGTGGTTGAGGAAAATAGGCACACCGCCGGTGTAGTTGCCACCAAGAGGCAAAACGTAGGCACAGCCTGAGCTGTGGCGAGGTTTTGCAAGGCGGGGGAGGCCGCAACGGCAAGTGAACCATTCTCCAACCACTTCGCGATGGGTATAAACGGTGTTGCATAGGTTTTCAAGCTTCTACGGACTTGAGTGAATTTGAGAAAAAACAAAGTTGGACAGGCCATGGTTGACTTGGGTACTTTTTGCATAGTCTTTCGTCGGGTTGTTGACGTTTGTGTTCAATTGTTTTGAAATTCACAATCTTGGACAAGAGCGGGTTTGTGCCGGGATGTTTCTGTTCGAATGTCAAAATCTAGGTTGGCCGGTGTAAAACCTCTTTGCTTTTCTGGAAAAAGGCCTATCTTTGCAGCTCGAAACCGGAGGAGTGGCAGAGCTGGTTTAATGCACCGGTCTTGAAAACCGGCGTGGGTTAACGCCCACCGGGGGTTCGAATCCCTCCTCCTCCGCCCTCAATACAGAGGCTCCGCCCATTGGGTTTGGAGCCTCTCCTGTTTTTAGAAATCCGCTATGATGCCCAAGGTAGGCAGGATTCTTCCCGTTTGGTTGTCTATGGTTTGCATCAAATACCTTTGCGGGTCTTGTGGATTGGTGAGGGGGGCAAATTGCTCATCTCGCCTGACGGTCAGATAGGGCAGGGTGGGGATGGGTGAGGCATAGACGTTTTGCAAATCCAGAAAAAGAGAGAGCGTCCACTTTTTGAAGTCGAATTGCTTGTCGAGACGGAGGTTGAGTTGATGGAAGCCGGGCAGGCGGAGACTGTTTGCTCGTCGGTAGTCGAATAGGCCGCGTTGGTTGATGTCCCAGACGGACTTCAGGGCAGACAGCTCTTCGTCATAGGGCGTGTAGGGGTTGCCTCCGGAAAAAACCCAGTGTAAACCCACTTGCCAGTTTTTTCCAAAGCGCTTGCCCAGGATGAGGTTGCCAAAATAGCGGTTGTCCCAGGAAGAGGAAACATAGCGCCCGTCGGCATTGGTGAATTGGCTGACAACCCAGCTGAAGTTGATGTTCCAAAAAAGTGATTTGTGCAGCTTTTGCCGCACCTGAAACTCCAGGCCATAGGCCCTTCCTTTGGAGCTGGCATCGGCGGCCTGGTCGCCTACTACCACGTAATCAGCTTGAGCGTTGGCCAGGGAAATGCCGTCTTGCAACAGCAGGGGATAGTTGAGATATTGTTTGTAAAAGCCTTCCAAGCGAAGCTGATAACCGCGGCTGGAAGTGTGTTCTATGCTCATTCCGGCATGTCGGCTTTGGATGTAGCGCAACTTATCGCGATTGATGAGCGGGCCAGGATCTGAAGATTCACTTTTTGTTTGCCGAAAGGCGAGTAGAACAGCAGGTGGCATTTGATAGTAAATGCCGGCATGCCAGCTCAATTGCCAAGCTCTACCAAAAGAGTAAGCCAGCGAGACTCTGGGAGAAAACTGTTTAATCGGGTTGCTCGTTAAATCGGAATAGGTGTTGCCCTCCAAGCGCATACCTGCATAGACCTTCCATCTCTTGTCCCATTGTTGGGCGTAAGAAGCAAAGAAGGCGTAGTGCAGCCATTGGAGTTGGCTGTCAAAATCAGTGGTGTCGGGCCCGGCTGCCGATCGGGCATGTATGGCAAAATCGGACATCCCGACTTGCCTGTAATTCAGAAGCAGGCCAAAGCTCCACTCTTTGTTTTGAGGGTAGCTTTTGTAGTTGAGTTCGAGCCGGTTTTCCGTTTCTGCAGAGCGATAGCGACGCAACAGGTCTTCTTCCAGATAAGTGTTGTTCCGGTATTTTTCGGCAAAATTGAAAAAGTGGTTGCGACTAAGGGTAAAGCTATAAGTACTTTTTTGAAGATAATGTGTGTACACCAGGCCTGCGGCATAGAGGAATTGGCGGCCTTCGGGTATATAGCCCGTGTTGTAGAGCAGGGCATCGGAAGAATCGGCCGTTAGGTTGAGGACGTATTTGTCGTAAGCGGCCAGGGCGGTTACTTTTATTTCGTTTTCACTGTTTAGCTGAAAGTGTTGGTGATATTGGGCGTCGGAATAGGTCGGTAAAACGGGAATTCCTATGGCTTTAAAGGCGTGCTGGGAGAAGGATTCACGGGCGGAAAACAAATAACTGGATTTTTTACCCATGGGGCCTTCGAGCATGAACCCCCAATCGGTGGCGCCGAGCAACAGGCTTCCGCCAAAACGATCTTGACGACCTTTGCGCGAGCTCAACTCCATGACACTGCTAAGGCTTTCGCCTCGCTCGGCAGAGAAGGCGCTGGTTTGTAGGCGGGCTTTGCGCAGACAGAGTACATTGATCAGGCCATTGGGACCGCCACTGGTGCCTTGCACCGTGAAATGGGTGATGGCAGGTAGCTTGATACCGTCGAGGTAAAAACCGTTTTCAAAAGCTGCCCCACCCCGAACGATGAGGTTGTACCCAAAGGAAACTTTGGGACTGAAGCCTGGAAGGGTTTTTGCGAAGCGGGAGATGTCGAGCACAGCTCCCGGGCGATTTTGCAGTTCATGCAGAGAAATGTTTTGCAAGGCCAGTGGAGCAGCGGAAGTTTGGCTGTAGGCTTCCGCCAAAACTTCTACGGTTTGTAAGGCATAGCGGTCTTCTTTCAATTCGAAGAGCAAGCTGACCGGCTTGGCCACGGAAGTATTGACTTCGTGCTTAACCAGGGCCTGGTAACCTACGTAAGAAGCTTCTATATTGTACAGGCCCGGTGGTAGGGAAATCTCAAATTGCCCCAGGCTGTCGCAAACAGCTCCATAGGAGCTGCCCTGCACTTTGACGGTGGCATAGGGCAGGGGGTGGTGGTTGACGAAATCGACGACTTCTCCGTAAACCCGAGCTGTCTTTTGGGTGAAAGCCGGATGGAAAAAAGTCAAAAAGAACAGAAGTAAGAGAGGAAAGCGCTGCATGGTATTTCTCATAGCTGGGGGGGGGTTAGTCGTTTTATGCTCATGGCGAAGTGGTTTGGGAGGCGTTAGCCTCCCAAACTCCCTATTTTTACTCGTTTGCGAGTTGTAAATATCCCAAACCATTTCGGTTTGGGTATATTTGGTTTTTGGCGGGCATTGCTTCAATTTCGGACCGTTTATTACAATGCACTGTTTTTTGTCAATGCTGTAGAGCAGCATGGCCGAAAGCATACCTCTTGTCTTATCTCAAAACCTTTTTAGCCGAAAATAAGTTTGCTATACTTTGCTCGTTTAAGCCGATTGATGTAAGCATTCGGGTGGTTTGACCTGCCAGCTATCCCGGATGATTAAGGCGTTTCAACAGCCAGGAGTATGGCGTTCAAGTAGCAAAAAGTCGAGAGGCTCAGGCTATGGGAGGGAGCCTTCTTGGTGAGAAATGATTCGATTTTTGCGGGGATTTTTAAGGTTTATCTCCTCTTTTTTGCTTTTTAGGAGGTTGAAGCCTTGATTTTTATCTCCAAAAGACAGATCTTTGTCGCATCTATTCAGTTTTTTTGAATGGCTTGAAATATTCCCATGAATATGGGCTTTGCCTTCTTCATCAAAAACGTACGTTATGAAAAAAGAGAAATTTACTTTTTGCATGCCCTGTAAAGCTCCTTCTTTGTTTTTACCGGTTCTGCTTTTGTTTTTCTCCTCGTTTCTCCAGGCAGAAGTAAGTATTTCCGGTGTTTTGGAAATGGAAGACGGTGATCCCATGGCCGGGGTGATGGTCTTGCTCAACGATGGTGAGTACATTACTTACACAGATGAAAACGGGTTTTATAGTTTTAGTGTTCCGGAAGGCGGTGATTACGTTTTGCGGCCTGTTAAAGAAGATGAAGTGAATTTGGGTGTAACGGGCTTTGATGCCATTTTGCTGACCTGGCACATTTTGGGTATGCAATCTCTGACCAGCCCCATCAAACAGTTTGCTGCAGATGTCAACAATTCGGGTTCGCTTACTACCTTGGACCTGCTGGTTATTTCTAAAATAATTTTAGGGCAGGTAAATGCTTTTCCCTACAAAAAACCTTGGTACTTCTTCTACTTTGGAGAGGAGGGCAATTATCTACAGGAAGTGAGTTTTTTGAATTTGACGGAAGACGTTACCTGGGGTGATTTCATCGTCGTTAAAACGGGTGATTTGAACGATTCGGCAGCACAGAACCTGGATATGGCTGTAGATAATCGCGCAGGAGGGCGTCTGTTGATTGAGGTGAAAGACCGCTATATTTCCGAA
The DNA here is from genome assembly GCA_026989035.1 of Saprospiraceae bacterium. Lineage (GTDB taxonomy): Bacteria > Bacteroidota > Bacteroidia > Chitinophagales > Saprospiraceae > WGBN01. Next base: position 14,933 of record JALSKB010000014.1, on the reverse strand, counting down.
GGAGAGCTTGTCGAGGTACATTTTACCGCAAAAGAGGGCAAAGTGCTGGGCTATCAGTTTGCCGTCACCTTTGATGTCGGGGTCTTGGAGCTTGAGGACTTGATTCCCGGTGTATCCCAAGATGACAACTTTGGAACGCAATGGACGGCCGATGGCGTTTTGACGACGGCATGGACGAATTCGGGTGTAACGGATTTGAGCAACAGGGATTTGTTCGGCTTGGTATTTAAGTCGAGAGGTAGTGGCTGGCTTAGCGATTTTCTGGACATCAATTCGGCTTATATCTCGGCAGAAGCTTACGATGGAGACGGAATCATCATTCCTGTTGAACTGCACGCTTCTCCAGCACAGAAGACAGAGGTAGAAGGTTTTAAACTCTATCAGAACAGCCCTAATCCCTTTGTCGGTTCTACGCAAGTAACTTTTGATTTGCCGCAAGGAGGGAAGGTGATGCTGACGGTAGTGAATGCCTCGGGACAAATCATCTATCGCTTCGAAGACGTTTACCCCAAAGGACATCATTCCATAGACCTGACTAATCTCCAGTCGGAGGGGCAACTTTACTATCGTTTGGAAACGGAGTATGCTGCAGAGGTGAAAAGCATGTGGCAACTTGCCAAAGCTCCGAACCAGTGATGAATTATCTCCTTTAGAGGATTTGTCTGTCTGATATATATAGATGAGGCGGGGCTTGGGCTGAGAAAATAGCCCAAGCTCCGCTTTCGTTTGTAATCGCTTTTTTCTTGTTTTCAGGCTGTCATCTTATCCATCCTTGAAGGCCAAAGAAAAGGACCAATAAAATCCACAAGCCATCTAAAAAGTGCCAATAGATGTTGAGTAGACGCAGGCGGAGTTTCATTTCCGGATCGGAAAAATAAATGAGCATGCTGACCGGGTCGGCCAGCTGTTTTTGAGAGCGTTTGGTGAAAAAGTAAAGAAAAGGTAGGCCGGCCAGTACGTGTAACAGGTGAAGACCTGATACCAGATAGAGGTAAGCAGCCGAGTTATCGGTTTCCGGAAAAATATTTCGAGAAAAGAGTATGGCCCAGGCTACACTTTGCAAAAGGAGAAAGAGTACGGACAGCCCCATGGCGGCTTTTAGTTCCAGCAAGTAGTGTTTCTCTCGGTCTAGCAGAAAAGAGCGTTTGGCTCGCCACATAGCCCAGCTGGCAGCCAAGAGTAAAAGGCTGTTGAAGACAAACAGCAAGGGAATGCGCATGGGCTGCATGCCCGATTGGATGCGGGTATAGATGAAAGCACCTAAAAACGTCAGGAAAAGGGCGCTAATGCCGGCCAGCAACAACATCAAAAAGACGTTGTAGGGGTGAAAAGCCAGTTGCTGATACTCGTTGTAGGGGTTGGGTTTGTTTGGGTGCCTGGACATGTCGTTGTTTTTTCTTTATATACTCATGGCGAAGTGGTTTGGGAGGCGTTAGCTACCCAAACTCTCTATCTTTTGCCTGTTTGCGAGTTGTAAATATCCCAAACCAAAATGGTTTGGGTATATTTGCAAAAATAAGGGGATGTGCAGACATGGAAAAGAAGGATACCTCTTGTCCATATCCCAAACCGAAAGGGTTTGGGATATTCTCAGAGCTTGCAAACCAGCGAGAAATGAGGAATTTGGGATGCGTCAGCACCCCAAACCATTTCTCTGCGAGTTTATCGAGACAAATCATTTGAACAACTGTTTGGCCATTTTCTGAATTTTGCTTGTTGATCCCGACTCCATGGAATTGGGGCCATTGAAAAAAAATTGAACATGCGTATTGACCAAGCCATTTTGGCGGAAGCCAAGAAAAAGATAGCTGAGGGGGAAACCGAAGAAGTCATAGAGGACTTACTGGACTTTCTCAAACCCGTAATGCAGAGCAGTCGTTATAACGAGCTGGTCATGCAATCTGCCCGCTTGAACAAAGCACAAAAGGATTTTAACCTGGGAATTTTGACGAGTGAATCTTATCGTACGGAGCGGCAGCGAATCAACCGGGCTTTGCTCTATTTGCTGGACAAATACTACAAAAGGGATTTTTCCAATTCGGCCCCGTATGCTTTGCGCATCCCCGAGGAAGAAGGAGGAGAAGTGAGTCGGGAAAAAATCATAGGCAGTAGCAATTTGGCTCCCATTGCCTGGCTTCAAAAGGGTTTACAGGCGAGTAAAGCCGTGTGTAAAGTGCTCTTGCCGGATGGAGCTTCGGGTACGGGCTTTTTGATTGGCGGAGGACGGGTTTTGACCAATTTCCACGTTTTGAACGGTGCCGATGTAGCTGCTGAAGCCCGATTGGCTTTTGACTATGAGGCTGATGCCGATGGTCAGATTAAGAAGCAGTATTTTTACCGCTTGAAACCGGATTCCTTTCAAGGCGATCAAAAGCTGGATTTTGCCGTGCTCGAGATAGAGGAAGGGGAGGCCGAGGTGCCGCTTTCCAACTGGGGTTTTTTACAACCCAACTTGCAGTACCAGCCCCGAGAAGATCGCTATCTGACCATTGTGCAACACCCCTCGGGGCGTCCCAAGGAGTTGGCCTTTGATCGGGTAGTGGGTGCACAGGGTTCGTTTTTGAATTATCGCACCGATACCGAGCCCGGCTCCAGCGGTTCTCCGGTTTTCGATGAAAACTGGCAGGTCGTAGCTCTGCATCACGGTTCGCTCAAAGGGCGGGCTGTCAACCAGGGTACGCTGTTGAGTGCCTTGACATCTTACCTGGAGTTTTGAGTATATTCATGGCGAAGTGGTTTGGGAGGCTAACGTCTCCCAAACTCCCTGACTTTTGTTCCTTTTTGAGTTGTAAATGTACCAAACCATTTCGGTTTGGGGATGGAAGAGCCTTTGAAAAGGCTTATCTTTGTCAAAAGAAATGAAGGAGTCTATGACAGTTCGCGTTTTGGCTTTTGGCATCGTTCGAGATATTTTCCAGGGCAATGAGCAATCCGTTCATTTGCCGGAAGGCGCCACGGTAGCCGATTTAAAAGCTCAATTGAGTCGCGATTTTCCGACTTTGGAAACTTTGCGCTCTTGGATGATAGCTGTAAACAGTTCTTATGCCGAGGATGAGCAAATCCTTAAAGAAAGCGATGAGGTGGCTGTTATTCCACCGGTAAGTGGAGGTTGAATGGTGGTTCCTACTAAAAACGTTTGCAGATGGAAGGCAGGGATCAGATTTTTGTTTTATTGACAGAGGCTCCTCTGTCTGTAGAAGACTGCTTGGCTGCGGTTTCCTCAGTAGGAGTTGGCGGCACAACGATTTTTGTTGGCAGTGTGCGCAATCAGACTGATGGGAAGCGGGTGCTGCGCTTGGAGTTTGAAGCCTATGAGCCTATGGCCAAAAAGGAAATGGAGGAGATTGCTCGTGAGGCCATAGACAAGTTCGGTTTGGAGGCCATAGCCATACACCATGCTATAGGCATTTTGGAGCCGGGAGCCTTACCCGTGGTGATTGCTGCTTCGGCAGCCCATCGAGATGCGGCTTTCAGGGCTTGTCGTTATGCCATTGACCGCTTAAAAGAGCGGGTTCCGATTTGGAAGCGCGAAGTGTACGAAGACGGCGAAGTTTGGGTTTCCGCTCACCCGTGACGGGCTTTGATTTTTTCCAGGTCCTCCGGTTTATTGACGTTGGTAAGCCATTCGGCTTGTGGGGCTGTGAGTAGCCGGGTTGGGGTGTTGATGAGCACTTTTCGGGGGCAGGAATAACCCAGAGCCAGATACTTGAGTAGTTCGGGATAGGCTTTGGGTTCCCAGATGGCGAGTAGAGGGTCCGGAAAATGTGGGGGCAGGGGGGAACGAAAAGCCGTTGCACCTGCTGCTGCCCGGCGATTTTCCAAGAGGAAGTGCAGCGCTTCGGCATCTGCCAGCGGCAAATCAACGGCCAGAACCAGCCAGGCAGCGTTTGGATTTTGCCGAAAGGCAGAGAGAAGAGCGCCATAAGGCCCTAAGTCCAGAAAACTGTCGGGCAGGGTTTGCAGCTTGGGAGGCATTTCATTCAGCTGTTCGGGTCGGCAGGAGAGAAAGACTTTGCCTTTTCCGAGTACATTTTCCAGCAATTCGTATTGGTATTCCCGTTGGGGTTTGCCGTGAAAGTCGAGCAGCCCCTTGTCTCGCCCCATGCGGCGGCTGTGCCCACCGGCCAGGACTAAGCCATGCACCGGAGGAGCTTCCATTTTTTTGAGCAGAAAATCAGCCAGGGCTTGGTGCTCGTTGAGGGCAAAGCGGGGGATGGACTCTATTGCCGGCAATCGCTCTGTCAGGTAGTTGGGTATTTCTTCTTCCCCTTCTGCAAAGAGCAGGGCATCTACGGCGGAGAGTCTATCGAGTTTTCGTTGCAGGGATTCCCTTTTTCGGGCGTCGATGACGAGCAATTGGCGTTGGGCTGTAAAGTGGTTGCCATTGACTATGGCCAAGTCGCAGAGGGAGAGCTTTTGCCGAAAACGCAGGCTTTTGTAATCCGTTTTCCCGTCTTTTTTGCTGCTTGGGAAAACCCATTCGTCATGGCTGATTTTATCGGTATAGGTGGCCTGTGCTCCGAAGGCCAGAGGATGGTTTTCTATGGGTTTGGCCTGGTGGTCGGCATCGATGTAGGCGCAGCTCCACTGTTTTGAGAGGGTTTTGATGAGGGCTTTCGCCAAATGTTTGATTTCGGAGCAAGGTGTTCCGAGGATGGCCCATTCGTGCCGGGCGAAATTTCCACCTTGAGGGCGTGCTAAATTGGCGTGTTTTTGGTGTGTGCTGCTCATGAGAAAGAGGCTTGGGATGTGGTATAAGACGGGTTTTTCGTTGAACAAAGATAAGGCGGCTTGTTCAATTGCGTTTTATGAGTGCTTCGAGCAGATACAGGCTTCCTTGTAGGGAAGACCAGGTTCCGGCAGCTACTTTTTCTTCGGCTTTGAGCATTCGCTTTTTGAATTCGGGTTGTTGCTGGAGGTAGTTGCGCAGGGCAGTGTCTATGCGTTCGTGCAGCCAATAGACTGCTTGTTTTTGCCTGTTTTGGCGGAGGAAGCCGGACTTTTCCATTTGGGCTTTGAACACTTCAATGAGCTGGAGCAGTTCGTCAATGCCCCGTTTGTGCAGAGCGGAGATGATAAGTACTTTGGGCGTCCAATGGCTGGGCTTGGGCGGGAAAAGATGGAGCGCGCGTTGATATTCCTTTTGAGCTTGTTGCGCGGCTTTGAGTCGTTGTCCGTCGGCTTTGTTGATGGCGATGAGGTCTGCCATTTCGACTATGCCGCGCTTCATACCCTGGAGTTCATCTCCGGCACCGGGGATGAGCAAGAGCAGGAAAAAATCGGTCATGGAATGTACAACGGTTTCGGACTGACCTACACCTACGGTTTCGACCAAGATGCGGTCATAACCTGCGGCTTCGCAGAGGAAGATCAGTTCGCGGGTATTGGGCGCCACGCCTCCCAGCTTGGTCCCTGCAGGTGAAGGTCGAATAAAAGCCCGCAAGTCGGAGGCTAGCTGTTGCATGCGGGTTTTGTCGCCCAAGATGCTCCCGCCACTGAGGTGACTGGAAGGGTCTATAGCCAGGACGGCGACTTTATGACCTTTTTCTATGAGTTGCAAGCCGAAGGCTTCAATGAAGGTGCTTTTTCCGGCTCCAGGGGTTCCGGTAACAGCTAGGCGAAGAGATTGTCCGCTATGGGGCAGGCAGCGATCGATGATTTCCGCAGCCAGGGCTTGGTGCTCGGGTTTGCGGCTTTCTACCAGGGTCATGGCTCGGGCCAGCATGATTCGGTCCCCGCGCAGAATACCTTCGACGTATTGAGCCGGCGTGTATGAGGGTTTACGCGATTTTTTGGAGGCGGGCATTCCTCTGATTTGTCTGAAACTTGATGTGATGGAGTTCGTACAAAGATGTTACATTTTTTAACAATCAGTGTATGATGGTTTTAACATTTTGTAACTCTTTGATAATCAGTGACATGTATTTGTTCCATTTTTAACATTTGAGCTTTGCAGCCAGTTCATAGGTTAAATTTGATTTAATCTTGAGGGTTTATGCTTAGAAAGCGGAGAAGATGTTTTTGTTTTGTGGCATCCCTTTGGAGAAAGATCTTTGGGTGATTTAGAGATGCATAATTTTCATGGCGAAGTGGTTTGGGAGGCGTCAGCCTCCCAAACTTCCTATGTTTCGCCCGTTTGCGAGTCGTAAATAGTGGCAAACCATTTCGGTTTGGTTTATAGATGAGAAGTGCACGCTGGTGTGCCTCTCATCCAAAGTAGAAAGGGCTTGAGTTTTTGTTTTCTTTTCACCGGTTGGCAGCGACACGATCTGTTTTAATTTCGGTATCATCGGGCTCCCAACCTCGTCGTTGCCGCCGGTGAAAAGAAAGTTTTGTATGAAACCCGCGAAGGCGACAGTTTGTTCGGGCTTTGATGCCCGGGCAAACTTTTTTATTTGCCTTGAAAAGAAGGTTTGCGTTTTTCCAGAAAAGCCTGTACCCCTTCCTGAAAGTCTTGGGTTTGGCTGGCGGCGATTTGGAGTTCTTCTTCCATGGCCAGTTGTTTGTCGAGAGAGCTTTCCAGGCTGCGGTTGAGGGCTCGTTTGGTGAGTCCCAATCCTTTGGTGGGCATTTGGGCGAGTTGTTGAGCCAGGGCAAGGGCTTCTTTCATCAGCTTTTTATCGGGCAGGCAGCGATAAATCATACCCATCTCCTCTGCTTTTCGGGCGGGGACTTTTTCACCGGTCATCATCAAGGCGGCTGCTCGTTGCAGGCCGATGAGCCTGGGGAGAAAGAAAGTACCTCCGCTGTCGGGGATGAGACCTATTTTGCTAAAAGCCTGGATAAAAGATGCCGATTCGGCAGCAAGCACGATGTCGCAGGCCAAGGCTATGTTGGCCCCTGCACCTGCAGCCACGCCATTGACTGCACAAATGACGGGCTTTTCGATTTCTCGGATCAGCTTTATGATGGGGTTGTAGTGTTCCGAAAGGATGGTCGAGATATTCGGTCCGTTTTCCGCGACAATTTCCTGTAAGTCTTGGCCGGCGGAAAAAGCTTTACCCTCTCCGGTAATCAAGATGGCGCGTACAGGAGGAGTCCCTTCTTGTTCCTCTATACACTGCCTGAGATATTGTTGCATGAGCAAAGCCATTTCCCGATTAAAGCTGTTGTACACTTTCGGGCGATTGAGCTTGAGGGTGGCCAGGCCGTTTTCTACGGAAAAGAGGATGCTGTCCATTTGGGTTGTGTTTAGGTATGACTTCATGTCGAAACGGTTTGATCCTGCCGGTATGGAAGACAGGAACAAACTTCCCCTATGCTTGGTCGTTTGCCGGTTCGGAATTTCCTTACAGGCAGGCCATGCCATACTATGTTGGTAGGTGGGCAGGCAAAGGGGTGTTTGTGCACAAAGATAGGATGTTTTCAGCCGATGGCATTTTTTAGTCGTGGATTTGACATATTTCGGGAAATGTTTAACTTTACCGCACAAAAAGCGACTGATTTTTGCTTTTTGGCCGACAGAAATTGTTCAGGGATTCCATAACTCTCCCATTTGAAAGCTCTTCGCCAAGGGCTTTTTGCACCCCAAAGACCTGATCTTTGCGCAAAAAAACTTTTTGCCGCCCGGACCCCGTCCCCCCCTTGTGTGGGCATTCGTGTGGTCGTGAATCCCTGTTCATGTTGGTATTAGAATTCGATTTTTTCATCAAAACTCTTTGTTTTATGAAGCGTTTATTACTTTTTTTTACGGCACTGCTCTTCATGAGCTTTGGCCTGGAAGCTCAGCGTACCGTTTCGGGTACGGTGACAGCACAGGATGGAACACCCCTGATTGGTGCTACGGTTTGGGTTAAAGACATGATGACCGGTACCGTTACCGACTATGACGGAAAGTACTCCTTGGAAGTCCCTGAAGGAGCTACGGCTTTGGTATTCAGCTATGTGGGTTATGCTTCACAGGAAGTTCCTCTTGGTGCCAGCAATGTCGTTGATGTGGTCATGGTAGCAGGAGAGTCTTTGGATGCCGTTATTGTGGTTGGTTCTCGTTCCGGCGGTCGAACCAAATTGACAACGGCCGTTCCTGTGGATGTCATCGGAGCTAAGGCTCTGCAGGCCAATCCTCCTGCTCCTTTGACGCAAATGCTACAGTATTCTGCGCCTTCTTTCCACAGTACGCCGCAAACGATTTCTGACGGTACGGACCACATCGACCCGGCTACTTTGCGCGGTCTTGGCCCTGACCAGACCTTGGTGTTACTCAACGGTAAGCGTCGTCACTCCAGTTCTTTGTTGAATGTGAACGGTACGGTAGGGCGCGGTACGGTAGGTACCGACCTCAATACCATTCCTGCTGCAGCTATTGATCGCATTGAGATTTTGCGGGATGGTGCTGCCGCTCAGTACGGCTCGGATGCCATTGCCGGTGTGATGAACATCGTCTTGAAGAAATCCACCAATACGGCTACCATCAATGTGGAAACAGGTACCAACCTGCCTAATTTCATGGGTGGGCCGGTACGTGCTCAAGGCGAGGTACCTGATTCGCTGGTGCCTACTTTTCGACGTGATGGACAATCCTACAAAGTCTCGACCAATTTTGGCTTTGACGTAGGCAAAAAGGGCTGGGTCAATGTGACGGGAGAATACTACAACAGGGCATCCACCAACCGTTCCGGTAATTATACGGGAAACCCCTATCCTGAGGGATACGACAATGCCCTGCCCGTAGAAGAGTTTTATGCCCTTTTGCAGGCCAATGAGGGCTTTGTCGAGCATCAGGTCATGGAAATCGGAAACTCTGCCGTGCGCAATGCCTCTGCTTTCATCAATGCAGGCTTTCCTTTGGGCAACTCGGGCGCCGAGTTGTATGCCATGTATGGCGTGAATTATCGCAACGGTATGGCACGGGGCTTCTATCGCTTTCCGGCCCAGCAAGTGAAAGTCGTACCGCAGCTCTATCCCCATGGCTTTTCACCCCAGATTCACTCCGACATCTTTGACAACTCTTTTATCGTAGGTGTGCGTGGAGAAATCGGTGGTTGGCAGGCAGACTTCAGCCAAACGCACGGAATGAACAAATTCCTCTTTACTATCAAGAACTCCAACAACGCCTCTTTGGGAACGGCTTCACCCACTTCGGCTTATGCCGGTGGCTTTTCCTACAGCCAGGAGTTGACCAATGTGGATTTCTCTCGAGAGTTTGACTTCGGCATACCTGTAAACGTCGCCTTGGGTGGTGTTTTCCGTTTAGAAAACTATCAAATCTTTGCCGGAGAAGAGGCTTCTTATGTAGCCGGTGGAGCTCAAAACGTCTGGATGATCAATGGAGATACCACTTATGTAGCAGGTGCTGCAGGTATTCAGGTTTTCCCGGGCTTCCAACCGCAAAATGCCCTGAACAAAAACCGCAACAGCATCAGTGCGTATGTGGATCTGGAGTTTGACCTGACGGATGCCTTGCTGTTGGCTGTTGCCGGTCGTTATGAGAACTACAACGATTTTGGCGACGACTTTAACTGGAAAGCCGCTTTGCGTTATTCCATCACGGATAATTTCTCTGTTCGTGGTTCCTACAGCACGGGCTTCCGCGCTCCTTCTTTGCATCAGGTGTATTTCAATAACCTGAGTACGCAATTTGTAGATGTGAATGGCGAACAAGTAGCCATCCAGGTGGGTACTTTCAACAACGAAAGCAGCGTAGCCAAAGGTTTTGGCATTGAGCCGCTCAAGCCGGAAACTTCCACTAACCTGGCTTTGGGTATGGCCGGCCAGTTTGGCAATTTCACCCTAACCCTGGATGCTTACAAAATCGACATCCAAGATCGCATTGTGATTTCAGGCCGCTTTAAGCCGGAAACCATTCTGCAAATCAACGGTACGGATACGCTCTATGCAGGTGATATCCTGACGCCCCGCGGTGCCGGTGCAGCTCAGTTCTTTACCAATGCCGTTTCTACCTCGACCAAAGGTATTGACTTCGTCTTGGGTTACAACATGGCTGCAGGTGATGGAAACCTGAATTTTACCCTGGTGGGGAACTTGACCAAAACAGAAGTGGCCAAAGACGCCAACGGTACGCCCATCATCAATACCTCACCTCTGCTCGAAGGCCTCGAAAATACGGTCTTTAATCGCGAAGAGGTCTCTCGCTTGGAAGTAGCTCAGCCGCGGAGCAAAATCAGCTTCTCCGCTCAGTACGATATGGGCTCTCTCTCCATATTGCTGCGGGCAACGCGCTTTGGTGAAGTGCAGTACATCCATCCCAATGAAAGCACCGACCCCAAAGATTGGCTGTTCAATGAATTTACAGAGAAAAACGAGTCTCGCGACCAGACTTTCTCGCCGAAGATCGTACCTGATGTTGAGTTCAGCTATGGCATCAGCCCGAACCTCCGCCTGGCCGTAGGTATGCGCAATTTCGCGAATACTTATCCCGACATGCACCAACACTCTTCCAACGTCAGCTCCGGCCGCTTCCTCTTTAGCCGCCGCGTGCAGCAGTTTGGTGTGCAAGGTGCATTCCTCTATACCCGCCTGACGGGTACGTTCTAAATGAGAACACCTTTCTCCGTATCCCCCCGACGGAGACTTTTCTTCTTTACTAAACGCGAAACCAACGCGTGGGGTCGGTTCGAAAGAACCGGCCCCTTTTTGATGACATGGAGTAAAAACCGATTTGGATACCAAAAAATGTTATTTTTGCCGGAAGTAAAGGCCGTTTTTAAGGCCTACAAATTGAGCCGTTTGCCTGTGCAATGGCATTTTGTATGCCTCTTACTCAAATTGGATTTATTGACTTGGCAGCCACAGCTGTTTGACCCCTCTTTTTTATGAAAAAAACACTCTTTTTCATCTTTCTTTGCCTTTCGGCAAAAGTGAGTAGTGCACAATTACATCAGGATGTGTTTCCCGATTTGGAAGGACAGCCCTTGCTGGATGCTTTGGAAAGCTCCTATAAACCGGCTTTTACTCTGGGCAATTCGGCTGCCAAGGATACTTTGTATGCCGTGATTTACCATCTGCCCGGAGATAGCCTGAGGGCCGTTTATACGGCTTATACCATCCATTTGCCGCAAGGCGAAGACCCCTCTCAGGCAGCTTTTGCCCGAGATGTCAACCTGGAACACACCTATCCCAAAAGCAAAGGCGCTGCAGGAGGCCCTCAGGAAAGCGATATGCATCACCTCTTTCCCACGCGGGTAGAAGTAAACGCCGATAGGGGTAGTCTTCCGTTTGGCGAAAGCCCGGATGATCAAACTACGAATTGGTATTACCAGGCTACAGAGCAGAGCACTATTCCCGCTTCACAAATCAATGCCTGGAGTGAATTGTTAGAAAATGTTCTGTTTGAACCGCGGGAAGACCACAAAGGTAATGTGGCAAGAGCCATGTTTTACTTCTATACCATGTACCACGAAGCCGCTGACCAAATAGATGACACCTATTTTGAAAACCAAAGAGAAACGCTTTGTCTCTGGCACTATTTGGACCCCGTGGATCAAAAGGAATGGGATCGAACTTTTCTCATAGCTCAATATCAGGACGACAAGCCGAATCCCTTTGTGCTCGATTGCACTTTGGCGAAGCGCACGTACTGCGCTGATGTGGATATGTCTTGCCTTACGGCAAATGAAAACTTGGATGAGCCGGAGTTTTTTTCCTGGAAGGGATTGTATCCCAATCCGGTTCATGGGCAGTTATCCTGGCATTTCAGCTTGAGCGAACCGGCCAAGTTGCGCTTTGAATTGCTCGACCCGTATGGCAAGCCCGTAGCCTTGTTGATGGAAAAACAGCTGTCTGCAGGTAGCTATGAGCAGACGGCAGATCTTTCCAACTTGCCGCCGGGTTTTTATTTGTTGCAACTGCGCTTATGGGGAAAACGAGAAAGTCAGGCACATTGGAAAGTTCTTGTCTTCCGATAGGTTAACTATACCCATGGCGAAGTGGTTTGGGAGGCGTCAGCCTCCCAAACTCCCTACCTTTCGCTCGTTTGCGAGTTGTAAATATCCCAAACCATTTCGGTTTGGGTATATTCAACAAACCTTTCTGATGTGCATTTGTTTTTTTAACGAGCAGCAGCTCTTGTGTCTTCTTGCGCATCCCAACCCGAAAATAAAATCGGATAGTTCGAATCTGAAGCGAACAGCCTTGACGGAGATGCGAAGAAACAGCAGAGTAGCTCTCTTTATTTTTTAACCGCGGAAGGCGAAAGGATAGAGCTTTTCCTTCCGGCAAATTCAAAACCACTATGGCCTTTAAACTTCCGGATTTACCTTATGCATACGATGCTTTGGAGCCTTATATCGATGCTCGAACGATGGAAATTCATCACACGAAGCACCATGCCGGCTATACCAACAAACTGAATGCCGCAATAGAGGGCACGGCTCTTGAAAACATGAAAATTGAAGACAACCTGGCTGAAGTTTCCAAGCATTCTGCAGCTGTGCGAAACAACGGAGGTGGTTACTATAACCACAAACTCTTTTGGCAAATTATGGGGCCCAACGGAGAAGGTGTTCCTTCGGCTCAGATGAACATCTCCAAAGCTATTGAGCGCGATTTTGGTTCTTTTGAAAATTTCAAAGACGAATTCAGCAAGGCTGCTGCCACGGTCTTTGGCTCCGGCTGGGCCTGGCTATGCGTGGACAAAAACGACAAACTTTTCATCTGTAAAACGCCAAACCAAGACAATCCGCTCATGGATGTCAATGACTTTGAAGGACAGCCCATTCTCGGCCTGGACGTATGGGAGCACGCCTATTATCTCAAGTACCAGAATCGGCGTCCGGACTACATCGAAAACTTTTTTAATGTCATTAATTGGCACGAAGTAACCAAGCGTTACAACGATGCCAATGAAGGAGCTTCTTCCTTTTGATTTAGGTTCGGTTTAAAAGACAATGTGTTGGGTCTGTTTGGCTATGCTGTGCCGGACAGGCCCAAACTTTTCTTATGGGAGTTGCTTGCCAAGTTTGAAGTACCCCCAATCAGTTTGTGCGAGTGAGCTATTCCTTTGGCAGTATTTGCCGCCCGGCGGTCTTTACTGAATGGCCTTGTACATTTTTTTTACCTGCTCCTCGGTAAAAATTCCCAGCAAACCTGTTCGGAAGATGTACTCCTGTCCCTGATGGATTTTCACCTTGCGAAAATCGAAGGAGGTCGTGGTGGAATCTATGCGATTTTCAAAAATGAATCCATCGGGGTATTCTTCTACCATGCGGGAGAATAAGGGGTGTTTGTTCACCTCTTCTTTTTGTTCTTGGAGCAGCTTTTGCACGGAGGAGGACTTGCCGGCCTGAGAAGCGAAGATTTGTATGGAATACCCCTCTCCGTCTTGTACGGTGATGTCTTGCATAATGCCCAGGTCATTGGTTTTGATATCCAGCGCACTGCTGTCGGGTACCAGCAAGCTTGCCGATACTCCATAGCTACTGAGGTCCACAGGATGCCAGTTGGCTAGTTCGTCTTGCTGGCAAGAGGCTAACAGCAGGCTTGAGCAAAGGAGTAGAGAAAAAATGTATTTCATGGATTTTCAATTTGGTTCCAAAGATAGGAAAAATTGGCGTGGAGTTTGTCCTAAGGGAGAGGTGTTTTATTCCATTTGATCCATGGCGTATTCTGCCAGGGCGGTGATGGTCAGGCTGGGGTTGACGCCCAGGTTTGCCGGAATGATGGAGCCGTCCAGGATGTACATATTGGGGTAGTGAAAGACTTTAAAAGTAGGGTCCACTACGCCCTCTTCAGCCCGACTTCCCATGGGGCAGCCACCGATGATGTGGGCTGTGGTGGACATGTTGAATAGCACTTCGGTCAGGGCATTTTGAGGGATGCCATTGGCCAATCGGGCGTAGTCTTGCATGACTTGTTGTCCGATGGGTAAATAGGCTGGAGGCCTGGCTTTCTGCCCGTAGCTCATGTGTAGCCCGCGCAGGGGATGGTATTTCATGCGCAGCTCGTTGTCCAGTGTTTGCATGATTAGCAGGATGGCGTTGCGCCGGGCGTAATTTTTTGAAAAGAGGATTTGCCAGAGATCTTTGGGTTTCCGCAAGATTCGGGCCAGCCATTTGAGCGGACGCAGGGGAGGTGCTCCCGTGGCTACAGTACTCAGAAAGCGCATCACATCGGCCTGGTCTCCATACTTGACGATTTCCACCCGGGTGTGCTCATCGGCCTGCATACTTGCTCCGATGGCGATGCCGTGGTTGAGTTTTTCACTTTGGCTCAACACGGCACAGAGGCTTTCGGAATTGGTGCGCAGGCTGTAGCCCAGCTTGTCGGACAGGGCGGGCAAGGTTTTGTACTTGTGCTTTTGGCGGAAGAGCAGCCGTAAAGTCCCCAGCACGCCGGCGGAGAAGATGATTCCTCTGGCTCTAAAACTCGGTCCTTTTCGGGCTTTTACGCCGGGTATTATTTGGCGCAAGCCGAAGGGAGAGACGGTTTCTACCGTATAACTTTGACCATCGAATGAGATGCGTTCGGCTTGGGTTTCGGCCAGTATTTCTGCGCCTTGCCTTTCGGCAAACCAGAGGTAGTTCTTGACCAGGGTATTTTTGGCGTTGTGGCGGCAGCCCGTCATGCAGGCAGCGCATTGGATGCAGCTGTTGCGTTTAGGACCTTGGCCGTTAAAATAGGGGTCGATGTCTTCTCCGCTTTCGCCAAAATAGACGCCTACGTCCACGGCTTCGAAGCTGTCTGCACGCCCCCTTTGTCGGGCCAGCTGTTGGAGCAACAGGTCTTCTCGCTCCAGAATGGGGTTGCGCGTGCTGCCCAGCATGTGCCGGGCCTTCTCGTAATAAGGCTGAAGGGTGAACTTCCAGTCTTTAAATTTAGCCCAGGCCGGGTGTTGAAAGAACGCATCGGGAGGGTGGTAATGGGTATTAGCATACACCAGGCTACCTCCTCCGACACCTGCACCGGAAAGGATGAGCACCTGCCTGAAAAAGTCCATTTTTTGTATGCCCTTCCAGCCCAAAGCGGGTAGCCAGAAG
>JALSKB010000013.1 GCA_026989035.1 Saprospiraceae bacterium | reverse complement strand
CTAAAGTCAGGCTGCCCGTATCGCCCATAAATATTTGAGCGGGATAGGCATTGTACCACAAAAATCCAATGGTTGCCCCCATAAAGCAAGCGGCAAAAATCACCAACTCCCCGGAGCCCGGCAGATAGAGGATGTTCAAGTAGTCTGAAAAAATGCTGTTTCCAGACACGTAGGCAAACAAGCCCAAGGCTGCACCAATGATAGCCGAAACGCCGGTGGCCAGGCCATCTAAACCATCGGTGAGATTGGCTGCATTGGATACGGCCGTAACAATGAAAATAATCCAGGGAACAAAAAATGCCCAACCAAACAGCCCTGCATGGTCTCCCAGAAAAGCAAAAATCTTGGAATAATTTACATGGCGATCTTTAAAGAAGGGGATATCCGTCAAAGGTTCGCGTACCAAAGCATAGCGAACCATCTGGCCATCTACCTCTTTATCCACCACCCGAACCAGCTCGTACCCCTTGGCCACAGCTTCTTCGTAACTCACTCGCACCAACACATCCCGATGAAAAAGCATGACCAAAGCGACGATAAGGCCCAAGCCTATTTGACCCATCACTTTAAACTTTCCGCGTAGCCCTTCTTTATCTTTTTTAACGACCTTGATGTAATCGTCGATAAAGCCGATGACGCCCATCCAAAGCGTTGAGAGCAGCATCAACTGAATGTACACGTTTTTCAGATCGGCCATGAGAAGCGTAGGCAGCAAAATGGAAGTGATGATGATCAGACCACCCATAGTAGGCGTGCCGGCTTTCTCCAGTTGTCCTTCCAAACCCAAATCTCTCACTTCTTCCTTCATCTGAAAACGACGTATCAAGGCAATGAGCCGACCTCCGAACAACATGCCGATGATCAAAGACAACATGATGGCTGAACCCGCTCTAAACGAGATGTAGTGGAACAGCCCTGCACCGGGCACATCCCAATGTTTTTCCAGCCATATGAACAGTTCGTAGAGCATGCTTAACGCTTAATGGTTTGTTCTTTGCTTTCGGCAAGGGCTTGCTTCAGCTCCTCCACATCGTCAAAGGGATGTTTAACACCTTGTATTTCCTGGTATTTTTCATGTCCTTTGCCGGCTAAAAGAATTACATCCTTTTCTCCGGCCAACCGGCAAGCCGCACGTATGGCTTGACGGCGATCGACAATGACCAAAGTTTTACGCATTTTATCGGCTGATAAACCCGCTTGCATATCTTCCAAAATGCTTTCGGGTTTCTCCGTCCGCGGGTTGTCGGAAGTGAGAATAAGCCGATCACTCAGGCGGGCTGCTATGGCGGCCATACGCGGGCGTTTGGCTTTGTCCCTGTCTCCCCCGGCGCCTACTACGGTAATCAGATGCTCTCCACCTTTTAAACAGGAACGCAGGGTATCCAACACATTTTCCAAGGCATCCGGCGTATGAGCGTAATCCACTATTCCCAAGACGGAAGATCCCTCCACCTGCACCTTTTGTAAGCGGCCCGGGGCTCCCTGTACAGCACTCAAAGCCCTCAGTACATCTTCCCTTTTGAATCGCAACAGAAGAAGCATGCCATAAGCTGCCAAAATGTTGTAGGCGTTGTAAGTACCCAAAAGAGGAGTGTAAAACGGATAGCCGTCTATCAACAACTCCATACCCGCCAAATCGAAAGAAGCTACCTTCCCCTTAAAGGTCATGTCTTCTATTCGCTGAAGACTGTAGCGATATGTCCATGCTCTTGTCGAGTACTTGATGGTCCAACTGTGCTTATCATCAGCGTTGAACAAAGCAAAAGCCGAATGATCCAAAGACGTAAAAAGCCTTTGCTTAGCCTGCATATAAGCTTTGAAACTGCCGTGGTAATCCAAATGGTCGTGCGACAGATTGGTAAAAACCGCCCCCGTAAAATGAGTGCCTTCCAAGCGCCTTTGAGCCAGGGCATGGCTACTCACCTCCATAAAGGCAAAGTCACAACCCGCCTGGACCATTTCGAAGAGAAGAGCTTGCAGTTCTATGGCATTAGGTGTGGTGTGCGTAGCCGGCAAGACTTTGGAGCCAATCCGGTTCTCTACGGTAGAAATTAAGCCGGCCTTGTATCCCAGAGCCGATACAGCCTGATAAGCCAAGGTCGCCGTACTGGTTTTCCCATTGGTTCCGGTTATCCCCACCAATTTCAGGGCACGAGAGGGGTAAGCGTAATAAGTCGAAGCCATCAGGCCCAGGGCTCTGGCCGCATTATCGACCTGAATATACGTAACGCGCTCGTCCAACTGTTCGGGCAACTCCTCGCACACGATTGCTGCTGCACCGGCCTCTACGGCCTCAGGAATGAAGCGATGACCATCTACCTGCGTTCCCTTCAGCGCAAAAAAGACTTCACCCCCACGCAACAAACGGCTGTCCAGGGCGAGGCCCTCCACCTCTTTTTCCATCGTCCCTATGACCTGTAAAGGCATAAAGTCAAACAGCAAAGTCCCAAGTCTTCTATTGAGGTATTCCTTCATAGCCTTTCATCTGAGGGTTAACACAATGGTTTGGCCCTGTAAGGGAGTTCCCGGTCTGATCGATTGACGCACCACTCGCCCCGGGCGGTACGCCTGCAGTTTTACTTTGAGACCACGTTTTTCCAGTTCATAGAGCGCATCGCGCAACCCCATACCCACTACGTTCGGAACAGCACGTTGAGGTAAATGCCTCGCTTTAAGTATCAAGGTATCCGCCGGGGCCGCTACCAGGATAGCTATGGGTTTATCACCCGTTTCATTTCGGTAGGGCAAACCCCATTGAGGCAAAAAATGGAGCATATCGGATTTAGCTCCTGCCTGTTTTCTGGGCAACCAACGAGAAGCTATCGGTCGGCGCTGGCGTTGTACTAGGGGAAAATGAACTTCGGGGCGCAACTTAAAAATACCATCAGCTATAGCTCTAAAAACCGGCAAAGCCACCGTACCCCCATAATAACCTCCCTTTTTGGGTTTGCCAATCACGACGATGCAAGAATACTTGGGGTTTTCAGCAGGGAAGTACCCTACAAAAGAAGCCTGATGACCACCAACGCTCTTCTTGCGCCCACGACCAGTGCGATACTCCAATTGAGCCGTACCTGTTTTGCCAGCAAAGTGATAGGCATTGACCCTGCCTTTATAAGCTGTACCCAACTTGTTCTCGACGACCTGTTCCAACAAATACTGCACCTGAGCAATGGTTTTTTGGGAAGCAATGCGACGATCTAAGATTTTGGGATGAAAGACTTTTTCGGGCGTTCCATATCGCTGAATTCTCTCGACCAGATAAGGCTTCATCATCTCTCCGTCGTTGGCTACGGCATTGTAAAAGGTAAGCAATTGCAAAGGAGTGATGCGCACTTCATAGCCCGTTGCCATCCATAGAGGGGTGGTCCCGCTCCAGTCGGCATCTTGCAAATCCTTAATCAAAGGCCGAGGTTCTCCCGGAATTTCTATACCTGTAGGTTGGTCGAGGTGAAAAGCTTTCAAAGCCGCCAAATAATCCTTTAAGCGATTCTTTTGTACGAAGTACTCATCCACCAACTTGGCCATACCCACATTGGAAGACATGACAAAAGCCATTTCCACCGGAATGGAATCATAAGGATGGTAAGAAGCATCCTTCATGGGCACTCGTTCTTCACGACCGGTCTGGCTTTTAAAGACAAATTCCGTTTTGCCCTGTTCAATGTCCACGCTATCTTCCAGCGACAGGCCACCTTTTTCCAACAAGGCCATCATAGTCGCCAGTTTGAAAGTAGAGCCCGGCTCCGTAGCAGCACCCACGGCATAGTTGTAAATTTCCCAGATTTTGCCACTTTTCGTACGCCCCAAATTGGCCATAGCCCGAATGGCTCCCGTCTTCACTTCCATAACTATGGCCGTACCGTATTCGGCTTCATGCTCCACCAAAGCTCGGTAAAGGGCCTGCTCTGCAATGTCTTGAATATCCAAATCCAAGGTAGTTACCAGATCCGCTCCACTGGCTGGCTGAATTTCACTCAATTCCCGAACCGGTTGCTGATAACCATTGGGCATGTTAATCATCGGCTGCTTCAAAGAATCCCCTTTGAGATAGGAGTTAAAAGCCCCTTCCAAACCTACGGGTTTCGCATCCTTCCGCACATAACCGATGGTGCGCTGCGCCAAAAGCCCGAAAGGACGCTCCCTGTCTTCGCGTATTTCAATAATCAACCCGCTTTTAAAACGGCCCAACCGAAAGAGGGGAAATCTCCGCACGGCCATCATCTGCCGGTAATTGTAGCGACGAGCAATAGGGATGTAGCGTTTTCCGGACTTCCGCTGTTCGATCAAAAATTCTTTATACCCTCCCGGTGTATAAGAGGTATCCACAAAAGTCGCCAGGCAATAAGCCAACGAGTCGATGTACTTTTCAAAATCCAGATCGGAAGCCACCGTCGCATCAAAGTACAAGTCGTAATAAGGCATGGATGTAGCCAAAAGGTTGCCATCCGAGCTCCAGATGCTACCGCGATTGCCCGTAACCACTTTTGAAGTGATGCGATTAGCCAAGAGCTCCCTCCAACCTTCAGCCTGCCATACGGAAAGCATGAAAGCCTTAGCTACGATCATAGCAGCCACCACCAGCAAAGCCCCGGCAACAATATATACGCGGTATAAAACTTCGTTTTTGACTTGGGTAGCCATGATTACGTTATTGGTTTTTGGCATCAACGCGCACCAAACGGCGGGCACTGCTTCTCAATTTTTGAGCAGCGACCTCCTTCTTCACTTGAGAATAAATGCTTTTATAGGATATCTCAGCTTCGAGAGCGTGGTACTCCCGACGCAAACTCTCCACTTCTTTCTTCAAGCTCTGAATCCGAACAATTTGTTTTTGCGCATAGCTAATAGTGGCCAGATAGAGCAAAAGCAGAGCCCCCAGAAAAAAAACAAAAGGAAGATTCTTGAGTGTAGCTGTAGCTACTTTATCGCCTATGGCGAGAGATTTGTTTTTACTTTTTGCCATCACACTTGCTTTAAAACACTAAATCGGACCGTTAAGCACGCAAAGCACTCAAGCGGTCTTCTCTCCTACCCTCATCTTTGCGCTGCGGGCTCTGGGATTTGCCTCAATTTCCCGGGGGGAAGGCAAAATCGGTTTGCGCGTCAGCACCTTAAAGGGCCGAAGGATATTTCCGTACTCGTCTTTTTGCACCTTCCCTTCCGGATTGCCGGTTTTCAAAAAGCGCTTGACGAGTCGATCTTCTATACTGTGGTAAGCAATAACGACCAGACGCCCACCGGGGGCCAACAAGTCCAAAGCCTGCTGCAAAAAATCGCTCAAAGCCTGCATCTCCTCGTTTACCTCTATGCGAAGGGCCTGAAAAAGCTGCGCCAAATAACGTGGCTTATGACCTCTGACAAAAGGCTCTGCTTCGCGCAACAAATCCGACACTGTCCGAAAGGCTTTGTGCTTTGCGGCTTTCGCCAAATGCCGAGCCAAACTGCGCGAATTGATCAATTCGCCATAGCGGCTAAATAGTTGCTGCAAAGCTTCCGGCGAATAGGTGTTTAGCACATCCGCAGCCGTGAGCTCTCGCTCTTTAGACATGCGCATATCCAAATCGGCATCAAAACGCCAGGAAAAACCTCGCTCCGCAGTGTCCAATTGATGCGAAGAAACGCCCAAGTCCGCCAAAACACCGTCCAACTCACTTACTCCGTAAAACTTCATAAACTGCTTCAAGTACCGGAAGTTGTGCTGAACAAAAGTGAAACGCGGATCCTCAGGCAGGTACTCCAACACATCGGCATCCTGATCAAAAGCAAAGAGCTGCGCATCAGGAGCCAAGCGCTGCAAAATCAAACGACTATGCCCTCCTCCTCCAAAAGTGGCATCCACGTAAGTACCCCGGACTTTCTTGCTTACCAGCCATTCAATACTTTCTGCCGCCAACACCGGCTTGTGATAATCCATCATTATGCGGATTCATCTGTGATGTGACCAAGTGGGCGATTCCCCATAACCGCTTGGGCAATGTCGGAAAAGTTGTCCGGCTCCTGCTCCAATTGGCGTTCGTACTCCTCTTTGTCCCACATCTCAATCCGGTCGTTTACGGCTGAGAGGATTACGTCTTTTGTAATCCCCGCATAATCCAACAAGCGCTTGCTCAAGAGAATGCGACCGGCACTGTCCAAACGCACCGGCTGCGCTCCTCTGAAAAAATAGCGCAAGAACTCGCGATCTTTCTTGTCATACACGTTCAGGCGATTGATCTCTTTGGTAATCCCATCCCAAACGATTTTGGGGTAAATCGTCAAACACTTCTCAAACCCCCTGTTGATCACAAATTCCTCTGCTCCCCATTGCTGCAACTGCTCCAACAAACCCGCGGGCAGGCGCATCCGCCCCTTCCCATCCAGCTTGCAATCGTATTCGCCTAAAAGTTGCAACATCATGACACAAATCGTTCACTTACAGGCACAAATATACCATAATTCACACTTCTAAACACATTTTCCCACCCTCAGAGGCGAAAAAAG
>JALSKB010000012.1 GCA_026989035.1 Saprospiraceae bacterium | reverse complement strand
ATCCGGGAAGAAATTTTTATCTGGAATTGGGGTTGCGCTTTTGAGGCATGCTTTTGAGAAGAGCCGCGGATACGCGAATAAGGAAAACCTCATTAGCGCATTAGTGGCTAAAAAACAAGTAGGGCGGAGAATTTGACTTTTAGGGCCTTTCGGCAAATCAATTGCCACCTTCTTCTTCCCAATCGAAGTATTCATCCTCTTCGGAGGGGGAGGGCGCTCCGTCAGCAGGAGAAGAAGCGGGCTCAATGGCATCATCCCAGTTCTGGGGTTCCTGAAGAAAATCCACATCGCTAAATTCTTCCAGTAGGCGTTTCTTCAACAGAAGTTTAAGGTGATCGCTTTGTGCCAGGGCTTGTCTGACTTCCCGCTTAGCCACTTTGTAGTGGTAATCGTCTAAGTGGCCCCAAATTTTGTAATACAAATTGAACCAACCTTGTTGTTTTGCGGGAATGGGAGACAGTGAGGGGTCGTGTTTCTTAAAGCGGTTGGCTAAAGTTTGGGCCGCATTGACCTTCAAATAAAAAGTGTAGTTGTAATCAAAGTCGTAGCTCCCGGCTAAAGTCATGTTCATCGCATTGCTTTGAATGTACATGCGTGGAATCTCTATCTTTCGATTTCGAATTTCAAAATAATTGTACAGATTGGTGAAACGAATGCGGCGCAAATCCTCTATTTTCACGAAAGTGGAAAAAGATTCCAGCATTTCAAAATTGCGCAATTCGCCCTCTTTGATACCCACTGCTGCTAAGACGTAAAGTTTTTTATCCAACAAGTTTCCCTTTGCATCGAAAGGTACGGTAAAGCTGATTTTGCTTTCCATGCGACCGCTGAGATGGCGGTCCTGCAAGATGTCTTGACCGAAATTGTCGTTTTGGCGAAAGAACTCCTTGACATCTACGTCTCGGCAAAAGAGTTGGCCTTTGAAATAAGGCTCTTGAAGGTTGAAGTAGGTACCGTTAAGCTCAAACGCTCCACCCATGGCCTCCACCTTGCCTTTTGCTTTGACGTGGCCGCCAAAAAACTCGAGCTGGCCCTGGAAATTGTTGGCTTCGATTTTTTCATAATTGAAGTGAGCTATACGAGCTTCAAAGCGACCGTCGAGCATGGAAAACAGGCCATCATCCGATGCTGCCCCTTTGCTTGTCAGGTACTCCTGAGTCGCATTTGCCGAAAGGCTGTCGGGCGTGTTGACAATTTGCTCGTTCTCCTCTGTAGTTTTTGTCAAGGCCAACAAGGCATCCAGGTCCACTTGATCGGCTTCTAAGCTTGACGAAAACCGCAGGTGAACGGCATAGGGATTTCCCTTTGGGGCCAATAAGGCCGGCAGCAAATTGTTGCCATAACCTTCTAAAGTCCATTCATTTCCGGGAGCTTCAAGTTCTATTCCTTTCAGCCGTACTTCATTGCCCGATAGCACCAATTCTCCGCGATCAAAAAAGATTTTTCGGCCGTTTGCGATTAAGCCCGCATCATCCAGCAAAATGCGTCCGCTCACTTCAACCCGATCCATGCGTGAGGGTTGTCGCATGTCGCGCAAGCGCCCTTCGAGTTGGAGTTGTTCGAAAGTTATTTGCCCCATGCCATCGCTGATGTGGTTCTGCCGGAAAGCGGGATATAGAGCCTGCAGAGGCAGTGTGCCGTCAAAAGAGCATTTCAATCGTGGTCTTTTAAAGTTACTGAGGGAAAAAGCCCCAGTCAGAAACTCGCGTCGCAAATAGGCCTTAAAGTCCGTAATTTGCAGGCGACTATCCGTGGCCTTATGAGCTTTTCCGTTGTCAAAATGCCCGGTAAAAGAAACCTCTTTTAAATCGCCAGCCAGAAAATCACTGCTGATGCGGCCGCTTTTCAGTCCGAACTCCGCCTGGATAGCCGGCATGGAAGAGGCTGTTTTACGGCCTTTGATGTCAGCGAAAAAGAAAAAATCTCCTTTGCTTTTCAAGTTGGCTAAAGCAGGAAAGGCATCTTCGGGGAGAAAGAGAAGAAGCCCTTCCAGGCGCCCATCTTCAGAGGAGATTCTGAGGTCATAGTCGCTAAATGCCTGCTGCATTTCCAGCTCGCCTTCTATCGTGAATTCGTTGTCTTCCAAAGAAATTTGTAAGGGGTTAAAAGCGTAATAGCCCTCGGAGGGCCTCAAGACCGTTTGCCCCTCTAACCGAATCTTGCGTCCTGTTAAATAGCGATTTTTTCCTTGATCTACAAAGCGAGATTTCAAGGCGATATCTGTTTGTAGGACCATTTCTTCGGCAGAGAAATCTCCCGACATATTGGCATGCAGCAACTGAATGTCGGCCTCTGTACCGGATACCTCATCTTCGTAAATCAGCTGCACATCTTGCAAGCGGGCATTTTGAATGGAGAGCTTAACCGTTCCGCTTTTTTTAGATTTAGCTTTGTTGGTTGCTTTGCTTTCGCGAAACAAATCGTAATTTGCACGTCCCCGCTTATCGTAACGAATGCGCAAAGCGCCATCGCTTAGCCTCACCGATTGCACCTTAATCGATTGCCCCAGGAGGCTGAAGGGATTGATGCGGAAGGAAAGGATTTCAGCTTCGAGCAACACATCACCAAAGGCATCCTCCAGACTCACGTTCTCAAAATTTGCCGAAAGGCGAGGAAAACTCCGCAGCAGAGAAAGGTGGAAGGCTTCGAATTGTAAGTCTGTCTTTAGCTGTCCGTTAATTTGAGCCTGCAAACTCTGTCCGATTTGCTCTTCAAACATGCCGGCCAGTAAGGCCAGCCCCAAGTACAAAACCAGCAGTGAGAGAACCAGATAAAGAAGAAGTTTTTTGATTCGCTTCATGACGAGAAGGGGGGGCTGTGGGTGATGAAACGAGACCGAGCGGGTTTCGGCCCTTTGCAACACAGCAAATATACTCATGCTTCATGAAAAAGCAAACTGAAACCCGGCAAGCTCGCTCACTTGTCCGGAGGCAGCCAAGCCTAAAAAAAGGGGTAGAATTTTTTTTTCTTTGCATGCTGCAAAAAAGAAAAAGTTTCTATCTTTGCGTCCGCTTAACTACTTGAGCAAAAAGGGCGATTAGCTCAGTTGGTTCAGAGCACCTGTCTTACAAACAGGGGGTCACTGGTTCGAGTCCAGTATCGCCCACCGGAGAAAGCCGCAACATCTGTCGTTGCGGCTTTTTTATGCGAGTTGTAAATGTCCCAAACCTTTTCGGCTTGGGTGTACCAAGGAGCAGAGGTAAACAAATCGGCTAAATTGTCCTGTGTTGAACGAGCTTTAGTCCCCGTATTTACGGGCTTTGGCTCTTTTTTTTGCCCTTCCGGCAGCTTCGTAAGCGGGTAGAGAAATCGGGGAAACTGTCCTTGCTTTGTGGAGAAGGCTCAGTGAACTTTGCGGGAAAAAAGCTATGAAAACGACTGTCTTGTGTGCTCTCTTCATGAGCATTCTCTACTATTTGCCTGGCCTCGTGCTCATAGGCAAGACTTCATTTGGCGAAAGCCCCAAGCAGGAACAAATCCTTTATCCGGACAGACAACTGCCGTTTTGCCCGGCAAGTCAGACCATGGAGCCTCTGCTCTCTGTGCCTAATGCCGAGCGCTATGAAACCGGAGAACTGCGGGTGCGCATCTACTTACATCTCATACGAGATGCCCGAGGTTTGGGAGGCCTCAGCATGGCACAGTTAAGCGAAAGCCTTGAGATTTTGCAAGAGGATTTTCGGCCTTTTGGCATATCCTTTCAGCTTGAGGGGGCTATAGACTTCATTGACGATCAAGAACTCTTTGAAGACCCCAATGGTACGGGGCAGATCATCGGTTATCGGGAGCACCATGACGGCATTGACCTTTATCTCTTTCCCGATCATTTGGGGCAGGATGTTCCCGGAGGAGGCATGGTGCTTCACATACCCGCTACGGCTTTTTTTCTGGCAGGGCACAGTTTTGAAGACCCGAAGCTACCTTTGCGGCGCAGTTCGGCCATCTCTCATGAAATGGGCCACTGTTTGGGTCTGTTTCACACCCATCACGGCATGGAGCAGGGAGCTTGCGAAGAATTGGTAAACCGCAGCAATTGTCAGACTTGCGGCGATTACGTCTGCGATACGCCCTCCGATCCGAATCTTTTTCTCGAGGTCGAACCGGAGCACTGTACTTGGTCGGGCCATGCTACCGATAGCCGGGGAGAAAGCATGCAACCCGACCTGCACAACATCATGTCATATACCCACCCGCGCTGCATGTTGCGTTTCACCCAGGGCCAGGGTCAACGCATGCGTTATCACTTGCTTCACCACCCCCTGCTCAAGAAATGCCTTGTAAACAAGAAACCGACAACGCCTAAATAGCTTTAGGCCCGAAAAAAAGGGCTTTGTGGCTAAAAAACGGCTGTTTTTCTTGCTTTTTAGTATTTTTTTTCAGACCTTTGCTTTTACGCAAAGGAGTAAGCTAACAATATCACACAACCAGCAGGCACACACTATGGAGGTTTTTAAAATTATTCTTTCCGGGCGCTTTGAATTTGGCACTCCCAGAAGTTTTGAAAATGTACGCAAACTGTATGTAGAGCGCAGTGAGGTGCATTATCGCAATCAGGTTTTACTCAATGCCGAGGACCACTTTGATGAGGAGGCTCTCTGCTTTAATTTGCCTCGAGCTGTTTTTGAGAGCAACAAAAAAATCTGGGAGAACACCATTCGTCAACTCGAATTCATTGCAGGTTATGCCATTTCGGGAGCGGTATTTGCTTATTTGACGCAAGGCGGCAAAAAAATTGAAGAATTTGTCATTGAGCCCCGAGGGGATCGCGATGCCATTTTGGCTTTTGAAGCAGGTAAAGCGCTGGAACAGGAGGGGCAGGAAAAAAAGGCGCATGAGGCGTATTCCAAAGCTATTGAAAAATTTGAACGCCATGCCATGGCTTATGAGCGGAGAGGTTATACCAACATTACTTTGAAAAAAATGGCTGATGCCCTCTACGATTTCGATAAGAGCATTGGTATTTATCCTCATAATCCGGGGGCGTATTTTGGCAAGGGCTTGGTCTATCTCAAAGAAAAGAGATGGGAGGAAGCCACTGAAGCCTTCAAAAACGCCCACACTTTTTCCATACCTCATCAGCCTATTTTTTGGAAAGCCAAACGCCTGAAGGGGGAATGTCTTATGGAGTTGCAACGCTGGGAAGAAGCTGAAAAAGAATTTAGCTTTTTTGTCAGGCGTCAATTTGAACGAGGCAACCCCAACCTCAAAGACTTGACTCGTACCTGGTTGAACCTGGGCGTGACCTTGCTCGAACAAGGAAAAAAAGACGAAGCCATCAAAGCTTTTCAACAGGCCATTAACGGAGATGAACCGGTTAATAAGAAAGCCAGCGAAATTTTGGAAAAATTGATTTAGGTGCTGTGCTCTAAAGCTACCTGCCAATAGCTTTTTTCATCGGATCATAGAGTGAGAGCCAGCTGCAAGTCAAAGGAGAATGGTGATATTATTAAAGGAGTAAGCCTACTACACATGAAAACAACAGCTCATCTCTTGCTCGTTTTTTTTATCTGCCTTTCGGCAAATAGCCTGGCTCAGCAGCACCTCAAGCCACTGTCTCCGGTGGACCCCAAAAAAGGCGTTATCTACAACACGGAAACTTCTTTTGATTTTCGCTTGCACACCAACGGGCCGTTTTCCATAGGTTTTAACAAGGCCAAAATAAAAACTTACTACCTCACGCGATTTATTCATGTAGAAGTAGGAGAACTCAAACACCCCAAGGAAAACAGATACAACATCAACAGGAATTTCCTCAGCGGGCCGCCTACGTCTTCTTTTGTTTATGGCAAGCAAAATGCCCTTTTTACCTTGCGGGCAGGGCTGGGGCGCAAGCGTTACTACTCGGAACGCGCCCGCAGAAAAGGCGTAAGGGTAGGGCTTTCCTACGAGGCAGGCCCTGTGCTCGGGTTTGTAAAGCCATATTATCTGGATATCATCGTAAATGAATCGGGCGGTGGTCGTCCTACCATCATCAAATTGCGCTATACAGAGGAAAACCTCGGCCAATTTCTCAACCCCTGGAACATAGCCGGTTATTCGGGTTTTTTCAAAGGCTTGAACGAACTCAGCCTCGTGCCCGGCCTGCAGGCACAGGTGGCTTTGCATCTCGAATGGGGTAGTGAAGACGAAATCCTGAGAGTCCTTGAAATGGGATTTATGCTGGATGCTTTTCCCAAAAAAATACCACTGCTCATCGAGCTGGATGACAACAAAAATCGCCCTTTTTTCATCAACCTCTTTCTCAATTTGCAATTGGGCAAAAGAAAATAACCTAACTCAAGTTTCGGGGGTTAAACAAGGGATAAAAAGTGGGAGTTGTTTGTGCTGCAAACGCCTGAAAATCAGTATGTTGCAGCTAAAGAAGAACCAAAACAACTCCCGCTGCAATATACGAATAATCTACAAATCACCTCTGGTTACTTTGCTTCTTTTGATAAACTGAACACCTTTTTGAGAAGTTTTTTGAGTTTATGCCGGCTCAGAGGTGTGGTTGGCCAAATATCCGAGATTT
>JALSKB010000011.1 GCA_026989035.1 Saprospiraceae bacterium | reverse complement strand
CTGACGGGCTATGAAATTGACGTCTATCGCAACGATGTAGGGCAGGAGATTGATGATGTGGATTTGGAAGAATTCGCCGATGAACTCGATGGCTGGATCATCGATGCTTTGAAAAACATCGGCTGTGATACGGCACGTAGTGTTCTCGAATTGAGTACCGAAGAGCTGGTGCGTAGAACTGACTTGGAAGAGGAAACCATTGAGCAAATGCGCCGTGTCCTCGAAGCTGAATTTGAAGATGAATCATAATCTTTCTCTCTTCTCCTTTCTTTGGCTTATCTTTGTGTGCTGAAGAAAAAGGAAAAGGGGGGAGGTCTCCCGCTTTCGTTTTGATGCGGGTTAAAACAAAAGTATTTTAATGGCGAAGCGCTTAGTTAAGGTCGCACGAGAACTCAATGTCGCAACAGTGACATTGGTGGATTTCCTCACTCAGCAAGGGTTTGATATCGAAAACAAACCTACAGCTAAGCTTTCTGAGGAAATGGAGAGCTTGTTGTACCAAGAGTTCCAAAAAGACCTTGCCATCAAAAAAGAGGCCGATCGCCTCGTCCTGGGAAATAAACCGGCCGATACCGAGGCCTCTCCCCAAAAGCAAAAGGTAGAAGCCAAAGAGATCGTAAAGCCTCGGGAAGAGCCGAAAGAGGAGAAAAAAACTTCCAAAGAAGAAGAAAAGCCAAAGGTTGAAAAAGAAAAGACCACTCCGCCACCCCGGGAAGAAGACAAACCTCAAATAGGGCTTAAGATTAAAGGCAAAGTCGATTTGGATGCAGTAAATAAACCGATTAAGCCCAAGGCAGAACCGAAACCTGAAAAGAAAAAAACTGCAAAAAGACAGACCGCTAAAGCTCAAGCTGAAGAACAGCCCGAGAAAGAAGTAGAAAAAAAGATCGAGGAAAAAGCGCAAGAGGTTTCAGCTCCAAAAGAGAAAGAAGTAGAGAAGCAGCCTAAAGAACCGAAAGAGGAGACGATCAAAGCAAATGCTCCTCAGTTGGCAGGGCTGAAAATCGTCGGGAAAATCGACGTTAGTAAAGAAGAAAAAAAGGCAGCGAAGCCAAAAGAAGAGAGAAAGCCCAAGCCCGTAGCTTCTTCCGATAACATGGGAGGTAAACGCAAACGTCGGCGTCGTACAACAAAAATTTCAGGTCGGGCCGCACCTTCCAGGCATGGTCGAGACCACCGCAAAGGCAAAGAAGAGCCCAGAGAGGTTATTTCTTCCAAAGAAATCGAAGAGAAAATTAAGGCGACGATGGCCCGTTTGTCGGGAGCGGGCAAGAAGAAGGGCCAAAAGCAGCGTAGGGATAAGCGGGAGCGCTTAAGGGAAAAGCAGGAGATCAGAGAGCAAAGCCAACATTCGGAAAAGCTGCAGCTGACCGAATTTATCAGTGTGCAAGAACTGGCCAGCTTGATGGATGTTGAACCGGCAGAGGTGATTACAACTTGTATGAATGCCGGTGTCATTGTC
Source organism: Saprospiraceae bacterium (assembly GCA_026989035.1). Lineage (GTDB taxonomy): Bacteria > Bacteroidota > Bacteroidia > Chitinophagales > Saprospiraceae > WGBN01. The sequence continues at coordinate 5,103 of JALSKB010000011.1, read as the reverse complement.
TCTATCAATCAACGCCTAGATAAGGAAATCATTGAGCTGGTCGCTGAGGAATTTGGACATGAAGTGGAGTTTATTGACTTGGAAGAACAATTGGAGGAAGAAGAGGAAGTCGTAGTGGATAATGAGGAAGACCTGGTGCTGCGGCCTCCTATCATTACGGTTATGGGGCATGTGGATCACGGCAAAACTTCTCTTTTGGATTACATTAGAGAGACCAATGTGGTCTCCGGTGAATCGGGAGGGATTACTCAACATATTGGTGCCTATGAGGTGGAAGTGCAAACGGAGGAGGGCCCTCGTAAAATCACATTTTTGGATACACCCGGTCACGAGGCCTTTACGGCTATGCGTGCACGGGGAGCTAAGGTTACCGATATAGCCATCATTATCGTAGCTGCTGATGACAACATCATGCCGCAAACTCGGGAAGCCATCAGCCACGCCCAAGCTGCGGGCGTCCCCATCATTTTTGCCATCAATAAAATCGATAAACCCGGTGCCAACCCCGAACGCATTAAGCAGGAATTGGCCAGTATGAATCTCTTGATTGAGGAATGGGGTGGTGAGTATCAATCGCAAGATATTTCAGCCAAAACAGGCGAGGGTGTTCCGGAATTGCTGGAAAAAATCTTGTTGGTAGCCGATCTCATGGAGTTGAAAGCCAATCCCAAGCGCAAAGCTGTGGGTACGGTTCTAGAAGCTTCTTTGGATAAAGGTCGGGGCTATTTGGCTAAGCTGCTCGTACAAAACGGAACCTTGAAAATAGGTTCCCCTGTTGTGGCAGGGCAGCATGCCGGTAAAATCAAAGCCTTGTATAACGAGCGAGGAAAACGGCTCAAAGAAGCCGGCCCTTCTACACCTGTGCTGGCTCTGGGTTTGCACGGTGCACCGCAAGCCGGAGAGCGCTTTAAAGAGATGGAAAGCGAACAGGAAGCAAAAGCCTTGGCCAACCGCAGAGCACAAATTGCCCGTGAACAAACCCGACGAGCAACCAAGCGGGTTAGTCTGGACGAAATCGGACGGCGCATTGCCCTAGGAGATTTTAAAGAACTTAACCTCATCGTCAAAGGTGATGTGGATGGCTCTGTAGAAGCTTTGGCCGATTCCTTCCTCAAGCTGTCTCACGAAACCGTGCAAGTCAACATCATTCACAAGGCCGTAGGGCAAATCATTGAATCCGACGTATTGCTGGCTTCGGCTTCCGATGCCGTTATCATCGGCTTTCAAGTTAAGCCTTCGCTCAATGCCAGAAAACTGGCAGAGCGAGAGCAGGTGCAAATACGCACTTATTCCGTCATCTATGACGCGATTGAGGAGATCAAAGCAGCCATTCACGGTATGTTGAAACCCACTACCGAAGAAAAAGTGTTGGCCACTTTGGAGGTAAAACAAATCTTTAAAATCAAGCGCGTTGGTTTGGTCGCAGGCTGTATGGTACTGGACGGAAAAATTACCTCCAATGCCAAGGTGCGCGTCATTCGAAATGGCCTGGTTATCTTCCCGAATCGCGAAGGTGTCGAAGCCGAACTGGGCTCCCTGAAGCGCTTCCAAGAAGACGTCAAAGAAGTGCGTGCCGGACAGGATTGTGGCTTGACCATCAAGAATTTCAACGACATCAAAGTCGGAGACGTCATTGAAGCTTATGAAATCATAGAAATTAAACCTCAACTGTAATGCTTCTGCCCGAACGTTAATTCCTTATATGGTTCGGGCTTTTTTACACATGCCTCAGCTCGTTTCTGCCGGCCGGATATCCCCCGAAGAGCGCAAAGCTCTGTTGCTGGCTTTTATAGCAGGCATCTTGCCCCTTTCCCGCCCTTTAGCCTCTTTGGGCATTGGCCTGCTTCTCATCCACGAGTTGTGGCAATACAGCCTTACAAAAAAGGCTTGCTTTTCTGCGCCGCTTAAAGCTTCCATCTTGTTGTTTGTGCTCTATGCGGTAAGTGTTTTTTATTCCACCGACTGGCTCTTTGCCTGGCACAAGCTTGAAACCAAGTTTTGCCTTTTGCTCTGCCCGCTGCTCCTTGGTTTGAACTTTACGCCTCGGGCGGGACGCTATTTGCCCGGAGCTTTTATCACGGGCAATTTGTTGGCAATCCTTTACAGCTTGATTCGGGCTGTTCTGGATAGTTTCTACACCGGTGTCAATCACTTTCATTACATGAAATTGAGTGAATATCTTCATTTTCATCCCACTGTTTTTTCTCTTTACCTCTTTATGGCGATTTTTCTGTTGGTAGATAAACTCATGATAAACTGGCTTGAGCCTACCTCCCCACAGTCGGTAGATGGGGCGGAATTTGCAAATAGCTACTTTGTCTCCTTTAAAGGTCTCAAACCATTTCGATTTGGATATATGTATGGGCCAAGTGTGGCGCTCATTTTGCTTTTTTTGTTTTTCATTTTGTTGCTTTCGGCCCGCATGGCCATGTTGAGTGGTTTTGTTTTGTTGGGGGTATCTGTTTTCCTTTGGCTGAAAACTCATTGGAGTACGTCCAAGAGCTTGTTGGCTTTGCTGTTGGTGTTGATTTTGAGTTTGAGTGTAGCTTGGAGTATTCCCTCTACGCGTTTTCGGCTGCAGGTGTTGTTGCAGGGTATAGAAAAAAATAAGGAAACGTCAAATGTTCGGTGGGAGATTTGGGATGCTTCCTACTTCTTGATTGACCAAGGCTCGTTTTGGGGTTATGGTCTTGGAGATGTAGGAGATGCTTTAATGACTACCTACGAAGAATTCGATTATTGCAAACCCTATAGTGAACACTATAACGCTCACAACCAATTTTTGGAAACCACCTTGGCTATTGGTTGGCCCGGCCTGTTGGTTTTTCTCATGCTCTTTTTTACGGCCTTTCGGCAAATAAATAAAGAGGCTGAGAAAAAGAAAATTTCCGGTCATAGTACAACCTACCTCTTTTTATTTTTGTTGCTGGCTAACTTTTTGACGGAAAGCTTGTTGGAAACTCAACAGGCTTTGATGTTTTTTACCTTGTTCTTTTCTTATTTCTTTTCAAATTGCCGGGAGAGTTCCTCTACTCAGGCCATATACTCACGTGAATCCTGATGCAGTTATGCCTCAACCATTTCGTCATGTGTATATGTTTAGGGCGAAGTGGTTTGAGAGGCGTCAGCCTCCCAAACTCCCCATCTTTCGCAGGTTTGCGAGTCGTAAATATCTCAAACCATGTTGGTTTGGGTAAAGAAAGGGTCTTTTTGCATTAAAAGCGTTTGAGTAATTTCGGAGCCGAAACCTTCCGTTTTTTATACAAACCGGTACGAGAAGACCTTTTGACCCCAATAATTTGTTTTTGATAAATTAGAGCTTAAACCTTATTTGCCGAAAGGCATCTAATAAAGCACAAACAACCGGAGGAATTGGACCGCTCAAAAAATCGACAGGACGCTGCTACGGAACAACGCATTATACAGCTGCTTCAGGAGGAAAGAGACCCGGAGAGAGGGTTTAAGTTGCTCATGGAGCAGTATTCCGAGCGTTTGTACTGGCATATTCGTTCTCTGGTGGGTAGTCATGAAAATGCGGATGACGTACTTCAGAATACTTTGATTAAAGTTTTTAAAAGCATAAGCGGTTTTAAGCAGCAGTCTAAACTTTATACCTGGTTGTATCGCATAGCAACCAATGAGGCGCTTACCTTCCTGAAAAAGGAGCAACGGCACCAGACGGAAGACCTGGAAGGCGAGGGTAAGAACCATTTGTACAGCCTTCGTGCAGAGACTTCTTTGGACGGTCAGCGAATTTGGGATTTGCTACAACAGGCCGTTTCTACATTGCCGGATAAGCAGAAAACGGTCTTTGTCTTGCGTTATTTTGAGGAGATGAGTTATAGGGATATTTCAGAAATTCTGGGAACTTCCGAAGGTGGACTTAAAGCTTCGTTTCATCATGCGCTCAAAAAAGTGGAAAATTACTTGAGCCGGGTTGAAATGTACATTTAAAACAGATAGAACCTTTTTCGATGAAAAAGAAAGCATGGCATAAGGAACTAAAAGAGCAGGCACCCCGCTTAGCTAAGTTGAAGGAAAAGAACCTGCGCCCCGACTTGCCCGACGGGTATTTTTCCGACTTGGAAAAAAGGGTTTTTCGCCGCTTAAACGAAGAGCAGTCTATGTCTTTGAATTCAAATCAGCAAAGAAGGCTGCCTTTGTACTCCGTTCTTCAATGGGTAGCAGCGGTGGTGTTGCTGGCGGCTATTGCAACGTGGATTTACACGCATAGAAAAGTGGAAAATCTCCAGGAGGCTTCTTTGACCAGCGAAGAGGTGGAGTTTTATATCCTCGAACATTTGGATGAATTTGATGAGGGCATCCTGGTGGAACAGGCCGATAAGCTGTCTTTCGATTGGACTGCTTGGCCCTCGGAAAGTGCCAACCCTCTTGAGAATGTTTCGGATGAAGAACTTGATGGGTATTTGGATAGCCTGCTTGATGGTATAGATGAAACCACACTTGAAAATCTTTTGTGAAACAATCAAAAACTTTTGGCAATCATGAGAAAAGCACTTTTTTTGTGCGCTTTGTTTATAGGGCTAACCGTTTTCAGCTTGCAAGCGCAGCAACCCCCGGCCCGAAATGGGCAAGGCCACTACCGCATAGAGGCTATGCGTGTTAGCTTTATCACTTCGGAAATGCAGCTGACGCCGGAAGAAGCGGCTGCTTTTTGGCCGATTTACAACGAATATCGCGATAAAGCCAAAGCCATCCGTCAATCGGGTGTTGAGTTGGATAAACCCGTTATGGATTTGAGTGAAGACGAGGCTAAAGCGTTTGTCGAGCAACGATTGAATATGGATGAAGATTTGTTGAAACTGAAGAGAGCGTATTATCTCCGTCTTCAAAAGGTGGTTTCGGCACGCAAACTCATTTTGCTGGAACGCGCCGAACGAAAATTTAAGGAGAAACTGCTAAGAGAGATGCGCAGGCGGCAGCAAAAACAGCAAGGACAGCACGGGCCACAGCGGTATAAACGCTAAAGAATTGTTTGATGAGGTGTTTTGTAGCGCCTGTGAATTTTGAAGTAAGGTTGGGGTAGGCTGAAAGCTGCCCCAACCTTTTTTGGCGTGGATATGGTAGCCCTGTTCAGCTCCA
>JALSKB010000010.1 GCA_026989035.1 Saprospiraceae bacterium | reverse complement strand
AATAGCAATGGCAATACCCAGATTTTTGAGGGCAATCTCATCTTCTTGGGTAACCGTACCGGTGTCCTTACCGTCAATGGGCATTCGAGAATCATAAGTTGGTAAAGCAGCTTTTGCAGGTTCGGTGCCCTTTTTAGAGGGTGCCGGACTTTTTTTTTTATTTTTATGCTTTCCAAAGCAGCGAAAACGCCTGAAGGCGTGTCTATGTAAGTGAGAGCTATTAGATACACCTGGAACAGGTTTTTTACGAGTTTTTCTTCACCTATGGGCGACTTCCTTGAAAGAAGTCGCCTTTTTTGTTACCAATGATGAGCTTTGCCGGTTGGTGGGGCAAGTGTCTACCTTCCCGTGAGGAAAGGGTATAGGAGGCTTTAGGGTTTAGACCGTTCGGGTTTGGGTATATACTCATGGCGAAGTGGTTTGAGGGGCTTCAGCCCCTCAAACTACTTATCTTTAGTTCGTTTGCGGGTTGTAAATATCCCGAACCATTTCGGTTTGAATATATTTGCCGAAAGGCGCGATATGGATTGGCCTGTAAAAAAGAAGGATGATGCTTTTTTTGAGGAAAAGGAATACTCTTTGGTGTTTGGTTCAGCTGTTTTTACTCCTATTGGTCTTTACTCGAGCTGCCCATGAGCAGCGGAATACGCCTTTGGGCGGCTATTTCAAGGGTTTGACGATGGTAGGTACACCCAGGCCTTTTCAAGGTGATCCCTTTGCAGAAGTCCGGCAATTGGGGGCCAATTGGATAGCTTTGGTACCTTTTGCCTTTATGCGGGAAGGTGAACCCGAGGTTTTTTACGGTTCTTCGCCTTACCAGTGGTGGGGTGAGCGTTTGGAGGGGCTGAAGCGGAACATTGAGTTGGCTCATAAAAACGGCTTGAAAGTTATGCTCAAGCCACAGATTTACATTCATCAGGGATGGGTGGGCGATTTGCATTTTGAAACCGAAGCTGATTGGCAGATTTGGGAGCGCACCTACGAAGACTACCTGTTTCAATTGCTGGAGCTGGCTCGGGCAGAGGGCGTCGAGATGTTTTGCCTGGGTACGGAGTTTAAAGCTTGTACGCGTGCACGGGAAAAATTTTGGCGGAAGCTCATTGCCGATTTTCGCCGATTATACTCGGGCAAGTTGGTCTATTCGGCCAATTGGGATTACTTCGAGCAAGTGCCTTTCTGGGATGCCTTGGACTATATAGGGATTAGTGCTTACTTCCCACTGAGTGAGCGCGGTACTCCCCGGAAAAGCGAATTGTTGGAAGCTTGGAAGCCTCTCATTTCGCGTATGAAGGCATTGAGTGAAACGCATGGCCGTAAAGTCGTTTTTACGGAATTTGGCTACTTGAGTGTGGATGGCTGTGCGGGGAAGACCTGGGAACTTGAAAAATCCATTCACAGTCTGCAGGTCAATCAGGCAGCTCAGGCTATTGCCATAGATGCCTTGTATTCGGCGCTTTGGCATCGTTCTTTTTGGGCTGGTGGCTTTTTGTGGAAGTGGTTTCCCGAAATGATGGGGCATGAGGGCTATCCGGAAAAGGACTACACCCCTCAGGACAAGCAGGGCGAAGAGGTCTTGCGACATTGGTTTGGCGGGCAGTAGTCGTTTGGTGCTTTCGCCAAATGAGAACTCTCTAAAAGCGGCGATGCGTAAAGAGAATAGGCTTGTCCAAAAAAAAAGGTTATGAGTATGACACTCACAACCCTTTCAGCCAATCTCAATAAATCTTCAAAAAGACCGGCGAGACTTTTGGGTCATCATGTTCAGCGCGATGATTACGGCGCCGCCCATGATGAAAGCTCCCATTGCGATGTAGAGAATAAACATAACCCTGAACTTTGTGTTAGCAAGTACCTCCAAAGTCCTACCCAAGGAGGTGTTTAAAATCCTGAGGCTCAAATATAAGTTATTATCCTTAGTTTGTCACCTTTCAGACTTAAAAACAGTGTAAAAAAAATAAAAAAATGCCAAAATAATGCAATTTCAAAAGGCAACAGTTTTTTTCCGTTTGTTGTGGGGTTTGTTTTTTAATATTGCCCCGTGAAATGTCTCATCATACAGACGGCTTTTATTGGGGATGTCATTTTAGGAACGGCCTTGTCGGAGTCTGTTTCGGAGGTTTTTCCGGAGGCAGGGGTTGATTTTTTGGTTCGCAAGGGGCATGAGGATTTGCTTTTGGGCAATCCACACATCAGAAAGGTTTGGGTGTGGGATAAGCGGAGGAGGAAGTATTTGAACTTGTGGCATTTGCGTTCGGCTTTGCGTTCGGAGCGTTATGATGTGGTGCTAAACCTGCAGCGTTTTGCTGCCACGGGTTTTTTGTCTTTGAGCATAGGGGCCGGGTGCGTAGTGGGTTTTTCGAAGAACCCCCTTTCTCGTTTTTTCACGCATCGGGTACCGCATAGGATGGGTTTGGGGCTTCACGAAGTGGAGCGGAATCACGCCTTGTTGTCGGCTTGGGGCGAGTTTCCTTTGAGGCGGCCCCGTCTTTATCCATCGGAGGAAGATTTTCGGCGGGTAGAGGTTTTGGCGGGAGGTCGGGTCTATCGCTGTTTGGCTCCGGCGAGCATTTGGTTTACGAAGCAGTGGCCTGAAAATCGCTGGGTGGCTTTGACTGCCTGTTTTTCGTCTGATGAAACGCTCTTTTTATTGGGCAGTGCTGCAGACAGGGAAAAATGCGAGCGAATCAGACGGCAAAGCCGGCATCCGGCTGTGGTCAATTTGGCAGGTCGGCTGAGTTTGTTGGAGTCGGCGGCGCTCATGGCTGGTGCCGAGATGAATTACGTCAACGATTCAGCTCCTTTGCATCTTTGTTCGGCCATGAATGCTCCTGTTACGGCCATTTTTTGTTCTACAGTGCCGGATTTTGGTTTTGGGCCCCTTTCCGATACTTCTTTTGTGGTGGAAATCGATAGAGATTTGCCTTGTCGTCCTTGTGGTTTACACGGGAAAAAAGCTTGTCCAAAGGGGCATTTCCACTGTGCACCTCCGGTATCTGCGGTAGAGGGAGCTAAGCCGGTGAGTTTGCCGTTATTTACCCTCTCGTGATTCGTATTTGTTGAATCAGATATTTGTTGCCGGCTGTTTCGAGTAGCAAATAGACGCGCAAATTGCCTTGCGTGGTTTTCAATTCGCCTATGGTATAGTGCAGGCCTCCTGCTTTGGATTGACCTTCGTGCATGGCCTGGAAGCTTTGCGGTTGGTATTTGCTGAAGAATTTTTTCAACATTTGCAGGGCCTCGGGTTTGTCGAGATAGTCTTCCATGTCGAGGAGGGTAAGCTCCACATTGCTTCCCATGTAGGTGCTTAGGGCCGTAACATCGCCTTTGCCCAAGGCGGAGAAAATGCCGGCGGATGAGGCTTGGGCAAAGCCTAAAGAGGGCGCTAAAAGGAAGATGAAAAGTAGCTTTTTCATGCTGAACAGGTTTGGTGAGAGTTTTGGAATAAAGATAGGCTTTTAAGCCTTTTTATTCCTCTTGTTTAGACGACAACAGCCGTTTTTGTCACTTGAGAGGCATTGCAGGTGGTTTTTTGGCAGTTGTTGCAGCCTCTAAACGATGCTGTGAAGCCGATTAGTGTAAAGGCATTTGCCGAAAGGCAGGCATACGAATTTTTTCGCTTGTAGCGTTTGATTTTGTATCTTACCTTTGGGCTGCTATAAAACCTGATGGATTTTGTGGCCCAATAAACATAACCCCAAAAAACACCTTACTCATGCTCGTGAAGCATTTTTTACCGTTTATTTTTTTGTTTTTTTCCGTTTGTGGCCGGTCTCAGTCCGTAGCTCTTGTGCCTACCTTAGGCGTGATGGGCTACGAGGGAGATATGGCTGAAATCTTCGTCAACCCCCGGGAGCTTCATGTGGCAGGGGGGGTAGGTCTGCGTTATCACCTAAACAAGGCTTTTTCCGTGAAGCCTCAGATCCTTATTGGCAAAATTTCAGGAGACGACAGGCATTCGATACGCAATTTCAGACGTCAGCTCCGTTTTGAAGCTCAAGTATTTGAAGCGGCGGTCTTTTTGGAGTACAACCTTTTTCACCCCTATTCGAAACGCTATTACGGGCAGGTAGCGGCACCTCGCTTGAGTTGTTACCTTTCGGGAGGAATAGGTTTTACTTTGGCTGATGCCTTTGTGCATACCGAGAATGCCCCTGTTGAAGCGTTCAAACTGCCTTTTCCGGAGCCCGATGACAAGGCTTTTTTCACAACGGCCATAGGTGGCCTGAGTTTGCTTTATCGTTTGACTGATCGCGTGGGCCTGGGTATGCAGGGGAGCCTGCACTATGTTTTTTCCGACTACTTGGATGGCCTGAGCCAAAACGGAGATCCGGCATTCAACGATTGGAACATCTACTTGGGTTTAAGTCTTTCCGTTCAATTGGGAGAAGAGGTGCAGTGCCCCGGTTTTTAGGATATGCTTTGTTTTAAAATGAGAAGGGGAAGTTGTCGGAAGCCATTTTATCAAAGGTATAGCTGCCTGGAGAAGTCTTAGCCTCTCTGAGTTTGTTTTTCGCCTGCCGGTCGGATTGATGTGGCGGCAGCTCCACTTTGAGGAGATTGCCGTACCTTTGCCAGGCTTTGCTCAGGCGATGAGCTTGTTGTTTTTAAGCCTTTCGGCAAATGCGAACAAAATCTCAAGGCAGGTTCAGTCGTTTGAAGTGTACTTTTCAGGTATGTCGTCCGGAGCTTTTCGACGCCAACTTTTTTTTCGTCCTTGCAGCTCTTGTGGCAATCTTGAGCCTTTGGGCTTGGATGTAAATAGATGAAACCATGAACCGAACGTTTTCCGCTTTGAAGGTCTTTGCCATTTTCTTTCTTTCCGTGCTGTTGAACAGGTTTTCACTTTGGGCTCAGCCCACAGCGGATCTCATTGCCTACTACTCTTTTGACAACGATCCGGGCATTGTGTTAGACGAGACGGGGAACAATGCAAACAACGGGTTTACAAACATCACCACCTACGACTGCGGTGTGCGTGGTCAGGCCATTCGCTTTGACGGGGTGGACGACAGCATTCACGTGGAGGGGTCGCAGGTGATAGAGACTTTTGGTACGGAGGATTTTACGCTGAGTTTTTATTTCAAGTCGTTAAATGCCCAACAAACTCAGAACCAAACCATTTTGAGTAAGCGAGACGACTGCAGCAATCAGAATGCTTTTGCCATTCGCTATACGCCGGCTACCCGCTATTTGAATCTCGTTTTTAGTGAAGACAACACCTTGTCGGCTTCCATTTCCCGGCAGCTCAGCGATGAGCATTGTTGGCATCACATCGTCGTAATGCGCAAGGGCAAGGAAGTCTTTCTTTATGGGGATGGTTTTCTGCTGGGGTCGGTGCTTACCTCTTCGAGGGTGGACATCACCAACGATGATCAGCCTTTGCGAATGGGCGTGAGTTCTTGTTCGATTACGGATGGGCCTTTTGAAGGTTTGCTCGATGAGTTGCGCATTTATCAACGGGCTCTCAGCAGCAAAGAGCTGGAGCAATTGTACTATCGGCCGGATCAGATGGAAAACGGTTTTATTTCTGTGGAAGTGCCCAAAGACACAACCATTTACTTGGGCAATAGTGTGGAAATTCGCCTTACGACAACTTGTGCTGATCTTTTTCAGTGGATGCCTGTAGCGGGGGTGAACAACGTCAACATTGCCGAGCCGGTCATTCAGCCGGTAGAGAGTGCTACGTATTATGTAGAGATCACGGACTTTTTCGGTTGTACGGCTACTGATTCTATTCGCATCAATGTGGTGGACCCCGCCACATTGGATTGTGTGGCTTATTTGCCCAATGCTTTTACGCCGAACAACGATGGCCTCAACGATTTTTTCGGCATAGATAACCCCTATGCTTTACAAGATTTTATCTCTCTGGAAATTTTTGACCGCTGGGGCAATCGCCTCTTTTTCACTACGGATCCTTTCATTCGCTGGAATGCGACCTTTCGCGGAGCCGAAGTCAATCCGGGGGTTTATCTCTACAAGGTGAATTATCGTTGTGGCGGGGAAGAGCGGCAGCAGATGGGGCAGCTCACTTTGCTGCGGTAGGGTGCACGTGCTGCTTTTGCCCAACTGAAAGGAGCTGTTCTTGTTGGCTGTGCTTGGGGGACGGCAGGCGGGTAGATATACTCATGGTGAAGTGGTTTGGGAGGCGGCCTTTCAAACTCCCTATCTTTCGCTCCTTTGTAAGTTGTAAATGTCCCAAACCATTTCGGTTTGGGTATATTTAGGAACTTCTTCTTTCGATGACTGCTCCTAAGGAGCGTAGGCGTTCATCGATGTTTTCATATCCCCTGTCTATTTGCCGGATGTTGTGGATGATGCTGGGGCCTTTTGCTGCCAGAGCAGCGATGAGCAAAGCTACCCCTGCGCGGATATCGGGAGAAGTCATTTCTATGCCGCGTAAAGGAGTTTTTCGTTCAGAGCCTATGACAGTAGCCCGATGAGGGTCGCACAAAATGATTTTGGCTCCCATGTCGATGAGTTTATCTACGAAGAACAGGCGGCTTTCAAACATCTTTTGATGGACAAGCAGGCTGCCTTTGGCCTGGGTAGCCATGACCAAAACGATGCTCAGAAGATCGGGAGAGAAACCCGGCCAGGGTGCGTCATAAACAGTGGGTATGGAGCCATCCATAAAGGGTTGTATCTCACAAACTTCAGTTGCGGGTACGCAAATATTATCTCCTTTG
>JALSKB010000009.1 GCA_026989035.1 Saprospiraceae bacterium | reverse complement strand
TCAAAATCTCCGGGGTCATAATATTCGTGTTTTGGGTGTTGTTCGCCGGCCGAGAGGCTGTCGCCAAAAGACCAGCTCCATTCGATGATTTGTTGCCCGGCTTGGGTAAAAGACTGGTCCGTAAAATTCACGGGGCCGGCTATGCAGCTGTCATAACTAAAGGCGAAATCGGCATAAACTTCGGGATGTATGAGGATGTCAAGCCAGGCGGTGTCGGCGCAAATGCTAGATCCGGGATTGATGTAAAAGACGGCTTGGTAAGAGCCGTATTCCGGGAAGGTCCAGTTGAGGTCGGGCGTATTGAATTCATAGAGGCTGTCGTTGACTTGCAATTGCCAGAGCAGTACGTCTTGCCCGGGGGTCCAGATGGAAGTGTTGGTTACATGGGCTTGTTTTTCACAAGACTCAAGCAAGTAATGGTCCGGTTCGCTTTGTGCAGGAAGGTCGAAGTTGGTCAGGACATCCACTTCGCAGGCTGCCACGTTGAACTGAAACTCACGGCGGATAACGCTGAGCAGCTCTCCATTGCGGTATTCTTTGGCACATATAGCCACTACGTATTGCCCCAATTGGTTGGGCGTTCCGCTGAGTTCACCGCTGAGGGCGTCTATACTCAGCGGTGGATCGGCCGGCATGGGGTTAAAAGCCGTGTAAGGAGGCACGTAATCGGGTAGTTGAAAAGGAGGGGGGCAGGGAGGGTCCGGGAAAACGCCTTCACAGCTGAAGGGATCGCCATTTGGGTCTGAAGGCCCCCCGGCCAAGCCACCCCCGAGCAAAGGACTGCACAGTTCGTAAATGATTTGATCGCCCTCTTCATCGCTAGCGCTGTGAGAAAAATCTATGGGAACATTGTTGCAGAGTACGATGGGTGGGAAGTTGTCAAAAGTTGGAGAATTGTTGCAAACATTTTGTGATGCCGGTGTTATTTCAATGGAAAAGGTGGCGCCCACGTCACCCGGATTGAGGATGTTTGAAATGCTTTCATTGCGGCAGCAGCGTTGATAGACGATGTGGTAAGATTCGGCAGAGGGCCAGGAGGGTAGGTTTAGGGTGAAGATGTAAGTGCCTTCCTGTACGCAGATACCAGCCGGAATGTTGATACAGGGATCGTTGTTTTGGTCAAGGGGATCTATATTGGCAATTTCCTGAAGAGAAGCTTCGTATTCCAGTGCAGGTACCTGGTTATTACCCAAATAGACAGCTATGTTAGCCAAATCGTCAAAAGGAGCTCCACCTCCTGCACAATCGCGATAAACTTTTAAAGTAAATTCGTAGTTGCCGTTGTCGAGGCAGCGATAACTGAATCCGCCGCCAATGATGTGTTTGGCGAAAGCGGGAGCTACAAAGAGCGTACAGAGGAGGAGCAGTGTTGAAATAGCTTTCATGGAAAAGAGTGCTTCTTATCTAATGAGTACAATATAGCCCTTTAATTTTATTTCTTTACCCCGGGGTTCGAAGTAGCGAACGGTAACGAGGTAGTTGCCGGGCGGGAGCATTTGCCCGTTGGGTGCATATCCGTTCCAAGGCGTTTTGGGATCATGAGTTTCAAAGAGCAGAGCACCGTAGCGATCCCAGATTTGCAAAACAAATTCGCGAGCACCATTCATGATGCCAGCACCGCGAAAGCCATCGTTGGTGCCATCGGCATTGGGGGTAAAAGCATTGGGCAAGAAATAACGAACCTGTGGTTCGACATCTATGATGCGACTGAGGGTATCTTGGCAGCCGCTGAGATGGGTTACGATTTGGGTTACGAGCTGCTTGCCCGTATCGGGAAACTCAAAGACGGGATTGGGCAGGTAGGATTCTCCCCAGCCGTTGAAATCCCAGTACCAACTGGCTGCTTCTATGGATTGGTCTGTAAAGTGTACCAGAGGTTCAAAGTTACTGGGTTGTGTGGGGTTGTAGGTGAAACCAGCTACGGGTGAGGGTAGCACCTCTATGAGATCCGGGAAAACGGAATCAGTGAAGCAGCTCAGGGGCGAAGTGATGGATAAGTAAAGGGTATAGAGGCCATCGTTTTCATAGGTATGGCTAGGGCTTACGCCAAATTCGGTATGGCCGTCGCCAAAATCCCATTGGATTTCGTAGGCCTCGTTGATGGGCTCGGACAAGTTGAGAAAGTGAACGCTCAGCGGTTCACAACCGGATTCGGCGCTTGGAGCCGGGATGATGACGGGTGGAACGGGAAAATAGGGCAGGGTTTGGCTTGTTGAAGCCGAGCAGTTGTTGAAATCGGTAACCGTCAGCTTGATGGGCATGTCGCCGGCTTCGTGATAGTAGTGAGCGGGGTTTTGCTCCTCAGCTGTTTGGCCGTCACCAAAATCCCAATCCCATTGGATGATGGCGTTGGCTCCTGCTTCGGAGACGGAAAGATCTGTAAAGTAAATGGAATCAGGTGTGCAGGAGTCGATCTGCAGATACTCGAAATCGGCGTAGATGGCAGGGAAGATGCTTACTTCAATGCCAATGGAGTCTGCACAGGTGGTGCCCTGGTTGAGCAGCAGGCTGCCTTGGAAAGTGCCTTCTTCAGGGAAGGTGATTAGTGGACTCCATTCCGTGGAGGTGAGTTGTTGGCCGTTACCCAGGTCAAAGCTCCAGAGGGTTTCTTGGATGAAATTAGTCTGATAACTCTGGTTGATGAATTGCACTTCGTGAGATCCGCAGGATTGTACGACAAAGGTGCCGTCGGGTTTGATGTCGTCGTTTTGAATTTGAGCGACAACAGTGGGTTCGCAATTAGCGACGTTAAATTGAAAATCCCGTCGGGTAACGCTGAGCAATTGGCCATTGCGGTATTCTTCGATACACACACCTACGACGAACTGCCCCAAAAAGAGTGGAATGCCGTCTATGATACCGGTAATGGGGTCTATGGTCATGGGTGGGTTGGTGCCCAGAGGATTTTGTACACTGTAAAGGTTCAGGAACGTCAAGCCGTAGAAGGGAGGGGGTAAATCGGGGTTTGGCGCTACGCCAAAAGGGGCTTCCGTGTTGTCGCTATCAGGGCCACCTCCCCGGTAAGGCGTGCAAAAAGAATAGATGAGTTGATCTCCGTCAGGATCAGTGGCAGAGAAATCGAAATTGATGGGTTCGTTTCGGCAGATGACGATGGGAGGGAAGTTGTTGAAGACGGGGCTGTTGTTGCAAACTTGTTGGGCTTCGGCTGTAAGCTCCATATAGAAAGTAGCACCGGTATCTCCCGGGTTGAGGATGTTGGAAATGGTGTTGTTGCGGCAGCAGCGCTGATAGACAATGTGATAGGATTCTCCGATATAAGGCAAGTGTAAGGTGAAGGTATAGACGCCTTCTTCTACGCATACACCCGGAGGAGCGATTAGGCAGGGATTGCTGAGATCCGGCGGGATGTTGGTGATGGTAGGTTCTCCCAGTTCAATGATGGCATAGGGTGCTGGGTTATCACCTTTGTAGATGGTAAGGGTTGCGGGAAAAGGCGAATGGGCTGCACCATCGAAGGGTGCCCCGTTTCCGGCACAGTCTCGATAAATGGTCATGTGAAACCGGTAATTGTCGTTGCCCAGACACTCATAGTTGATTTCTCCGCCGATGATGTGGGCGGCCTGAAGCCAAAAGGGAAAGGTCCAAAGGATGGCCAACAGCAACAGTTTTTGACTCAAAAGGGGTAAAAGAGTATCTCGAAATCCGTAGCTGGGCAACTTTTGCATAATTTTCGGCTTCAATTGGTGCCTTTTCCTCAAGAAAACGCAGCGGTGATCGGTGTTTGGTTGTACTTTGATACGCAAGATAATAAACTTGTGCTACATACAATAAATTGTTAATGAGGGCAGTTTTAAAACGCAGGGAAAGGCTATCATTTAACCCTTTTAGGTGAAGAAAAGCTCGGGAAAGCCACAAATGACAACAGCTTTATGCGGCAAAACTACTCGTTGGAAAAAGGTCTGCAGGCTTTGCAGGATGGAGGTGTTATTCTCTATCCGACCGATACTTTGTGGTCTTTGGGCTGCGATGCAAGAAGAGAAGATTCTATTGAACGTTTACGCCAAATTCGCTCCTTGCGCAAGGATGAACCTTTGACTGTTTTGGTTAGCGACCTGAAAATGTTATTGAGGTACGTGGGCAAGCTTCATCCGCGTTTGGAGACTCTGTTGCTTTATCACCAGCGTCCTTTAACGGTTTTGTATGAGGGGGTTCGGCATTTGCCGGCCTCGCTTTTCACCTCGGATGGGCAGGTTGCGATACGGATAACGGTCAGTCCTTTTTGCAAGCAACTGATCGACCGTTTTAGTCGCCCTCTTGTGGCTTCGGCAGCAGCCAGGCCGGGGTACAAATTGCCGGCTACTTTTGGAGAAATTCAATCCGATATCATTCAGGCTTCCGATTACGTCTTTGCACCCTCCCTTGAAGAAGGCGATGGCGAGCCTTCCGTCTTAGTGCGCTTGTCAGAAAAGGCCGAGTTGGTTTTCTTGAGGTCTTAGGTAAGGAGGCTTTGCTTACAACATTTTTTCCACGACTTCCGGTTTATTGAGTATTTCGTTGATTTCTCGTTTTTGGAGCTGTTGCAAGCGGCGCATGATCAATAGGTAGAGGTCTTTGGGCCAGTCGTTATCGACTAAGTAGGCCAAGAGGTTTTCCTTTTCTTTTTTACTAAGCTGCTCGGGTTTGTGTTGGAGATGACGAGCCAAAGCCTCAAAGTGCTGGAGGAGTATAGGGTGGGGCAGCCGGGTAGGTATTTGCCGAAAGGCAGTTGCTAATATTTCTCGGGCTTGAGGTAGCTTCCAGGCTTCGGTGCGTACAAATTCCAGGAAGGCATCAGCTGTTTCTTCTTCCAGGGTAGCTTGGGCGTAGATGGCAATTTGTTCCACTTCACTTTTCCAGTCGTTTAGGTGTTCAATGGCCCGAAATAGCTGGGTCAGGGAGCGTGCCGTTGTTCGTCCTTTGGGTAGTGCTGGACTTTGGGGGTCGTTGAGCAGCAGTTGCATGAATTTTTGTGCTCGCGGATCTATGCCTGCTTTTTGTGCCCAAGTCAGCCAGTCGTCAGTTTGAAACACCAGTTCGATGTGAATCATGCGGGTGAGCATGGCTTCGTCCAGGGGTGTTACGGAGTAATCCCCTCGATCGGGATTAGCTGTGAGTACGATTTGCCAGTGTGGGGGGAGTTGCCAGCCGGCCAGGCCATAACCTTGAAGGAGCTGCATTAAGCCCCGCAAGATGCGTTCATCGGCTCGGTTGAAATCGTCGATGAGCAGGATGCCAGGGCCCTTTTGACGAGGTACCCAGGAAGCCGGTCGAAATACCGTTTTGCCATTTTCCAATTCCGGCAAACCGGCCAGATCTCCCATTTCTTCGTACTGAGCGGGAGCCAGATAGGCAAAATCCATTTGATTTTCTCGGGCAAAGGCTTCCACAATTTGGGTCTTACCGATGCCGTGTTCTCCCCAGATGCAAAGAGGCACCGGAGCCTCGCCTCGTTCCTCGGCCTGGACATTGTTTTGTACATGGCTTTGCAGAAAGCGGTACAAAGCTTGGGCTCCCAGAGGGGGGCCATAGGTGCGGGCTGAAGCTGTTTGTGCCATGCGAGCAAAGATAGTAAAAAGGATACCGAGCAGGTGTTTTTACGGACTCTTTAGAGCCTGGAGCTGTTTGAAGGAGTGGGCTATTTGCGGTGGGTTTATCCACCACACGGGCACCTTGCTCTTTTCCAGTGGGAGAGGACCCCGGCCATCGGTAAAAATGAACAGAACGTCGATGCGGTGTCGATTGACCCAGCGCAAGACGGGATCATAGGCCGTGTTGCCTCTACCATGCCAAAGGGTGGGCGCAGGGCCTCGGAGTTCGAGGATTTGTCGAATGCGATCGTCGAATTGGATGAGGGTGATGCGGTGGCCATACCGCCGTAATGCGTTGATTTCTCTTTGAAAAATTCCGAGTTCTTTTTCGCTAACACTGCCCGAGGTATCTATGGCTATAGCCAAATGCTGAAGTGAGCGCAGGCGCAGTCCTGGCGGCGTGCCGTATCGCTTGGATAGGCGAGATCGACGCGCAACCGGATGGCTGCGTTGATGGCTTTGCCATGGCTTGCGCAAAATTCTCTGCCAGGGCATAACATCAGTCTGCTCCGGGTAGAGGGAAAGACTTATTTCTTCGGCCACGTCGCCCCAAAAATTTCGTCTTTCGGTTTCCGTAAGCTCTTGCAACCACTGTTTGAGGGCTCGGTTGAGGTAGCGTTCCTGCCAGGCCGCTTCTGCAGGGCTGCATCGAAGGCGGAGCACCACTTTGTCAGTTAACTTTTCCTTTTTCTCAGCCGAAATTTTCTTCCAAGGATAATTAAAACGCAAAAAAACACTTTCATTTACAAAGCCATGCTTTTTTGCCTGAATCCAGAGGAGTATTGTTTTTTTTAGCTGTTGCGGTGTAGTGTTTTTTCCGTAAGAGAAGCAAGGAGGCGAGAAGCCCGAGATTTCCAGTTGAGGGTGGGGCAATTCGGCTTGGTATTTGCGCGAAAGCGCGCAAAAGAGCGAGGCGGTGGCTGGTTGTTGGAGCATCCACCGGTGCACCATGGGGTTTAATTTGGCGAAAGCGGAAGGATTTGTTGTTGGCATGGCAGTTCAAAGATAAGATTTATCTTTGTGTCGTTATGGAAGGAGGTCGAGTTATTCTTTCTTCACCCAGGTTTGGGCTTACACTGGATCGCTTGTGTTGGCAGCTCTTGGAGCGGCATCACCGGCATTCTTCTTGTTGTTTGATAGGGATTCAATCGAGGGGGGTTGTTTTAGCTGAGCGTTTGTATCGGCGTTTGTTGGTGTTGGAGCCTTCTCTTTCCTGGCCTTTCGGCAAATTAGACATCACTTTTTATCGGGATGACTTCAGGCAGCGCGAGGCTCCTTTGGAGGC
>JALSKB010000008.1 GCA_026989035.1 Saprospiraceae bacterium | reverse complement strand
TATCCGAAGAGCAAATCCAGGCAGAATGGCTTGAGATTCAGGCCGCCCAGAGAGACCGCATCTACTTCAAGCCGCTGTACGAGCGCTATTTTGAACCCATCTACCGCTATCTCTTCAAGCGCACTGCCGATCGCGAATTGACCAACGACCTCTGCCAACAGGTCTTCCTAAAAGCCATGCAAAAACTAGATGGCTACACCTTCAAAGGTGTACCGTTTTCGGCTTGGCTTTATCGCATTGCCTCCAATGAACTGGCCATGCACCACCGCCAAAACAAGCGACAACGAGTCGTCTCTATAGAGCTGGCCGATTTGAAAAACCTCGGCGAAGAAATCCAAACCCAAATAGAACCGAACCCTCGAGCTGCCTTGCTCTATGCCCTTAACCAACTCAAACCAAGCGATTTGGAGGTCATCGAACTGCGGTTCTTCGAACATCGCCCTTTTCAAGAAATAGCCAACATGCTTGACATTACCGAAAGCAATGCCAAGGTTCGCACCTACAGGGCCTTAGATCGCCTCAAAAAGCACTTCAACAATTATCGGCCCGAAGAAGAAAGCCCCAAACCTTAGAACCCGAGCCTTATGAAAAACAAATACGACATACGCATCAATCCGCCTCAACCCGATAGCGAAGAAATTGCCCAACAGCAGGATTTTGACCATCTGCTCGAACGCTATCACCAATGGGAAGTGGAACGGGAAGTCTACCCCTCGCGTTCCCGTCGTCTGTGGTGGAGTACAGCTGCAGCCGCAGCCCTGCTCCTGGCTTGGCTGACCTACTCCCTCTGGCTCGCCCAACCGGCCTATGAAGTACGCGAAAAAGCCTATTTCGCCGCCATGGAATACGTCCATCCCCCTTTGACCAACGTACAAATCCCCTTTACCTCCTACAGCATAGACAACGAAGAAGAAACTCAATACATCGCCCCCTCGGGCACACGCCTCAACATCCCGGCCCGAGCTTTTCAAACAGCTGAAGGAGAAGCCGTAAAAGGTAAGGTTAATATTCGCTTTCGCGAAATGACGGATTATGTGGACTTTTTCCTGACAGGCATCCCCATGATGTACGACTCCGCCGGCATCGAATACCACCTGGCCTCCGCCGGCATGATCGAAGTCTATGCCGAACAAGACGGCCACCGCCTGGAATTGCGACACGACAAGGCCATCTCCGTAGAACTGCCGGCAAAAATCCAGACCCATAGCCTTATCTCTCCTCCCGAGTACAACCTCTACAAACTCAATCTCAAACAGCGCCGCTGGGAATACCGAGGCAAAGGCGAGCTGGAAATCAAAAAAAGCCAGCTTCAAATGTTCGATAAAGATCATCCGCTCTACACAGAACAGGAAAAGCTCAAAAAGCAAATCGCCGCCCTCCAGAGTTTCCGTGAAGAGGAAATTCAACAACTGGAACACAGATACCCCCTGCCGGCAAAACCGCTCAAGCCCGTTCAACCCGATGAAAACCAATTGGTCTTTGACCTCAATTTCCGCTTGCCGGGTCAAGACCAACCGGCTTTCGCCAAACATCCCGAACTCCAAAAACTGCAAGAAGCCTATGGCCAGGTTCTTTGGCAACTCAGCCCGAGACAAACGGCATCCGAAGAAGAGCTCAATCAGCACTGGCAAAACGCCGAACTCGAAAAGGTCAACGAGCGAGATTATCTGCTCTCTCTTTTCAATGAAAACAAACAGCTGGAAGTGCTCATCACACCCGTTGTCCCTCAATCCGACTATGCCAAAGCCATGGAACGCTATCGCCAACGCTTGCAAACCTATGAAACAGCTCGCAAAGAGCGCGACGCCCGCCTGGCTCAACAAAAAAGCGAATTGCTGGACAAATACCGCAAAGAAGAAGAGATGCTCGTCCAAAAATTGGAAGGACAAATACAACAGCTCGCCCAGAAACAACCGGAAAGCTTGGCTAATACTGCCATCCAAACTACCCCCGTCGTCAACCGCTTCCTCATCCGCGAACTCGGCATCTGGAACTGTGACCGCCCCATACGGCCGCAAATGATCGCCCTGAAAGCCAATTTCATTCTACCCGACGGCAGCCCCTTGGAAAACACCACCCTCTACCTGGCTGACAAAAACCGCAACACCTTACAACGCTTCCTGGCAACAAAAAACACCCGCCTGGAAATAGACCTGCTGTCCGACAATCTGCTCTGGGCGCTTACGCCGGACGGCCAAATCGCTAAACTTCCAAAAGAAGAACTCATCCGCCTTAAAGATGCCGTGCAAAACCAACCCAAACAACAATTGCCGGGCCAATTCACCTTTGTGCTTCAACCCGTAGAACTCACCATCAGATCCAAAGAAGACGTCGCCCTATGCCTGGAATCTTAAACCAAAAACAAATCTCCAACTTTTTTTAGCCTCTCAGGCAAAGTGCTCAAATTGAAATCCGAGGGCACAAATCCTCCTTGCTCGATCTCTTCCCAAGACAGGGGGGTAGATACAGGCGCCCCCGGACGAGCACGTAAAGTATAGGGTGCCGCAGTATTCTTTCCGCGGGCATTCTGGGCATAATCTATGGCGACCTTATCCCCCCAATGCGTCTTTCTCTGCAAGTCCGGTGAGAGAATCAAATCAGGCCGCTTATCAGCCAACTTCACGGCGAGCCCTTTCACCCACAGTCGAACTTCCTCAAAAGGCCGTTTCGACGAAAGAGGTACGTACAAGTGCATGCCCGTACCTCCGAAAGTTTTGGCCAAAACGAGATGCCCTTGCCCTTCCAACTCTTCCCTCAACAACAAACTCACTTCCAGCAATTTGCCGAAAGGCGTACCCTCCGAAACATCCAAGTCAAAAACGGCCCAATCCGGATGCTCCAAATCCTCTATCGTACAAGCCCATAAGTGATACTCAAGCCCACCCCGCGCAACCAACCAAAGTAAAGTGTACAATTCTTCCACCACGAGTAAACGAATGGTCTTCTCCTTGCTGCGCTCCCGATAAGGAAAGCTGCGCGCCAAAGGCGGACTGTTTTTGCCTGCATCGCGCCGATAAAAAGAAAAGCCGTGAATGCCTTGAGGAAAAACCCGCCAAGTTACAGGTCGCTTTTGCAGATGTGGCTGCAAATAAGGCCAAACCGCTTCGTAATAATTCATCACATCCATCTTCGTCCAACCGCTCTCCGGAAAATAGAGGCGATCGGGATGATGAACCGACAAGGCTCTGCCCCTAACCATTTTCGTAAGCTCAGACATAAAAGCTCTGTTTTTTTCAAGTCTTTACTTGGCTTCAAGGGGCTGTTCTCGCCCTTCAAATCGGCGAATATCCAGCTCCTCATCTACGGCTTTCCCCTCCAGCAACAGCTCGGCCATTTGTGCGGCACACCAAGGCCCCAGGGAAGAGCCTTTGGTACCCAGGCCGTTAAAAACAAAGAGCTGTGGATATTCGGGATGTTGCCCCAACAAGGGGCGGCGATCTCTAACCGTAGGACGTACCGCAGCAAAACGTCCCGAAACTTGGCAGGGCTTTTTCAAAATCTGTTCGGCTTTGTCTTTCAACAGAGACAAAGGCTCCGATTCCGGCTTATCGTCCCGGAAATCCCACAAATAATCGGAACCACACCAGACTGTTTGTTCGTCCAAGGCCACGAAGTAGAGCGCATCTTTATAGATATAACGCTTGGCATAAAGCTCCTGTGCCAAACGCAAATGCAAGACATGGCCTTTGGCAGGATTCAAAGGCAGATATCCGAACCAAGGGTTATCTTTCAACTTCCAGCCCTCGCAAAAGACCAGCTTGGAAGCCTGATATTCTCCATAGATCACACCCTCTGAGCTTAACACCAAAGCCTCAGGTCGAAAAGTCTCTCGAAGAAAAGCACTGCCCTTAAATTGCTGCCTTTCGGCAAAGGCCTTCCTAACGGAAGCCAGCAGTTGTGGAACATCCAGGCGCGCGGCTTTTTTGATACAGCCATAGGCCAAGGCCTGGCGAAACAGTTCTGGCTCCGGAGGGGACTGCTGAGGAGGTTCCAGCAAGGAGGCATAACTCGGATCACCCAGGCGAAAGTTCCACTGATTGGTGAGTTCCATTTGCCGAAAGGCCCTAAAAATGCGTTGGGTATAGAGCAGGCGCACCCCCCATTCAGATTCCATCTCCCGATAGGTCTCTTTGGCAAAGTCAAAAAGTTGATCGAAGTGCCAGGACTTGACCAAGCGCTTGCCCGTAACGGGGTTGATGATACCTGCAGCCAGCCTCGAACAAGAGTGCGAATTTTCGGGATCCAAGACCAGCACCTTGGCAGCTCGCCGGGCCAACTTCCACGCCAGGAGTGTGCCGGCTAATCCACCCCCTACGATAATACAATCGACTTTCATTTACCGGAACTTTCAAGCTGTTTATCTCGAGCACTTCGGCTTTAAATTCGATTAGGCCAAAATAAAAGCTCGAAAAAAGAGAACGCTTAAGCACTTTGCTGAAAACAGGATTATACTCCAAGCTCTATTCTGCGTTTTCGGGGCAAGCCCCGCACCACCCGCTCGTAGGAATGCAGCACCAATTCGCGAAGCAAGGTGTCCGGTAGAGCACCCTCAAAAACGACGGTATTCCAATGCTTTTTGTTCATGTGATAGCCGGGAAAAACGTCTTCCGGCCACTGTTCACGCAAAGACAGAGCATAGCCGGGCTCGCACTTCAAATTGACTTGCAAGGGGATGCTATCCAAGGAGGCCAAAGCGTACATCTTACCAGCCACTTTAAAGACCAAGGTGGTTTTGTTGAAGGGGAAAGATGTAGTAGTGCCGCGTAAGCCGAGGCAAAATTCGTGGAGCATTTGAATATCCATGGCCTAAAGATACGCTTTTTAGAGCTGCCAAATTTTTATTCATCATACAAGCCGCATTGGCTCTACAATGAGCGTTATTTTTTAACTTTGCTGCATCTTTCAAGGCCCCGTAGTTCAAGGGATAGAATAGGAGTTTCCTAAACTCTAGATCCAGGTTCGAGTCCTGGCGGGGCTACAGGGAAAAGCAAAGACCCACCGGCCGTTTAAGTTCGGTGGGTCTTCTTTTTATGACACCATGCTGAATCTATACAGAAGAGCTTATTCCGGTTTAAGTCCGGAGGTGTGGATTTTAGCTCTGGTCATGCTGGTAAACCGCACCGGAGCCATGCTCATGCCCTTTTTGAGCATCGTCATGACGGAAGGCCGGGGTTTTACCCTGGCCCAGGCCGGATACCTGATGAGTGCTTTCGGCCTGGGTTCTATCCTGGGATCCTGGCTGGGCGGGAAACTGACCGACAGCTTGGGCTTTTACAATGTGCAGCTGTGGTCTCTGCTGCTCACAGGCGTAATGTTTATACTATTAACATCAGCTAATAGCTTCACAATCAACATTTTAGAAATATTTGCTTTGAGCACTGTTGCAGAATCTTTTCGGCCTGCAAATCAAGCTGCTATTGTATCGTACAGTCGTCCGGAGAGCTTGACCCGTTCTTTTGGCTTACAACGTCTGGCCTTCAATTTGGGCTATTCCATAGGGCCTGCTTTGGCTGGTTTACTGATGGTGCGCTTTGGACACAACGCCATTTTTTACATGAGTGCTTTAGGCTATCTGTTGTCCTTCTTTCTGCTCCGGCTCTTGCTGCCCGCGCCCCCCGAAACCTTACTCAAAGAAGGCAAAACTGTAGAAAAGGAAAAATGTCCGCCTGTGCACAAGCCTTGGCAGAATATGCCTTACCTGAGATTTCTTTTCTTCAACCTTTTTGCAGTAACCGGATTTTTTCAACTCATTTCAGCCATACCGGCTTATTGGAAAAAGGAAATCTCGTTTTCCGAGTTTGAGATTGGTCTTTTGATGGGTTTAAACGGCTTGCTCATCGTGCTCATAGAAATGCCCTTGCTACATCAATTGGAGCATCGTATCTCTAAGCGAATATCCATAACCGGAGGGGCTTTGCTCTTCCTGTTGTCTTATGCCGCTTTACTGACGAATCTTCCGGCCGTTTGGGCTGCTGTATTGTACATTTTTCTCATCAGCATAGGTGAAATGTTTTACATGCCCTTCACCTCCAGTCTCATCGGCATGAAGGCGCCCCAACGACAATTGGGGCAGTATATGGGCTGGTATTCCATTAGCTGGGGCATTGGAATTGTCCTAGCTCCTACTGGTGGCCTTTATGTGGCTGACCACTGGGGTTTTGACGCTCTTTGGTACCTCAGTATGGGTTTATGCTTTTTGGCGGCATGGGGTATCTGGAAGGGTAGCTACACCCGAGAGTAGATTGCCCGAATAACCGGCTCCGCAATCCGCCAAAGTTAAGAACCCCGACTTTTCGGCTTTTGCCTCTCAACTAAATATACTTGGCACAAAATATGGTTTGGGTTATACCAAAAGAGTTCACCTGGCTTTCGGGTATCACTCGGAGCAAAAAGAGAAAGGGACCTTGTCCTGGCCGGTCCCTTTCATACAAACAAAACCAACTAAAAACCAAGTAAATCTGTAGTTACATAGCTTTTTACCTCAAAAAAGAAGTTTATGGCCTTCCTTTTGCAAAGGAAAACGCCTTCGCTGCCCTCTTCGCTGCCCTTTAGGTGCACTTTTTTTGCGCAATTTAAAAGCCTTACCATTCCGTACAGATTCAGAGCCGGGCTGTTATGCCGTTTAAAAGCCCGAAATGTCTATCTTTGTCCTCATTCGTTCGGTTTTCATCAGAGCAAAACGAAAAAAGCCTTTCAACCCTTACACAAGCAGAACATGAAAAAAATTCCTTTGCATTGGCAGATTCTCCTGGGTATGTTGCTGGGGGTATTCTTTGGCCTGTTAGGCTCCCAGATGGGCTGGAAAAATTTCATTGTAGATTGGATCAAGCCCTTTGGCACCATTTTCATCAACATGCTGAAGTTGATTGCCATTCCACTTATTTTGGCATCACTGATTAAAGGGGTATCCGACTTAAAAGATCTGTCGAGCTTATCTGCCATGGGAGGCCGCACCATAATGCTATACCTCATCACAACGATAGTAGCTATCAGTCTGGGCTTGTTGGTTGTCAACATTATTCAACCCGGCAAGCTCCTCAAGGAAGAAACGCGTAAAGAGTTGCTGCTCAATTATGCGGAAAAAGCCGAGAGCAAAGCTAAAGCTGCCGAAGAAACCAAAGCCCAGGGCCCCCTGCAGCCCTTAGTGGATTTGGTGCCCGACAACATTTTCAAGGCCATGACCAACAACGGCAAAATGCTGCAGGTCATCTTTTTTGCCATTTTCTTCGGTGTGGGTTTGATCTTGGTGCCTGACGATAAATCTCAACCGGTCAAAGTATTTTTTGACGGAGTCAATGAGGTCATTCTCAAACTGATTGACCTCATCATGTTGAGTGCTCCTATAGGCGTCTTTGCCCTCTTGGCTGCTCTGGTGGCGGAATCTCCGGGCTGGGATCTTTTCAAAGCCTTAATCGGATATTCACTCAGCGTCTTAATCGGCTTGAGTATGCTCATTTTTTTCTTTTATCCCAGCCTGGTGCGCTTTTTCACCAAACGCGGATATAAGTTCTTTTTCAACGGTATTGCTCCCGCTCAATTGTTGGCCTTTTCCACCAGCTCCAGTGCTGCCACCCTACCCGTAACCATGGAGCGCGTGGAGGAGCACCTGGGCGTGGAGGAAGAGGTGGCCAGCTTTGTGTTGCCCATAGGTGCTACCATCAACATGGACGGCACCAGCATGTACCAAGCCATAGCGGCTGTCTTCATTGCCCAGGCTTTCAACATGGAACTCAGCCTCAGCGCCCAACTCGGTATCATCCTCACGGCAACCCTGGCTTCCATAGGCTCTGCCGCCGTACCCGGTGCAGGCATGGTCATGCTCGTCATCGTTTTGGCGCAAGCCGGCATTCCTGAGGCCGGGCTGGCTCTCATCTTTGCCGTGGACAGGCCCCTGGACATGTGCCGAACCATGGCCAACGTTACCGGAGATGCCACCGTATCTATGCTCGTGGCCCAAAGTATGGGGAAACTCGGAGACCCTAAACCCAAAGAGTGGGACGACAACCTCTAAAAAAGCGCTTGGAAGCCCCTTGGAGTTTCCAAGCCGACCCGTCTAAAAATTAAACTAAGGTCACATTTTTGACGCAAAGGAAAATATGGTACTCCAACCTTCTCGGAAATAAGAAAAAAGCAATGTCTAAAAATTTCCTCCTACTCCTGCTGATCGCTACCCTCTTCTCCAACTGCATTGAAGAGATCAACTCTTACAATCTCCTACCTCCCGGGCGCTGGCGCGGCTTGCTCTATCTGGAACAAAAGCAACCGGCGGCTTCCAAAGAAGCTCTGCAAGAACAACCCGTGCCCAACATAGAAGACGTAACGGAAGGGGTCTTGCCTTTCCTCTTTGATTTGACTTATACCGGAGACAGCACCTTTTACATTGAAATCATCAATGGCGATGAACGCATTCGGGTGGATCACATACAAACCTGGCACGATAAAGCGACAAACCACGACAGCATACGCATAGACTTCCCCATTTACGACACCTACATCCTCGCCCGTTTTGCAGAGGGCATCATACAGGGCCAATGGTACGTTCCTTCCCGTGGGAAATACAGCATACCCTTTGAAGCGGAATTCGGCCAAAACCATCGCTTCACCACTGTGCGCAAAAAACCCCTGGCAAACCTCAGCGGGCGTTGGGCAACGACCTTCGCCCCGGGAACGGAAGACGAATTTGCCGCCATCGGCGAATTCCAACAAAACGGCAACCACCTCAAAGGCACCTTTGCCACGGAAACCGGAGATTTTCGCTTCCTGGAAGGCACCGTACAAGCTGACAAAATGTATTTATCCTGCTTCGACGGTAGCCATGCTTTCCTCTTTAAAGCCAAAATCATGCCGGACAGCAGCCTCAGCGGTAGTTTCCAATCAGGCATACACTACCAAACCAATTGGATAGCACGGCGCGACCCCCGGGCTCAGTTGAGACATCCCGACAGCCTGACTTTCCTCAAGCCAGGCTATCAACAATTCAACTTCGCTTTTTTCGATCCCGTTCAAGGAGATACCCTCAGCCTAAACGACCCTCAATTTGCCGAAAGGCCCAAAATCATTCAAATCATGGGGACTTGGTGCCCCAACTGCAGAGACGAGACCCGATTTCTGGTCGAATATCTCCAAGAACATCCCGATTTTAAACCGGCCATCATTGGGCTGTCTTTTGAAAAAGGCCAAGATACAAACAAGGCTTTTCGGCTCATCCGCACCTTCAAAGAAAAAATGAACGTGCCTTACCCCGTCTTGTATGCCGGCCCACCCGGCCCGCCTGCTGCACAAGCCCTACCCATGCTGCAAAAAATCGTCTCCTACCCCACCCTCATTTTCCTGGACAAAGACAACCGCGTTTTGCGCATACACACGGGTTTTTACGGTCCTGCAACAGCAGAATACCAGGAGTTTATCCGAGAATTCGACAGGTATGTACAAGAGTTGGGCCAGTAACAATAAGCCGTTGATGGCTAAAAACCGACACAAAATACGCCCCCAATGAAAAACAACGATCAAACTTTAATCATACTTCATCATCCGGCTCAAAAACAACAAGCTCAACATATAGCCGAAGAACTTCGACTTGCTCCTTTTCGGGTACTCCTTTCCGATCACTGCCCGGAAGATGTCCCCGACACCTCCCATTTGCTCGTCCTCATCAGCAGCAATTTCTTATACGAGCTGAATTGCATGATGCATGCCCCCGACTTGCTTTCCCGTTTTGCCCAATCCAATCGGCTCACCACAGTCGTTACTCCGGGAATCTACCAAACCGAAGACGGCCAAATCAAGACCAAAGAGACAGAAATAAGCCGAACCAAAGATTTTATCCATTACATCAATTACTGGCAGGAGCGCTACCTGGAATTGCGCAAGCAAAAGCGAGAAGCTCCACCTGATAAAAAAGAACAAATAGAAGAACAACTCAAAAGCGTCCGCAACATATCCACCAACATGGGAAGCTTCTTCAATTTCTTGAGAAAGCAAGAAATATATAAGCCCGAAGAACTTCGCCAAAACAGCTACGAGAAACTCTTTAACGCACTTCACCAAACAGAGGAAGAGCACCTGGCTTTCGCCAAAAAACTGCAAAGCCACGATACCGAGACAACGCAAAACGAAGATCCCAAAGGCCCTGTGAAGCAAACCGATGAAGCGGAAGAAATGCCGGGAAGCCCCGAGGAAATACCCGGCCTCCAGGCAGTCTTACAAGGAGAAGTCGATTCTGAGCCGGAAGAAGAGAGCGAACACAGCCCCAAAACCGAGAACGAAAACGAAGAAAAGGAACATTCCGCTAAAGAAGGACAAGATACCGAAAGCAGCACAGAAACACCCGAAACAAAAGAAAGCAAACAGAAAGAATACAGCGTAGAAGAACTCCTGGCAAAAGCCCGCGAATTGCGCGAACGCGATGCCATGGAAGAAGCCTTGCAAGTTCTTGAACAGGGCATTCAACAGCAACCTGAATCTGCAGAACTACGCTATCAATATGCCCTCTTGCTCATCTCTGTCCGCAAAGATGCCCAAACAGCCTGCGCACAACTGAAAAAAGCCGTTAAAGCAGCACCGCAACGCACCGATATCCATTTCCTCCTGGCCGAATTGCTCGAATACCTGGACGAAAGGCGAAAGGCTCTGAAACACTACCAAATTGTCGTAAGACAAGAACCCGAACAAGCCGAAGCCTGGCATCGCCTCGCACTCCTATATGCCAACTTCTTCCCTGAAAAAGAAAAAGCGGGAATCACCTACAAACAAGCAGCCAAATACAAGCCCGAAGACGCCGAACTCCAGTACCTCTATGCCCAACACCTTCTGGCCCAAGGAGCCAAAACGAAAAAAATCATCAAAGCCCTGAAAGAAGTACTGCACCGCGACCGACAACACGGCGCAGCTCATTTTCAGCTGGCACGTATTTACCTCAAAAAGGGCAAAAAAGACAAGGCCCAGGCTCATTACCTCATAGCCTCTCGCCTACAACCCGAACTGCGCAACGAAAAAAACGACAAAAGCTTTTTGCAACAGGAGGAAAAAACCCGCAAACCCGACCCGAAAGAACAAAACGACAAACCGGAAAAAGCATTTGGCGAAAGCCCCGAAAAGGAAAAGGCGGAAGTCAGCCCCATCGCCCTTATCACCGGAGCCAGCTCCGGTATTGGCCGGGAAACGGCACGGCGCTTTGCCCGAGCCGGCTATCGACTTATCCTCTGTGCACGCCGCAAAGACCGCCTCAAATTGTTGCAAAAAGAACTGGAAGACCATTACGGCATAGAAGCCATCAGCCTGGCATTTGACCTGCGTCAGTATGAAGCTTGCAAAAAAGCCTATGAACAACTGGAAGGCGAATGGCAAAACATCTCCGTCTTGGTCAACAATGCCGGCCTGGCCCGGGGCTTAAACCCCATTCACCAGGGGCGCATTGAAGATTGGGACACCATGATAGACACCAACATCAAAGGCCTGCTGTACATCACCCGCCTGGTCAGCCCGGGCATGGTCGAACGGGGCCACGGGCATATCATCAATGTAGGCTCCACGGCCGGAAAAGAGGTTTACCCCAATGGCAACGTCTATTGTGCCACCAAATTTGCCGTCGATGCCCTGACCAAAGGCATGCGCATCGACCTCTACAAACACGGCATCAAAGTCGGGCAGGTCTGCCCCGGGCATGTAGAAACGGAATTCGCCAAAGTGCGTTTCGACGGAGATGAAGAAAAGGCCAAGATCTACGAAGACTTCATGCCCCTGCAAGCCGAAGACGTGGCCGAATTGATTTACCTGCTCACAACCCAACCCGAGCACGTAAACATCCAGGACGTACTCGTCATGGCCAAACAACAGGCCGGAAGCAATTTCCTGGACCGCAGCGGCAGGTAAAAGACCCTCAACTGTCCAAAAACAAAGACTGAATTTCAGGAGCATCTTTGGGGTTCATCCGACCGGCCATAATGAGCCGCAGCTCTCGACGACGCAAAGCCCCCTCGTACATGCGCTGCTCCTCTTTGGACAGCGGAATCACTTCAGGCACTTTACCCGCCGGCCGCAGGTTTTCGTCAACCGCGACAAACGTAAAAAAGGCATCGTTGCAACGGCGCGAATTGTGCCCCTTTAAATCGGCAGCAAATACTTCAACGTAGATCTCCATCGAAGTGTTGAAAGCCCGCGTTACTCTCGCCTTTAGCGTAACTACATTACCTACCGGAATAGGCCCCTGGAAAGAGACGTTGTCCACAGAAGCCGTAACCACATACGACTCCGCATGCCTGCCGGCGCAAATGCTGGCAGCAATATCCATCCACTTCATCAAATTGCCCCCCATCAGGTTACCCGTCGGATTGGTATCGTCCGGCATGACGATTTCCGTCATTATGGTTTCCGAATCGGAAACTTTCTTAGCTCGCT
The DNA here is from genome assembly GCA_026989035.1 of Saprospiraceae bacterium. Classification (GTDB taxonomy): domain Bacteria; phylum Bacteroidota; class Bacteroidia; order Chitinophagales; family Saprospiraceae; genus WGBN01. Next base: position 22,069 of record JALSKB010000008.1, on the reverse strand, counting down.
TACTCATATCTCATCTCATTTGATCATAACGCCTCTTCTCGGCAAAAAGGGAATGTCCGTAAAAAGTTCTTCCCGAATGCTGCCGGGCAAGAAAATAAACTTCTTGTCATACAGATAATCGCCATGGCTGAAACTCACCCAAAACTGATTGGTCAGACAAAACAAATCGGAATGAATGGCCTCCACCTGACGCACCTCCAAAGGGCCGATCTCTTCAAAAAAATGCCGAAAAGTAGAACTGCGCCTACGCTCCCCATCTATCTCTCCATAACCGGTAGAATTGATTAAAACACTCAGAATAGGCGTGTCTTTCAGATTGATGATGTACACATCCCAGATATCCTCTCCTTCCGTCAAATCCTCCCGAGGAACAATGGCCATGACTACGTCTTCTACTTTCTTAATGGGAATGTCTTTCTTCATCTTTTTCGATCTACTTCCGAGCTTCTGCTGCCCTGAAAATCAAGTCTTGCTCAAGATAATGAAACAAACTCAAACCCAAACAGTTCGGCCAAGTGCTTGCGCAAACGCACTTTAACCTCCTCCATATCCACCTGTTCGCCCAACTCCTGCTGCATGGAAGTTACGCCTTTGCCTTCCTCTTGAATACCACAGGGTATAATCCCACCGAAAAACGACAAATCCGTATTGACGTTCAAAGCCAGGCCGTGTAACGTAACCCATCGACTGAGGTGAACGCCTATGGCACAAATCTTTCGCTGCGGCAAAAAACCCCGGGCCGCCAACCACACACCGGTATAACGCTCTACCCTCCCGGCTTCTATACCGTATTCAGCCAAAGTGCGTATCACAGCTTCCTCCAAATAACGCACATAGCGATGTACATCCTTAAAAAAGCCATCCAAATCAAAAATGGGATAGGCTACCAATTGCCCGGGACCGTGATAGGTGATATCGCCTCCGCGATTGATGGCGTAAAACTCAACACCGCGTGCACGGAGATTCTCTTCGTCCAACAAAAGATGATCGAGACTACCGCTTTTACCCAATGTATAAACGTGCGGATGTTCACAAAAAAGCAAATGGTGACATCGCTCATCAGCTGCCCCGCCCTGACGCTTTCGCAAAATGAGCCCGCGATGCAGCTCCTCCTGATAAGCCCAAGCCTCAGCATAAGAAATGCGGCCAAGATCTCGAAATACAACTTTCTCCATCGCAAAAGATTCTACTCTACGCAAACCCCAAAACGCCACAAAAAGTTTTCAACCCAAGCCTTACTCAGGTGTTTGCATTACATACAAAGGTCAAACACCCTGCCTTATGGTAAAAAACCAAACGATAGAGCTGCAAGTCCAGGGTATGGACTGTGTCAACTGTGCCAGTGGCATCGAACGCTACCTCAAGCGCAAAGGAGCGAAAGACATTTTTGTAGATTTTGCCTCGGGGCAGGTGCGCTTTCAACTCCCTCCTTCAGGTAGAGAAGCAGAGCTCGAACAGCTCAAGCGTGGAATAGAAAAACTGGGATACACCGTAGTAGAACCCCAAAGCAAAGAACCTTTTTGGACGCTGGAGCGCAAATTCTTTTTCAGCCTGGTTTTCACCTTACCCCTTCTGCTCGAGCATATCGCCATGATGCTGGGCGGCAGCCTCTTGCCCTTTCTGCACAATCCCTGGTGGCAGCTGGCACTCTGCCTGCCCGTCTTCACACTGGGTTTTTGGCACTTTGGCAGCAGTGCTTTGGGCTCTCTGCGAAGTGGCTTGCCCAACATGGATGTGCTCATCTTCACCGGCAGTACCGCCGCTTTTATATACAGTCTGATTGGCACCTTCACCCACGAACCCAAATACATTTTCTACGAAACCGCCGCGACCATCATCACCCTGGTTTTTCTCGGCAACCTGCTCGAAAAACGCTCTATTAAGCAAACCACCAGCGCCATAGAAGAGCTGAGCAAACTCCAAGTGCAAAAGGCGCGAAAAATCACAGCCAGTGGCACCCTGGTAACCATAGATGGCGACGACATCCGGCTGGGCGATATCCTCCAGGTCAATGAGGGCGACAGCATTCCCACCGACGGCAAAATCCTGGAAGGAGAAGCCGAAGTGGACGAATCTATGCTCACCGGCGAAAGCCAGCCCGTACGCAAGAAAAAAGGCGATGAAGTCATCGGTGCTTCAACGGTCTTGCGCGGGCATTTCAACATGAAAGCCACGGCAGTGGGAAAAGACACCGTTCTCCAGCGCATGATACGCCTGGTGCAGGAAGCACAAAGAGAAAAACCAAACATCCAGCGCCTGGCAGACAAAATCAGTGCCATCTTCGTACCCGCCGTTATCGGCATAGCTTTATTGACCTTACTCATCGGACATTTTGCTTTTGAACTCTCTTTCACACAAGCCCTGATGAATGCCATTGCCGTGCTGGTCATCTCCTGCCCCTGTGCCATGGGGCTGGCTACGCCCACCGCCGTAACCGTAGGCGTAGGCCGCATGGCCAGAAACGGCATCCTCATCAAAGGCGGACAAACCCTGGAAACTTTCGCCCACATTCGGCAATTCGCTTTTGACAAAACGGGAACCCTCACCACCGGCTCCTTTGCTTTGCAACGCTTTGAAAACCTTAGCTCAAAAGAAGACAACTTCATCAAGGGTTTGATAGCTCTTATGGAACAAAAGTCTTCTCATCCTCTCGCCCACACGCTGGCAGCGAGTTTTTCGGCTTTCGCCAAATGGGGTCCGCAACTCACTGAGATAGAAGAAGTGCCGGGGTCCGGTTTGCGAGCAACCGAAGCCGACGGCACAAGCTATTTCTTGGGTTCTGCCAAATGGGCCAAAGAACTTACCGGGCAACATTTGCCGAAAGGCTACAACATCTTCCTCTTCGACAAAACCCAAATACTCGCCGCCATAGAATTGGGCGACGAACTGCGGCCCGACGCTCCACAAGTCATTGCCTTCCTAAAAAAGCGCGGCAAAAAAACCCTCATCATTTCCGGAGACAGGGAAGAAAAAACCCGACAAATAGCAGAAGTCCTTCACATAGATAAATACTTCGCCGAGCAACTCCCCGAAGAAAAACTCCGCCTGATCGAGCGCCTTGCCGATGAAGCTCCCACGTCCATGGTCGGCGACGGCATCAACGACGCCCCGGCTTTGGCCAAGGCCACCATAGGCGTTTCGCTGAGTGGTGCCTCCGGTGTCGCCATACAATCTGCCCAAATTGTCTTGCTCGAAGGGCGTTTACACCGATTGGCCGATGCCATACGCATCAGCGAAGGTACCTTACAAACCATTAAGCAAAATTTGTTCTGGGCCTTCTCCTACAACATCGTAGCCATTCCCATGGCAGCGATGGGCTTTCTCAGCCCTATGTGGGGAGCACTGTTTATGGCTTTTTCGGATGTAGTGGTTATCGGCAATTCCCTCAGACTGCGATTTCGAAAGCTGCCATGAGCATGTACGCCTAACGCAATGACTTGGAGGTAAGACAGCCGGGGTTTAAACCGAGCGAATCGGACAAAACAGCTCGGCCAGCATGCAACGAGCACTGCCTCCGCCATAAGCTTCTATGGTGTGTAAATCGGCGTACAGAATCTGACCCGAATTTTCTAAGAGTTTTCGCTGCCTGTTTTGGAGGCTGTTCCAGGCCGATTGGCTCATGACCCAAAACGGCTCGTCGCGCGTATTCTTTACTTCCAACATATTACCGACAAAATACCCCATTTGCTCAAGAGAGATATCTAACAGCTCTTTACCTGTCTCTTCCAGAAGTTGAAGAAGATTCCGCCGCTGTTGTTCTTCTCTAACAGCCTGCAGGCAAATCACTGCCAGCCTGTTGCCCAAAGCCATCATAACATTGGTGTGGTAAACAGGAACACCCCTGGCATCTATTGCGTCAAAGAGGCACTTTTGGTAGCTCTGTATCCGGCAGAACTCGTCCAACACCTGCTCATCTGTTCGCACAGAGCGACAGGCGTAGGCGATTTTATGTTCTCTGTCTAGAATCAAACTGCCAGTGCCCTCTAAAAAGAGGTTTTTCTGTTCAAAGTACTCCAGATGAATGCGCTCTCTGAGCTCGAACTGCCGGGCCAGTTCATGGATAATTTCTTCTCGCCGCTCGGCTCGACGCAAGGGAGAAAACATAGGCCAGGTAAACACCTTACCGTCCTGATGAAAACTCACCCAATTGTTTGGGAAAACGGCATCCGGCTTAATCGGCTGAGGTGTGTCTTCAACCACATGGAGCTGCACACCGGCCTTGGCCAGTTCATTGGCCAGACCGTCAAACTCCCGCTTAGCGGCTTCGCTTATGGCCACAGCCTCTGCCTGCCCTCCTTTTGGCTCTTGCTGAAAAGCATTATTACCGGCTGTTTCGACATTGTAACCGAAATGAGCCGGTCGAATCATGAGAAGATGAGAAGTCGTTTGCATAAGAAAATTACATCCTGTTTTTTGCTTTTTGCTCTGCAAGCCGGGCAGCTACACCCCCGGCACCGAATCCATAGATGCCGCCTCCTGTTTTAGACGCTCGGCAGTTTCTTCGCCCAGATAACTGTCAATGAGCAAATGAGCCCAGTAAATAACAGGCGTAAGCACGACAGCCATCAGCGATTTGTACGCATAATTAACCGTGCCCACAGCCAAGAACAGAGAAAGGCTCCACTTTTGGGGCCCCAACACAAAGGCTATATACAGCACCACAAAACTATCGATAAACTGAGAAACCAGCGTAGAGCCGGTAGCTCGCAGTCCAATCCAACGCTCCCCGGTCCACCGGCGAATGCGGTGAAAAACCAATACATCTACCAGTTGCCCTATCAGAAAAGCTACCAGGGAACCAACGATAATCCAGTTGCTCTGGCCAAAGATGGAAGCAAAGGCCTGCTGCATATCGGGCACCCCCTGTTCAGTATAAATCCCCACCCACCAATCGGCCGGGCTTAAACGAATAGCCAGAAAAATCATGGCAAAGGCATAAGCAATAAGACCTACGGCCAAGAAGGACAAAAAGCGCACACCCCGACGCCCGTAATACTCGTTGATGAGGTCCGTCATGACAAAAACCACGGGCCACAGCAAAACGCCGGCCGTAAAGGAAAGAGAGCCTTCCTGGCCAAACAAGCGCCAATTCCAGGGTTCGAGACCCAAAGTGGATTCCAGGGCAAAGATTTTCACCCCGATAAACTCGGCCACCAAGGCATTGGTGATGAAGAAACCGCCCAGCAAAAGAAACAGACGCAAAGGCTTTTGTTCAAGGATATTGCTCATGAATACTTATCTTTGGTCATCAAAACCGATTTGTATGAAAAGATATACCTTCTTTCTCAGCTGCATCGCCCTTTTAAGTTTTTCGGCACTTCAAGCCCAATGCCCCGGCTGCCTCATCAGTTTGCCGGCAGGCTTACAAGACGACACCCTTTTCATCTCCGATGCCCCCGATGGCACGGTGCTGCAATATTACGAAGAAGACCTCAGCTTTCGCATGCCGATGAGTACCACACCGGTAGCTTCCATCGACAGCACCACCCCTCCCGGCCTGCCCATCAGCCAAATGAGCATCACCAATGTGAGCAACCTACCCCCGGGCTTATCCTGGGAAGCCAGCCAACTGGTATTCAATACCGGAGAGATGGAAACCGACGGCTGTGTAAAAATCTGCGGCACACCCCTGGTCAGCGACAGCTTTGCCATCCAGGTAGAAGTGGAAGCCGTAGTCTTGGGCTTTCCCAATCCGGCTTCCTTCTCCGTTCCCATCTACATCGCCCCCGCTATGGCAAATACCGAAGGCTTCTCCATGACGGGCAATGTGGATTGCGGCTCGGCTACCGTTAGCTTCCAAAACGAAATCCCCTCCAACGGCAACCCGGGCTATACCTACTTCTGGGATTTCGGCAATGGAAACACCTCCACCCAGGAAAACCCACCCCCACAAACCTATGACGAAGCAGGCACCTACACCGTAAACTATACGGCAACCATAGACACCGCCGGTTATTACCTCACCCAGGTCGTCATCTTCGGCACGGACTGCAGCGACTTCAACATCCCCCCGGCCGACAAGCCCGACCTTTTCATCAAAATCTTCGACCCGCAAAACAACGAAATCTACACCTCCGATGTCTTGCAAAACACCGACCTGCCAGCCTACTTCTCCCTCTACCTGCCCATCACCACCGGCAACTACACCATTGAAGTCTGGGACGACGAGCTCATAGGTACTGAATTTTGCGGCAATGTCAACTTCAACCAAACCACCACCGGCACCCTCTACGACGATGCCTTGTCCATAGAAATCAACATCTACCACCCCATTACTACCGTAGAAGCCAACGGCCAGGTCATCGTCTATGAACAACCGGAAGCTCCCCAGTTGTCCTGGCTCGGTGATACGCATTTCTGCCAGGGAGACAGCCTCATCCTTGGCGCCGACTACCAAACCGGCCTCCAATGGTACCGAGACAGCATACCGCTACAAGGAGACACCTTAGCGGAAATCACCATACACGAAAGCGGAACCTATTGGGTGGTTTACACCTCACCGGACGGCTGCTCCGCCAACTCGGAAGTGGTAGAGGTCGTCGTCTATCCACTGCCCGAAACACCCGTCTTTGACAACACCGACAACTGGCTCAGCCTTTCGGCAAATCTCGAACCGGAAATCGAACTTCAATGGTATTACGAAGACCAAGCACTGGAAGGAGAAACCGAAGACTCGCTCTGCATCCTCCAATCCGGCACCTACGGCTTGCTGGCTACCAATTCCGAAACTGGCTGCACCAGCTTCTTTAGCGCATATCAGGAGTACAATCCCGATATGCCTTGTAATGTCTCAACAACCTCCATAGAAGAGCAGTACAACTTCAACATCTCGCCTAACCCCTTTGCCGACAGGCTGCTCATCCGCTGGAATAGCCCGCAAGCCGGACAGTGGGCTTGGAGTTTGCTCCAAATCGACGGCCGAGAACTCCTTCGCGGCAACTGGACCTTCCCCTCCGGCTCCCAAGAACGAGAAATACAAACCCGCGGACTTCCTCAGGGAATGTACTTGCTGCGCATTCGCACCCCCCAAGGTGTTTTGCTCGGCAAGTTGCTAAAAGCCCAATAAAAAAGCCTCCCCCCATCGCGCAGACAGGGACACAGCAAGCTGTGTCCCTGTCTGCATGTAAGCCTATAGGTTCTCCATCACAAACCGACGACAAACAAACGAAAAACACAAATCGTCCTCACAAAAATTGTGTTCATGGAAATTCTCAACATAGAAATCAAGGCCCGAACAAAACAACCGGCTAAAATCAGAAACATACTAAAAACAAAAAATGCCAAATACAAGGGGCTTGACCACCAAATCGACACTTATTTTAAGGTGCACAACGGTCGATTAAAACTCAGAGAAGGAGCGATTGAAAACCACTTAATCTACTACGCAAGAGAAAACCAAAAAGGCCCCAAACGCTCTGAAGTCATGCTCTTCAAAACAAGGCCCGGCTCTACGCTGAAAGAACTGTTGGTTGCCGCTAACGGAATCCTAACAATCATTGACAAAAAAAGAGAGATTTACTTTATCGACAACGTCAAATTTCACCTGGATGCGGTAAAGGGTTTAGGCTCTTTTGTCGAAATCGAAGCCATAGACAAAGACGGAAGCATCGGAGAAAAAAAATTGTTACAACAATGTGAACACTACCTCAAGCTCTTCGGCATTTCCGAAAGCGAGTTGGTCGCCACCTCTTACAGCGACTTAAAACTACAAAAAGAAACCAAACCAAACGAGGGAGCCCATTAGAAAAACTTGCGGTAAAATTTACGCATAGCGAAGACACTCAAGGGGGATTCATTCGATTGCCAGGATTTTGTACTTTAGCGGCAGCAAAATACAGCGCAACCGGCTGACATAAGCCCTTGTACAAAACAAAAGCCTCAACGCTGATGAAGCTCCTCATAGCCAACCGCGGCGAAATTGCTTGTCGTATCATTCGCACAGCCCGACGCATGGGATTGTCAACCGTAGCCGTGTACTCTGAAGCAGACCGTCAGGCCCTGCACCTGCGCATGGCCGATGAAGCCTACCTCATTGGCCCTGCACCCTCTACCGAGAGTTATTTGCGGGGAGACAAAATCATCGAAATCGCCCTGAAAGCCGGTGCCGATGCCATCCACCCCGGCTATGGCTTTTTGAGCGAGCAGGCAGATTTCGCGAAAGCCGTAGAAGCTGCAGGCTTGATTTTCATAGGCCCTTCAGCCGAAAGCATAGAAATCATGGGCAGCAAGTTGGCTGCCAAAGAGGCCGTAAGCCGCTACGACATCCCCTTGGTACCGGGCACGGAAAAGGCCATCGACGACCCGCAAAAAGCCATCCGCATCGCTGAGGAAATCGGCTTTCCCATTCTCATCAAAGCTTCGGCCGGGGGCGGTGGCAAGGGCATGCGCATCGTGGAAAAAGCCGAAGAACTGCAAGAACAAATGCAGCGCGCCATCAGCGAGGCCCAATCGGCCTTTGGTGACGGGGCCGTCTTTATAGAAAAATATGTCAGCAAACCCCGCCACATCGAATTTCAAATCCTGGCTGACAAGGAAGGAAACACCCTGCATTTCTACGAACGGGAATGTAGCATACAAAGACGACATCAAAAAGTCATTGAAGAAGCTCCCAGTGTTGTCCTGGATGAAGCTTTGCGCCAAAAAATGGGCGAGGCCGCAGTAAAAGTTGCCAAAGCCTGTAAGTACCACGGAGCAGGTACCGTAGAATTCCTACTCGACGCAGAGCACAATTTCTACTTCTTAGAAATGAACACGCGCCTCCAGGTTGAGCACCCCGTAACCGAACTCATCACGGGCTTTGACCTGGTAGAGTGGCAAATACGCATAGCTCGAGGAGAGGCCCTACCCTTTCGGCAGGAAGACATCCTTCGGAACGGTCATGCCATCGAACTGCGCGTCTATGCCGAAGACCCCTACAACGATTTTCTACCGGGAACGGGCAAGCTGGAAGTCTATGAACGCCCCCAAGGCGAAGGCATTCGCCTCGACGATGGCTACGAGCAGGGGCAAGACATCCCCATCTATTACGACCCCATGATAGCCAAGCTCATCAGCTACGGCAAAGATCGCGACGAAGCTATCTACCGCATGCTGCAAGCCATCAAGCAATACCGCATCGAAGGCATACCCACAACCCTGCCTTTCGGCCGCTTTGCCCTACAGCACCCGGCCTTCCGCTCCGGCCACTTTGACACGAGCTTCGTCAAAAAGTACTTCCGCCCCGAGCTACTCCTCGAAGAAGAAAAAAAGCTCGCTCACTTAGCCGCTCTCTCCGCACTCTTTCTCTATCAACGCGAAAGCGAACGCCTGCGCCCTTAGTAAGCGCGGGTATCAACCCGCGGCCCCTGCGGCCCCCACACACAGCACCGCATCGACAAAAAACTTAGCTCCCCAGTTGGGATAACGCAGCGGCTGGTAGGGCCCCCAGAAGGGCACAGAGCCCGGCAAGGCACCCCGCAAGTTCCTCCCGCCCCGCTTGCGCTGTGCCTTGAGCAGAGGCAGGAGCAACTGGCGGCTCATTCGCTCCAGGGGCAAGTGAGCGGTATCCGGAGTAGCTGAAGGCGAAGTTCCTGGGGGATAGAAATCAGCAAAATCTGTGCGCAAATCACGAGCTACAAGAGCGTAGAGCAGGGCCAGTTGGGCGTGCCCCGGCACGCAGATAAAGGAGTAGCGACCTTTCCAGTTTTCGTCGTACATACCCGCCAATTGGCCATGGCGCCGGTACAAGGCTTCCAGTTGCTGTAGGCTATGCCATACCTTATCCGCCCAATCTATGCGCCGAAGCAATTTTCCCGCTTCATAAAAACCCCGCAGGCTATAAGCGATGGTGTGGGTATAAGCCTGCGAACGAGCTTCAAAGCCCCAGGCACGCAAAGCCCCATGGGAAAGAAAGCGGCCGGCCAACTCGTCCAACACCTCCGTTACATCCAGCTCGGCTTGTTGATTGCCCAAGCTGCGTGCCGCCACCAAAGCCGCCCACCAGGCACGACTGTAGTAAGTCGGGTGCGGTTGCTGTAACCAGCGCACGGCCAGCATCCACTCCAAAGCTCGTTCCATAGTACGTCGATAGCGAACGTCCCGACTGCGTTGCCACATGACTGCCAGCCCCAAAAGAATTTGCCCGGTATTGAACAAAGAGGGCTTGCCCGTATGCCCATACAGCTCGGGAAAAGCCCCCTCATCCAAAGCTACGTCCAAAAGCCACTCGCCACAGCTATCCAGCAGCGGTGCAATCCAAGGCAGAGCAAAACGGTCCTCGGCACGCGCCAAAGTGGGTAAAAGATAACCCGTCGTTTCCGGATAAGCCGGCGCCCAGCCCCTTTGCAAAGGATGCCGCCAAAAAGAATAGAAAGCCGAAGAACCCCGACCACCTTGCACCTCTATGCTTCGCCGCAACCACTGCAAAGCCGCAAGAGCACGATTCCTCAACAAACTATCGGAAAGCTCTATGTCTTGTCCCATATACTTCTTTAGCAACGAATGACCTTCAGGCGGTAAACGGCCGGCTGACTGCCTTCCACCACCTCCAGGTAATCCCGTGCAACCATATCCGGCAACATGGGCCTAAACCAGGTTTCGATGTGAACAGATGCTACGGGGTGCTTTGCCAGATTCTGCAGGATTTCCTCCTCCGTCATCTCCGGCTGAAAGAGAAAGTGCTCGACAATAGCCTCTTTCAACTGCTCGTAAACATCCAAGGGCATGAGCGTTCCGTTTTTGCCCGTCGGGGCCATGGTGAGAATTTGTTCTGACATCGCTCTTTGATATTCCTGTTAATAAAAATATACTCCCATGGAGAACAGACATCCGACACCTCTAAACTGCACATAGAGCCCAAAGAACAAATAGGGCTAATTCCGTAAACAACAGGTCTAAATCATCTCCTTAGGAATCAAACCGGCCTATTTCCATCGCCTTGCTTGCGCAAAATTAGATGCTTTAACTCTTGCAATTGCTGCTCAATGCGCTCCAGCTCCGAAATTTGCTGACTCAACACACTACTCATCTTTAAGCGAACACGCCACAACTCCTTAACCTCAACCACGGGCAAAGTGATCGGCTTATAAACGGCATTGTCGGAGCGCAATTCCAAACAGCCATTGTGAGTAATGAGATTAACTACTCGCTTGACCAAGACATCTCTATAGGTTACAATCACATAGATATCGCCGTCTTTGATGCCTTCTTTCCAGGCATCCGGCTCCAGAAAACTACACACCACTCGATCTCCTCTATACAAGGTAGGCTCCATGCTCTCGCCAGCTACATCAAAACAGCGGTGTGTACCCATTTTAAACGTTTCGTCGGGCAAAGTGAAAGTAGGCAGCTCGCGAATATATTCCGTTTCCAACATGCCACTGGCATAACCTGCCTGAGCCGGCACAGGTACGTGTAAAATGCGCTCCTCCCCATCTTCATTGATGACAACCGACAAAATGCGCAAGCCCGCCATTTCCTCCGGTTGCAAAAAAGGTGCACCCTCTCCCCAAAACAAAAAACAAGGATTAAATCGAAAAACTTCCACAGCCCTTTCCAGCATCCCCAAAGTAACATTTCTCCTACCACGCTTAATCTCGCTAATAGCCTGAGCCTGAATGCCCAAAAGCTCCGCAAACTCGGTTTGCGATTTCACCCCGCCATTGTTCAGCAATTCGCCCAAACAATGCAGGAAACGCTTCGTGCTATCCAGAACTCTGAAGCCCATTGTCGTATTCCTTTACGCCCAAATCCGTCAGTAGCAGGTAGCAGGCCAAATACCGACTCCTCCTTGATTGGGCAAAACATAAAAAACTCAAACAATCCTCCCCCTTTTCAAACCGAAGAGCTTTAAGGCATCACTTCCCAAAACGGAAGGCAAGCAATCCGGGCAAGCCCAAACAGCTACCATACCATTCAAGTACATCAAAAAGAGCGACAAATGCTCAAAAAATCTTCCGCCACCAAAGATGCCCCGCCAATGAGACCTCCGTCCACATCAGGCTGAGAAAACAGTTCTTTAGCATTTGTCGGCTTACAACTTCCTCCATAAAGGATGGTCTGCCTTTCGGCAAATGCTACCCCATAGCGTTCTCCCAGCTTCTTGCGCAAATGAGCATGCATCTCTTGCGCCTGTTCCGGGGAAGCCGTCCGGCCGGTTCCAATAGCCCAAATCGGTTCATAAGCCAAAACCACACGAGCCATGGAGGATTCTTCCAGATGGAAAAGAGCTGCCTCGACCTGCCCTGTAACGAAAGACAAAAAATCTCCACCCTCTCTCACTTCCAAACTTTCTCCGCAGCAAAAGATGATATCCAAACCGGCCTCCAAAGCCCGATCGACCTTAGCGCGCAGCAGCTCGTCGTCTTCACCAAAGTATTGCCTGCGCTCCGAGTGCCCCAAAATCACGTACCGGGCACCCACGGAGCGCAACATCTCGGCAGACACCTCGCCGGTATAAGCGCCGAAAGCCTCTTGATGGCAGTTCTGCCCCGCCAAAGACATACCTTCCACTCCGGCGAGCAATTCCCCCACGGCTTTTTGATGAATAAATGGCGGGGCTAAGACCACTTCCACTCCCTTATCTCCCTCAAAACCGGAGACTATCTGGCCGGCTAATTCCAAGCCTTCTTCAAAAGTCTTGTGCATTTTCCAGTTGCCGGCAACGATTTGTTTGCGTTGGTTTTGCATCTATTGTACGGTATTGAAACAATTCGGCCTACCCAAACGACCCCACCGGACTGTTCTTCAGCCATTGCAGGTTTTACTCATCCCCGATCTTGGGCTTAGGCATAGTACATGAAGGTTTTTCGGTGCTAAAATAAGGCTTTTTAGTCAAATCAAAATTTCTCCCCCCAGCGGTACATGTCTTTTGCCGAAAGGCCTATCAATTGCAAGACCCTGTCCACCACGGTAGCGGCCAATTGCTCAAAGGTCTTCGGACGGGAATAAAAAGAGGGCGAGGCCGGACAAATAATGCCACCGGCCAATGCGATGCGGCGCATATTTTCCAAGTGAATGAGGCTATAAGGCGTCTCTCGGGGCACCAAGACCAGACGCCTTTGTTCTTTCAGCATCACATCAGCGGCTCGTGAAATCAAATCCGTAGAAATGCCCTGTGCAATCCTACCCAACAAACCCATGGAGCAAGGGCAAACAATCATAGCCTCGTAAGCCGCTGAACCGGAGGCAAAAGGCGCCATAAAGTCATCCGCAGCATAAAAATCAAAGGGATATTGACTTTCGTCAAAAACCCTGCCCATCTCAATTTCCCAATTCAAACGGGCATTTGGCGAAAGCACAAGCCCTACAGACACCTCCTTTTCCAAAGCACGCAAACGCTCCAACAAAACCGATGCATAAAGAGACCCGCTGGCACCACCTACTCCTACGACTACCTTCATCCGTTTCATAACACAATTATTTTTTATCTTGCCCCCGATTCATCTGTATCCAAACCGAAATGGTTTGAGATAGCTGCGACTCTAAAACGAGCGAAAGATGAGGAGTTTGGAAGGCGGAGGCCCCCAAACCACTTTGTCCTGAGCACATTTCGGATTATACCAAGTAAGAAAAGCACACAAACTTCTTTATGAACAACGGGGGAACAAATAACCTCAATCAACAGCTTTTTGAGGCCATCAAAAAACGGGAAAAGCACAAGGGCGGCGACTGGAAAAGCGCAGCCCAACAGCTGTTGGGCATTGGCCGTACCGCCCTGTACAACCGCATCAACGGAAGTACCCCGCTCTTGCTGGAAGAAGCTGTTTTGCTTGCTCAAAAGTACGGCATTTCTCTGGATAGCCTGCTGCTCGACAAAAAATTTATCATCGCCCGCCACAGTGCCCAGGCTTTTGACCCCAAAAAGGGCGTAGAAGACTACCTGCATCTCATCGCAGAACAATTCAAGATGAAAGAAAATCTGGTCGGAGCTACTTTTTACTATGCTAGCAACGACCTACCCGTTTTTTACTACGCCCTGGCCCCTGAATTGCTGGCCTTCAAAATCTTCGCCTGGGGCATAGCCATGCCCCATTCGGAAAAACAAAGACAACAAAAATTCTCTCTACAGAATTTTTCACGACTCAAACCCGAATTCTCAGTCATTCACGAAGCTCTTCGGGAATACGGAAATTACCCCTCCATCGAAATCTGGCCGGCTAAAATCCTGGACAACACCCTCAATCAACTGGAGTTCTATGCCCGAACACACCGCTTCAAAAATTTGGATGATATCCAACGCTTATATCAGGCCTTCGAAGAACTGATCACAAAAATATTTAACCAATACATCACCAACGGGCAAAAACCCCTGGCAGAAGGCCCCGACAAACCGCAAAACCTCACGGTTTACTACAACGAAATTATCCAAATCAACACCATCTTGCTGGCCACAGCTCCTCATAAAAGCCAAACTTTCTGCATCTTCGACAGCCCGAATTTCTTAATGAGCGAAGACCCCTGGCTGGGAAAATACACCCTGTTGTGGTTTAAATACATCATTAGCTCCAGCTCACAACTCTCCAAAATCAATATGGGCCTGCGCAACGAGGTTTTGGCCAAATTTATCCGAGACATTCAAAACTCTAAAGAAAAAGTCTTGAAATGGCTGGAATAAATAAAGGTTTATTACCTTTACAGCCCTCTTCAAAACCAAATCACTACGCTATGAAAAGCTACCCACTTATTCTCCTACTGGGCATAGCCATTACCATATACTCTCTTTCCTGCCTTTCGGCAAACAAAAACCAGGCCACTAAAAATACCTTGCAGTGGATGAGCTGGGAAGAAGCCCTTAAAGCTCAAAAGAAAAAACCCAAAAAACTCCTGATAGATGTCTATACCAACTGGTGCGGCTGGTGCAAACGCATGGACGAAAACACCTTCAGCAATCCCGAAGTACAAGCGTACATCGCAAAGCACTTCTATGCTGTAAAACTCAATGCAGAACAAAAAGAAGAACTGCATTTCCGGGGAGAAGTATTTAAATGGGTGCCCAATGGTCGCCGGGGATACCACGAACTGGCCGCCGCTCTACTCGACGGACGCCTCTCTTTTCCTTCTCTGGTCTATTTGGACGAAAACCTGGCCCGCATCACCATTTCTCCCGGCTATAAAGACGTGGCCCAACTCATCAAAGAAATGAAGTATATCGCCGAAGAACACTACATCAACACTCCTTGGGAAGAATTCGAAAGCAAAAAATAACTTCCGTACCATCAAAGTCCACTACCTTTGACCCGAAAATAAAACCAAAAATTGTGAGAAGCTCACGCTATAAAGACATCCTCTGCCAACGCATTACACACCTAAAACACCAAATCAAAGCGTGGAATAAGCGGCGAATCTTCTTCTGGAGCAGCATACTGCTTTTCTTTAGCGCTGTAGCTTTGCTCCTAAACTATACCCCGGGAAACAAAAGCATGCAAGCTTCTTTGGCCGGCAGCGCAAAAACAGAGCTGGGAGCCTTTCCCATCACCGTACCTCATTTGAAATACGGCTTTGCCTTAGACACCTTCCTGGTCCATGAAGGCATCATCCAACCCAATGAATTTCTGGGCACCTTACTGCAAAACCAGGGACTAAACCCTGAAAAAATCGGTCAAATCGTCGAAAATGCCAAGGGCATCTTTGACATCAAATTGCTTCGAGCAGGAAAGCCATATACCATTTTGGCCAAAGCCGGCAAAGAAAAACCGGATTACTTCATCTACGAACCCTCCGTTTACGTTTACTACGTCTTTGATTTGAAAACCCAAAGCGTGCGCCGCGTAGATCGCCCCATCCAAAAAGAGTTAAAAACAGCCCAAGGCACCATTGAAAGCTCCCTGTGGAATGCCATGACCGGCCAGGGCCTGGATTACGCTTTGGCGGCTAAAATGGAAGATGCTCTCCAATGGTCGGTAGATTTTCACCACCTCCAAAAAGGCGACCGCTTCGAGTTGCTCTACGAACAGGAATACATCGATGGAAAACCCGTGGGTATCGGCCGTCTGCATCTGGCTCGCTACCAAACGGCCGACAACGATTTCTATGCTATCTGGTACGACAAAAACGAAAAACTACAAGGATACTACGACCTCGAAGGACGCCCCATGAACAAGGGCTTCCTCAAAGCTCCGGTTAAATTCTCACGCATTTCTTCTCGCTTCAACCCCAGCCGGCTGCACCCCATACTCAAACGCCACCGGCCACATTTGGGCACCGATTATGCAGCACCTTACGGCACACCCATCTATGCCGTTGGAAACGGCGTAGTAATTGAAGCTCGCTACTCCAAAGGCGGAGGTAACATGGTCAAAATCAAGCACGACAAACACTACACCACGCGCTATCTGCATATGCAAAGATTTGCCCAAGGCATACGCCCGGGTGTCGCTGTTAAACAAGGGCAACTCATCGGCTACGTAGGCTCTACCGGCCTGGCTACAGGCCCACATGTCCATTTTGAATTCCTCAAAGACGGTAAAGCGGTAGATCACACCAAACTCCAATTCCCCCCTCCCGACCCCCTGCCGGAAGAAGAATTGCCGGAGTTTTTCAAATTACGTGACAAATACCTCGAAGCCTTACATGCCTTGGAAAACTGTTGGGAAGAACCGGCCGTCAGTACGCGATAACAAATCGCCTCAATTCCACATGCCTACCGTATTCATCTCGGCCAATACCCCGTAATTGTCGCCCTTGTTGCGCATAATTTCCTTCCACAAACCCGTGGGGCGAGATTTGAACAGATAATTCGGATGCATGTCGGCTACAATCCAAGAACCCTGCTCCAACTCTCTGCGCAGCTGATCTTCTCCCCAGCCCGAATACCCCACAAAAAAGCGAATGCCGTCGGGAGAAATGAGCTCCTGCTCCACCAGAGCGTGAAGTTGACCAAAATCGCCTCCCCAATAAATACCAGGAATGACCTCCGCCGCATCATTTAAGATGTGCCCGTAGCGATGCAAAAAGTGTAAAGTATCGGTTTCTACCGGCCCACCCAAAAAAACCGGAGCTTTAAAATCGGGGAAATCGGGCAGCAATTCCCGAACGCTGATATCCAATGGACGATTGAGAATAAAACCCGTACTCCCCTGCTCAGTGTGCTCACACAGCAAAACAGCTGCAGAGGTGAAATTGGGGTCCCTCATAAATGGCTCCGCCAGCAGAACCAGACCGTTTTTTATCTCTGTTTGCTCCATCGGACTTTTCATATAATCCAAAACAAATTAAAGGGGTTTTGGTTGAACGACCAAACCAAACCTTAAAAAACCAAAGCGCAAAAACATTTTTTAAGCTCAAGCAACCTTTTGGCACGGTTTTAGCGTATTGAAGAACTATAAAGCAAGCTGCAGTCTGTAAATCCCGTGCCGTAAAAGGCAGAGGATTTATTTGGAGTGCAGTTTACGGGCCTTTGCACCAATAAGTTGGTGTTAAAGGCCTTTTTTATGGACTTTGCCTATCTTTGTTTTCCCAAAAAGAACCCACACCTCATGTGTAAAACACCCCTCTTTCTGCTCATTTGCTGCTGTTTTTTGCACCGCAGCTTGGCCCAAAACAGCCTCATGCCATTTGTCCAACGCGAAAATCTGACAGGATTTGAAAGCGAAAGCTCCCAACTGAGCCTGCCCATTCATTTGCCGAAAGGCGCCGTAGAAAAAATGCTCAACGAGCAAATGGGGCAAGTCGTTTACGAAGAAGACCTACCCGAAGAGGGCTACTACATGAAAGCCACGCGCACCGAAGATGTCGTCATTGACCTGGAGGGCAACCGACTGCTGTACAAAGTGCCGCTGGAACTGGAAATACGACAGGAGTACATGCTGGCCGACGTGGAAACCACAGGCAAATTGACCCTCTACTTCGCTACGGAATACGACATTTCACGAAAGTGGAAGTTACACACTCAAACCAGCATCCTCAAACACGAATGGGTGGAAAAACCCCGGGCAAAAATGGGCGTACTCAACATGCCGGTCCAAGGCATCGCCAACATGGTGCTCAAACGCAGCAAAGAAGAACTCTGCCAGGCCATAGACCAACAAATCGAAGCCTCCGTAAACCTGCCCGCTATGGTGGACAGCATCTGGCAAAGTATGCAACAGCCCATCCTGCTCTCCGAGGAATATCACTCCTGGCTGCTCTTACAACCGCAAAAACTACAGCTCAGCCCCATAGAAATGATCGACGACACCCTGCATACGGCTTTTCTGCTGCAAGCCAAACCCCGCGTTTTCCTCGGTGAACCCCCGGAAACCCACAACACCACAAGCCTGCCTCCCTTTTCCTACAGCCCCGCCGAACGAGGATTCAAACTCCTCATCCGCACAGACATCCCCTTCGAAGAAGCCCAAAGCATGGCCAATGAAAACTTACAAGGCTATACCTACAAAGAAGGGCGCAAACAAATTACAGTGGACAGCGTCTATCTCAGCGGACAAGGCAACAAACTACTGGTCGAGCTCGATCTGAGCGGTAGCTACGAAGGTAAAATCCAACTCACCGGCAAACCCGAAATCACCCCCGATTCCACCCAAATCACCTTCGAAAAGCTCGATTACAAACTCGAAACCCGAAACCTCCTGCTCAAAGGCACAGGCTGGCTGCTCAAAGGCCCCATCAAAAAGCAAATCCGAAAAAGCATCGAATACTACATGGACTACTACCTAAACTACTTTAAGTCTTCCCTACAGGAAGAATTCGATCAAATGGACCTGGGACAGGGCTTTGTCGCCAAAGGCCAATTGCCCTACCTCCAAATCAAAAGTGCCGACATCACGACCCAGGGCATTCGATTGTGGATCGACATGCGCGGCCAAATGGAAGTTTTTTTGTCCGATAAAGCCGACAAGCAATAGAAAAACCGCTCGTCACACAGCCTACAGCAAAGCCCAAACCCTGAAATGAAGTACGCCATTGCCGCCGGACACGAAGCCACAGCGCGCGCAGCCGAAGAAATGCTGCTCCAAGGTGGCAATGCAGCTGATGCAGCCATTGCCGCAGCCTTCGCCTCCTGGGTGGCAGAACCCCTCATGACTTCCGCCGGCGGTGGAGGATTTGCCGCCATTCACCTGCCCAATGGAAAACAGTTTTTTCTCGACTTCTTCGTGCAAACACCCCGGGAAAAGCGAGCCTGGCAAGAAGTGGACATCCGCCCTTTGGACATCCATTTCGGCGACACCACGGAAACCTTCTACATTGGAGCCGGCACCACGGCCGTACCCGGTTTCATAGACGGCCTCTTCACCCTGCATCACCGCTACGCCAGCCTGCCCATGCAGGAGCTGGTGCGCCCGGCCTGCGAATTAGCCAGAGAAGGCGTCAAACTCAATCCTTTCCAAATCTACTGCATCAGCCTGCTCGACCAGATGCTATCGCAAAGCGAAACGGGCCGGAGCTTGTTTTACCGACAAAAACAAATCTTAAGCCCGGAGCAGCCTCTCAGAATGAGTCGAATGTGCAACTTCTTCGACAATCTGGCCCGAGAAGGACGCGATTTCTTTTACTTGGGAGAACCTGCACAAAAGCTGGTCCAGCTGCAAAAGGAAAATGGAGGGCAAATCAAGACACAAGACATGGCCGGCTACCGCAGCAGAACACGCCACCCACTGCACTTGCAACATCGCGGATTGAACATCACCACTTTCCCACCCCCCAACATGGGAGGCCCCTTGCTAACTCTGCTACTCCACCGCATGCACCATCGGCCACCCCCTCCCCAACCTTCTCACAGCCCCACCCATGCCCGCTGGCTGTTCGAAGCTCTTCGCGGCATCAGCCGGCTAAAACACGACCGCCAGGCCCTCTACCAAGCTCTACAAAACACCTCACTCTGGGGCAATACCACGCACATCAGCATACTCGACCACAAAGGCATGGCCATTAGCCTCACCTCTTCCAATGGCGAAGGTTGCGGCCTCTTCATCCCCGACACCGATATCCAACTCAACAACATGATGGGCGAACCTGCCCTCTTGCCCGAAGGCCTGCACAGCTGGCAAAACGACGAACGCCTGCCTTCCATGATGTGTCCGACTCTAGTCTGTCTGCCTTCCGGCAAATTACACAGCGCCCTGGGCAGCGCCGGAGCCGGTCGAATCCCCTTCGCCATCGCCCAGGTCATCCACTTTATGCTGGACTACCCTACGCCCCTTGTCAAAGCGGTAAACGCCGCTCGCACCTATCTCCATCGTGGCCTTTTCGAACTGGAAAAGGGTTTCGAAATGGTACATCCCGATGACTTCCCCGAAGTAAACCTCCGCCCCTGGTCTAAAAAATCCCTCTATTTCGGTGGAGTCAATGCCGTAGCCATAGAAAACAATCGCTTTATAGCCGCAGCAGATGCCCGCAGAGAAGGCGTAGCCCTCTTTGCCAAGTTAAATTGAACTCAAAATAAAAAAACACCTCAAAAACTTTTTTGTCTTGGGAAAAGTTTATACCTTTGCGGAGCCTTTGAAAAAAGGGCCGTTCAAGAGTGGGAAATCCTCCCTTTTTGATGAAGATCCGGTAGCTCAGTCGGTAGAGCATTTGACTTTTAATCAAAGGGTCCCGGGTTCGAGCCCCGGCCGGATCACCCAAAAAGAACAAAGCCTTACGCAACTTTTGCTGCGTAAGGCTTTTTTGGAAAAACTTTCCCAGAGGTCCCGTAGTACAATGGATAGTACGTAGGTCTCCGGAACCTAAGATCCAGGTTCGATTCCTGGCGGGATCACCACCTCTAAATGTTTCGTTAATACACGCCTTGCAGGCACCATCCCGGTGACCATCATCCGTTTCATAGCGTCAAAAAAGCAGAAGCCTTTCGGCAAAATGACCAAAGCCCAAACAAAACGGCTTGCTTCTTTGACCGAACAAAGTCCGGTATTTTTCCGTTCTTTACGGTGAAAACACCGAAAGTTCCCAAATGCCGTTCGCTTTCTAAGGCAATTCTGCCGTTTAACCAATCGGAAAGGAACATGAAACCCTATCTTTTGACGCTCTTACTCGCCTACACCACGCCTTTGCTCCTCAATGCAAACCCGCTGCTCAACCCGCCCAACCGCTATTGCAACCCGCGATACGATTTTTGCCTGGAATACCCGCAAGCTGTTTTTGCAGAAAAACACAGCTCGACTAACGACGACGGCCTGGTGCTCATGTCGGCCGACAGAGATGTGCGCATGCGCGTATCCGGCTACTACAACGTGATGGGCTGGAGTGCCGCCGAAGAAATGGAAGACTTCAAAGCCGCCTTAAAAGACCGCTACGGCTCAAAACTCGAATTGATCTCACAACACCAAACCGCAGAGGGCATAGAAGCCACTTTCAAAGTCGAATACATCACCATCTATTGCCTCCTCACCGTGCGAGGAGACTCCTTCGTTTCCCTGGAAATAGAAACCAACCTCAAAAAGAAGTTTGATCCTTCGCACGCTCTCCCTCTACTGCTGCAGGACATCAAGCTGCTGCACAGCCACGACGAATAAAAGGAACCGGCAGCTCGGCATGATATCACCTTCTCTGTCTAATTCGCAGGCAGCCACCCTCAGTCGGCCGGTGCCCCACACACGAAAGAGCTTAAACCTCTGTCGTCCCGAGAGGATTCGGCCTGTAAGACAAAGTCGTCAAAAGGCCCTAATCGCACGAACGTGTAATTTAGCATATTTTGAAGCGGAGTCCACGTACCCGTCACTGAAGTCGATCTCACGCGCCTCATAGTAGAAGGAGTCCTCGGTAGAAGACCAATAATAGGAAGCTTCAAAAGCTGTGCCGCCATGTGCTACCGCCGTTGCGTCAATAATGGCTTTGTTCAGGTACATAAGGTATAATTCTTCTTTCGAAGGCAAATACCAATCTCCATAAGTTTTTCCCCCTTCGGTAATTTGCAGCTCATTACATATTCTCGCTGCATAAGTATTGCCATCATCTCCTATGGCAACATGTGCAGCAATGATTATTGTCGTATTTGCTTCTCCCGCATAAGGGCCGTCTCCATAGGCACGTGTAGCTCCATAAGTACCTGCATACCACCTTATTCCGGTACCGTCATCTTGGTCTTCCTTTGCGCATACTAAGCCATGCTCACCTGTTTCATCGACCCAAAACACAACACCACCATGAGCAAAATCAC
>JALSKB010000007.1 GCA_026989035.1 Saprospiraceae bacterium | reverse complement strand
AACGAGAAAAACGACATCGCCTATTATAGAAACACCACCCGCAATCCTTCGGGAGAGTTTAAGCTCTTCCCTCCACCTATAAATGAACCCGCCTACAATGAAGACAACCCCCATCTCGAAAAAACGGGTACCAACAGCTGGGTTATGTTTTTCACTTCGGAGGACAGGCCTGAAGGAAAAGGAGGGACAGACATCTATTTTTCCATCAGCAATGACGACGCCAACAGTTGGAGCTCTCCTGAACCCGTAAACTTCAACTCTTCCGGGTTTGAAGACATGCCCTTTTTGTGGCAGGACTCTACAGGCACGTATTGGATGTATTACATGAACAACGACAACAACATTTCAAAGAGAAGACAAAGCACACCGGGAGATTGGAAAAATTGGGAAGAAGAAATACTTGTCCTCGACAAAGGCAATGCCTTAGCTGTGGGCGAGCCAACGCTAACTCAATGGGGAGATATTGCTTTTGGATTAATTTACGATGCCGGCACCAACTGGGGAACCACCAAAACCAATAGGTTTGACAACGATTTATGGATTCTCCCCAAAAAAGGAAGTCCTTTTGACCAATAAGTTGCCTGATGAAAGAGGTGCTCATTATTATACTCATGACGAAATGGTTTGGGAGTAAAAAAGAAAAAATAAAATGCGCTTTTATTCTATTGTTCTAATTGTATGTTTTTTACATGGCGCGATGGCTCATGCGCAAACAGAGCTCACAACAGCCAATAGCGTAAAACGCGATGTTTTTATCCATCCTGCCGACGCTTATACGGGATACTGTCTAAAAAAAGGAGCATGGATTTACACACAACCCTTTGACCTAAAAACCGGATTATTTCAAATCGGATTGAACGACAAAAACACACTCCTTTTACCTACACACCACTGGTTTGAAAAGAATATGAGCATTGGGTATCGAAGAGCAGTGCTTCAAAAGCCCTTTCCCTCTCCGGCTTTAGCCCTAGAAGTGCACTACCAATATTTGTTAGCCCCGGGGAATCAAGTGGATTTCAACCCCGACATTGAAGTTTGGCGATTAGGCCACAATTTGAATTTGCGTTTAAATTCATCCTTCGCCTTAAAAGAAAACCTGTATTTACACCTTTCGGCCGGAACAACTTATTCGGAAATTTTAAATGTAAACATTCCGGACAATGACTACACCAATGACATCACCATGGGCAACAACCTCTCCCCCGACATCTTGATAACCATAGATTGGCGTGCAAAAGATTGGCTGGCCTTGTTTTTATCCCCGTCTTACGGATCTACATTTTTTTACGCAGACAATACTCCAAGAAAAAAACAGCTCCTCATAGGCTCGCGGCTTGCACCTTTTACAAAATCAAACAACAGATTCCTAAATCGCCTTAGATTAGAGATCGTGTATTACACTTTGTCTTTTTTCAACTCGGGAATAAGCTATAGTACAATCAGCGGAAATCTGTATTGGACAGGGTATCGGCTTGGCTCCTAATTGGTTTAGCTCCTCTGTTATTTCATAGGATATACCCATGGCGAAGTGGTTTGGGTATAAACATTCCGGACAATGACTACACCAATGACATCACCATGGGCAACAACCTCTCCCCCGACATCTTGATAACCATAGATTGGCGTGCAAAAGATTGGTTGACGTTGTTTTGGGCTCCGTTTTGCAGTTCTACATTTTTTAGGCGGACAATACCCCAAGAAAGAGGATAGAAGCCAAGACCCGGATAGGATATATCTTTGTCCCCAGGACTAAATGACTAACACCTTGCTTGGGCTTTTGTGTGTTTTCACCCTGTAGTAAAGATATCTGTCAGCATCAACTTTTTCAGCGTATAAGGTGTTGAACGGAAGCAGTAAGCCCCAAAATAACGGATAAAAGAGCACGCATGTTCCCCCAATATGATCTCATTGTTGTCGGTGCCGGCCATGCCGGTTGTGAAGCAGCTGTAGCGGCGGCCAACATGGGTAGTCGCGTGCTTTTGGCGACCATGAACATGCAGACCATAGCTCAGATGTCTTGCAATCCGGCCATGGGTGGCGTGGCGAAAGGGCAGATTGTACGGGAAATAGATGCCTTGGGGGGGTATTCGGCTATCGTAACCGATGAGACGCGGGTACAATTTCGCATGCTCAACCGCTCAAAAGGACCTGCTATGTGGAGCCCCCGCGCTCAAAGTGACCGCATGCAGTTTGCCTGGAAGTGGCGCCTCATGCTGGAAGCCAACCCCAATATAGACTTCTGGCAGGAGATGATCACCGGCCTTGTCGTTAAAGGGGGGCAGGTACGAGGGGTGCGTACCGGCTTAGGGCTGGAAATTGAGAGCAAAGCTGTTGTGTTGACCAATGGCACCTTCCTCAATGGCATCATCCACATAGGTGAAAAGCAATTCGGCGGTGGCCGGGCGGGAGAGCGGGCTGCTACAGGCCTGACCGAACAACTCCTCGAGCTGGGTTTTGAGTCCGGACGCATGAAAACGGGCACTCCACCTCGGGTTGATGGCCGCAGCCTTAACTACGAGCGCATGGAGGTACAGGAGGGCGATCCGGAAGGGGGACGCTTTTCGTTTACGCCAACCCGTACGCCTGAAAAGCAGATTCCCTGCCATGTTACCTACACCAACGCCAAGGTTCACGAAGTACTTCGCACGGGATTCGATCGCTCACCCATGTTTACGGGGCGCATTCGGGGTATGGGGCCTCGCTATTGCCCCTCCATCGAAGACAAAATCGACCGCTTTGCCCAACGCGACAGCCATCAGTTGTTTGTGGAGCCGGAAGGTTGGGACACCTGTGAAGTCTATGTAAACGGCTTCTCCTCCTCCCTGCCCGAAGAGGTGCAATACAAAGCCCTGCATCTGATACCCGGCTTTGAAAACGCCAAGATGTTTCGCCCGGGTTATGCCATAGAATACGATTTCTTCCAACCCACTCAGCTCCAGGCCTGGCTGGAAACCAAGCGCATCAAAAACCTCTTCTTCGCCGGCCAAATCAACGGCACCACCGGCTATGAAGAAGCTGCTGCACAGGGCCTCATAGCGGGCATCAACGCCCATCTGGCTATTCACGATCAAGAGCCTTTTGTCTTGAAACGCTCGGATGCCTACATAGGCGTACTCATCGACGACCTGGTCAATAAGGGTACCAAGGAGCCTTATCGGATGTTTACTTCCCGAGCGGAATACCGCATTCTGCTGCGCCAGGACAATGCCGACCTGCGCCTGACTCCTCTGGCTGAAAGCATTGGCATGCAAGGCCTGGAACAACGCATGCAGCGCGTACGAGAAAAGGAAGAAGCGCGAGACGCCATCATGCAATTTACCCGAGAGCTCAGCGTAGCGCCTGAGCAGATCAACACCTTTCTCCAAAGCAAAGGCTCGGCTCCGCTAAAGCAAAAGGTCAAATTGCACAATATCCTGAGTCGGCCCCATATCGAAATGCAAGCTTTGTGCTCCGTTTTGCCGGAGCTGAATCGCTTTCTTCAGGCCTATGATGAGGAGTGCATCAGCCTGGCCACCATAGACCTCAAATACAGCGGCTATATAGAAAAAGAGCGCGAATTGGTGGAAAAAATGAATCGCTTGGAGCGCGTCGCTCTTCCCGAGAACTTAGAATACCAAAAACTACGGGGCTTATCAGCCGAAGCTCGTGAAAAACTACTCGCCATACGCCCGCGCACCCTGGGTCAGGCCAGCCGCATCAGCGGCGTGTCTCCTGCCGACATTTCGGTGCTGCTCGTATATTTGGGGCGATGAAACGGGCCTTCTTTTCCAACCTTCTCCTCTTGCTCCCCCTCAACCTCCTGGTCAAGGTAACCTATCTCTTTGGCATTGACCGCACGGTGCAAAACACCGTGGGCACCGAAGCCTATGGCCGCTATTTTACGCTGTTCAGCCTGGCCCTGATTTTGCAAATCATCACCGATTTTGGCCTGGCTTACTACAACAGCCACAAACTGGCCGGTCAAAACCGGCTCCTAGGCAAATACTTCCCCAACCTTTTGCTCATCAAGCTGCTTTTAGCCCTTGCCTATCTGGCATCAGTTCTTACTTTGGCCTTGAGCCTGGGTTATGGCAATGCGGATTTGTTTATGCTTAGTTTTTTGGCCCTCAACCAGGTTTTGCTGTCTTTTTTTCTTTTCTTCCGATCTACCATTGCCGCTTTGGGTGCCTATCGAAAAGACAGCCTGCTTTCCATTTTAGACAAATCCCTGTTGATCTTCTTTGGAGCCTTTCTGCTGTTCGGGCCCTTTCGGGAAAAATTTCAACTCCTGTGGTTTGTTTACGCCCAAACGGCTTCGTTACTTTTGGCCTTGGGTATCGCCTGGCTGGTTTTGCACCCCTATGTGGAAAACGCAAAATGGCAGCTGCGCAAATCCTTTGCCCTGCTGATGTTTAAGCGCTCCATACCCTATGCCCTGACGGTTTTGCTGATGGCTTTGTACACCCGCTCCGATGTGGTTATGCTGGAGCGACTTTTGCCGGAAGGCGCGGCTCAGGCAGGTATTTATGCCGGTGGCTATCGCCTGTTGGACGCTGCCAACATGATGGGTTTTTTACTGGCAGGTCTCTTGTTACCCATGTTTTCTCGCTTGCTGGGGAACAGAGAAGACATTCGCCCGCTTTTCGATCTGGCCATGCGGCTGGTATTTGTGGTGGCCTTGTCCGTAGGAACTACGGCTTTTGTTTTTCAAGTTGAAATTACAGAGCTTTTATACCGCGAGGCCACACCCTACTGGGGCCTGGTTTTGGGCTGGCTAATGCTGACATTCATCGCAACCAGCCTCTCGTACGTTTACGGGCCGCTCATTACGGCAGGCAACATGATTGCCCGCCTGAATCGCTATTACGCGTATAGCATCTTGTTAAACGTAGCTTTGAACCTCTTACTCATCTTTCGTTTTGGCGCTGCGGGAGCGGCTTTTGCCACCTTGCTCACCCAAAGCTTTGTGCTGCTCGTCCAGGCTCGCATTTGCGGTAAGCAATGGGTCGGCCTGCTCAGTTCAAGGCAGATCCGCCACATGTTGATATACGGCTTGTTGGCTGTACTGACAGCCCTTGCCTTTCACCACTGGTATTCTTTGCCCTGGATACCGGCTCTTTTGCTTTCCCTTACTGCTCAAGTAGGCTGGGCTTTTGCTTTACAACTCTTATCCGTAAGAGAATTGCTTACTCTTGTAAAGCCTGAAAAGACATAGAACGTTTTCGATTCAGAACATTCCGACACTGACACTTCAAACCCAAAAAAGCTCTCTCGCTACAAAATCTGCCAACAGGCGACCGGCCCGACTAAGCCTATACCACCCTTTCTCTTCTTCCAAAAGTTTTTCAGCTTGCAGGCTTTTCGCCTGTCGGAGAAAATGTTGAAGGTAGTTTTCTCCTAAGTCTTGAATGGCTTTTGCCGAAAGGCCTTCCAGCGTGCGCAAGCGGGTGAGCACCAATTCATTGTAGCGCTGTTCAGAAGTCAGGCATTCTTCTTCCCAAGGAGGCTGTCCTGTTGTCAAGCATTTCAGGTAAAGTCCATTGTTCGCCACATTCCAACGACGCCGTCGATGCCCATCGAAGGAGTGAGCCGAGGGGCCAATGCCCAGGTAGGGTGCTCCCTGCCAATAGAGGCTGTTGTGGATGGCGCGATGCCCCTTTCGGGCAAAATTGGAAATCTCATAAGGCTCGTAATCTTGCCTTTCGGCAAAAGCCATCAAGTATTCAAACTGACGGGCAGCCCGGCTTTCCGAAGGTTGGGGGCTGAGGTCTTTGCGCACCCTATAACCCAAGGCTGTGCGCTCTTCTACAGTCAGCGCATAACAAGACAAGTGCTGGACTTGCAGGCTGGCAGCTTTTTCCAAGTTAGCAGCCCAAATTTCATCCGAGGTGGTGGGACCGCCGAAAATCAAATCGATGGAAAGTTTTTCAAAGCCGAGATCCTGAGCCTTAAACAAAACTTCTTCAGCCTCCCGGGCCGTGTGTATGCGCCCCATGTAACGCAAATCCTCTTCGGCAAAGGATTGCACACCTATGCTCAGGCGGTTTATCGGGGTCTCTTTTAACAAGGATTTTAAATAGGCCTCGCTCAAGTCATCGGGATTGGCTTCCAGGGTGATTTCGGTTTTACGCCCCCAATTGAAATAGCGAGCTATGTGATCGAAAAAGACATTCAGTTCCGAAATGCTCAAAAGCGAGGGCGTGCCTCCGCCAAAATAGATGCTGCAGAGGTTCCGGTCGGGCAACTCCCCTTTGCGCAAGTCCAACTCCAGAAGCATGGCTTCCAAAACCTCCTTCTTGTGTTTCTGTACCGTGGAAAAGTGGAAATCGCAGTAATGGCATGCCCGCTTGCAAAAGGGAACGTGAATGTACAGGGATTGATCAGGCATATAAGGTTTGGGCTAAGGTTTTTTTTGAGAAGATTGCTTGATGAAGTCTGATAAATTAAATTTATACCATTCTACATCGCCTTTTAGTATCTCTGCTTCATGATGCTTTAGTATGTTGACGGCTTCTTCAATATACATCATTCTTTCCTCTTCAGAGGAAGAGAGTTGAGCCAGTTGATCTAAGACTGAAATCACACCGGCAAATTTTTTTCCCCTTTCTCTGTTCTTCTTCTCTCTTTGAAAATGCTGTTGAGCCAAGCGACGCCACTGCTCTTTTTGCTTCAAATCTTCAGTGAGGAAAAATCGATTTTTATACATTATACCGCGCTCGAAGTTTGTCGAAAAGCCCGGCAGCTCATCCATCTTGTCGTACATTTCAAGGGCCTTGTCGTATTCCCCGGAGACCATGTAGAAATCTGCATACAAGCTCCAGCAGTTAAACAGCAAGTTGTTGTCCTCTATTTGCCGGGCAAAAGAAATGACTTTATCTAAATACTCTCGAAAGAGGATTTCTTCACAATAAAACTGCAAGCCGACTTCTTTGGG
>JALSKB010000006.1 GCA_026989035.1 Saprospiraceae bacterium | reverse complement strand
GCCCAAGTGGTTAAATTTTTTGCCGTGTCGCATGAGTTTTAGTTTTTAAGGTTAACCTCGCAACACAAGACTCGAGCGCCAAATTGCAGATGCTCCTTAAGGAACAATCCGCCTCGGGAGGAAACTTGCCCCTCGTTTCCCATTCGCCCGGCAGTCCTGTTATTGCCACTTTAACATAGGGGGCAACAGGTTTTACAAGTTGTATTTATCCAGATCCATGCCAAAGGTCAGGTTATGGTTCTGGAGCAAATCTTCCAATTCAGCCAAGGATCTGCGGCCGAAATTTCTAAACTTCAACAAGTCATTAGCTTCATAGCGCACCAAATCGCCCAAGGTTTTGACATCTGCCGCCTTCAGGCAATTGTAGGAACGCACAGACAAATCCAGTTCTTCCAAGGGTTTTTGCAACAGCCTGCGCAGTTCTGCAATTTCGTGATCCTGATCCTCATCTCCTGAACCGGCACCTTCGCCTTTTGGCAATTTCACCTTTTCATCGGCGATAAGGCTGAAGTGCTCAATGAGTATGCGAGCAGCTGCTTTAACGGCATCTTCGGGTTTGATGCTGCCATCGGTTTTCAAATCGATGGTCAGGTTTTCGTAGTCTGTACGCTGCTCCACCCGCGTATTTTCCACTCGATAGTCCACATTTTCGATGGGGGTATAAATGGCATCAATAGCCATAACGCCTGACCCGAGTTTTTTGGCGGCTTTTTCATCGGCAGGTACATAGCCCCGTCCTTTGGTAATGAATAGCTCCATTTCCAGTTTGACGGAAGGCTCCATTTCACAAATAACCAATTCGGGGTTGATCACCTCAAACAAGTTCGTTACTGCTCCAATATCTGCTCCGGTAAACTTTTCCTGGCCCGAGACCGCTATGTAAATTTTGGTTTCCTTATCAACTTTTGCTTCATCAACCGGTCTTATGCGCAGTTGTTTGAGGTTGAGGATCATATCTACGACATCCTGCTTCACCCCTTTCAACTGAGCCTCCTGACGATCCACGCCATGGATACGTACGGCCGATACGGCATAGCCTTCCAAAGAGGAAAGCAAAACCCGACGCAAAGAATTGCCTATCGTCTGGCCAAAACCACGTTCCAGCGGTTTAAATTCAAAAGCACCCTCAAAGTCGCTGGACTTTTGGAGCACTATTTTATTAGGCTTTTGATAGGGCAGAATATTCATTGTGCTTTTTTTTGTTGATGGAGGAAAAAACGGAAGCTGAGGTCAGAAGGTCAATCGTCCAATTGGTATTTGCTCAAATCCATGCCAAAAGCCAAGCCGAGTTTTTCAAGCATATCCTGAAGTTCCACCAAAGACTTTTTGCCAAAGTTTCTGAATTTCAACAGCTCACTGGTTTCGTATCTGACCAACTCACCCAAGGTGTCGATCTTAGCAGCTTTGAGGCAATTGAAGGCGCGCACGGAGAGTTCCAGGTCTTCCAAAGGCTTTTTCAGCAATTTGCGCACTTGGAGGATTTCCTCATCCAGCTCTTCATCGGTAGTAGCTCCACCCTCCTCAACAGCTATGTTTTTATCGGTAATGAGCATCAGATGCTCAATGAGAATGCGGGCTGCTTCTTTGACGGCATCTTGCGGGTTAATCGTGCCGTCGGTTTTCACCTCGAGAATGAGCTTTTCAAAGTCGGTGCGTTTTCCCACACGGGTATTTTCAACCCGATAAGCCACATTTTTAATAGGTGTGTAGATGGCATCAATGGGGATAACGCCCAAAGGTGCATCTTTGGGCAAATTCTCATCAGCAGGCACATAACCTCTACCGCGAGTAATGGTCAGTTCGACTTCCAGCGTTACGGAGGGGTCCATTTCGCAGATGACCAAATCCGGATTCATGACCTTAAACATGTTGGTCACGGTTTCGATTTCATCGGCTTTAAACACCTCTTTTCCAGAAAGCGTCAAATAAGTTTTTGTTTCATTGGTGGTATCGTCGTTGAGCAATTGCTTTAATCTGACCTGCTTGAGGTTCAAAACGATATCTACCACATCTTGTACAACGCCTGGAATAGCTGAAAACTCGTGATCTACGCCGGTAATGCGTACAGCTGAAATTGCAAAGCCCTCCAGAGAAGAGAGCAAGACACGGCGCAAAGCGTTTCCTATAGTTTGCCCAAAACCCGGTTCAAGTGGCTGAAATTCAAAAACGCCTTCGAACTCGTCGGCTTTTTGAACGGCAATTTTATCGGGTTTTTGATAAGCGAGAATATTCATAGTTGCGAAGAACTTTTTGATTGAGGAAAGCCGTTGTTTATGCCTTGTGGCACCTGCAACCGCCAACTAAATCCAAAAAGACCAGCCGAAGGCTTTTCAACGGCCCCCGGTGCTTTTCCTTTTTGGTTTTCTTCCATTGACCTTTGATAGGCGGAAAGCCTCGGGGGAAAAGGGCTTTTTCGGTCTTTGTTTGCTGTCTATACATGCTCTACGGCATGGTTTGCATAATACCGGCTGGCAATCCCTTTTTTCATTCCGAAGCCATGCGGTCTTCCGCTGTACCAACTCCTCGGGATTCGGTCATGAAGAGCCGCTTACTTCGAGTAAAGCTCAACGATCAACTGCTCGTTGATTTTTTCGGGGATAGCTTCCCGCTCCGGATATTCCAGGAATTTACCCGTCATTTGATCCTGATTGAACTCCAACCAGGGAAATTTGCGCACATTGGAGCCATTGCCGGCCACGCTGTCGCGAATAGCTTCTATGCCTTGTGATTTCGGTCGCACGCTGATGACATCTCCCGGTTTTACCTGAGTAGAAGGGATGTTGTTCACCTTTCCGTTTAATAGGATATGTCGATGCGAGACCAATTGGCGGGCAGCGCGCCGTGTCGGGGCTATTCCCAGGCGATACACGACATTGTCCAGGCGTGCTTCCAGGAACTGCAGCAACACTTCACCCGTAACGCCCCCGCGGCGGCTGGCTTTTTCAAAGAGGTTGCGAAATTGGCGTTCCAGTACGCCATAGGTGTATTTGGCCTTTTGTTTTTCCATCAACTGGAGAGCATAATCCGATTTTTGGCGACGGCGACGTTTGTTGCCGTGCATGCCGGGAGCATACTTTTTTCTGTCGGAAGCGCGCAAGCCGCCAAAAATGGGCTCGCCGAAGGCTCTTTCTTTTTTCGCTCTGGGGCCTCTGTATCTTGCCATGCTGTTTCAGCTTGTGAGTTTGTTGTAAAAAATTTGCCGAAAGGCATAAAAAACGAGCTCGCTATTGAGGCAAGCTCTTTGACACCTCTCATTACACGCGGCGCCGTTTGGGCGGGCGGCATCCGTTGTGCGGAATAGGTGTTTTATCTACAATGCGCTGCACTTTGATGCCTGCAGCATCTATAGCTCTGATAGCCGCTTCCCTACCACTTCCCGGGCCTTTAACAAAGACCTCTACCTTGCGCAAACCTGCATCATAAGCGATTTGAGCAGCCTCTCCGGCAGCTCGTTGAGCGGCATAAGGCGTATTCTTCTTAGCACCCCTGAAACCTGCCTTGCCGGCCGAAGACCAAGATATCACATCGCCTTTGGCATTGGTCAAAGAGATGATGATGTTGTTGAAACTCGCCCGAATGTAGGCTTTGCCATTCGGTTCGACTTTCACTTTGCGCTTCTTTGCGCGTACTGATTTTCTTCCTTTCGCCATTGCTTTCTTTTTATGCCCGAATCCACACTGTTCGGAAAGAAGGAATAGATGCTTTTAATTGCCAGCCACAACAACCAGCTGTGTTTATTTCGTTGCTTTCTTTTTGTTGGCTACCGTCTTGCGGCGCCCTTTGCGGGTGCGCGCATTGGTTCGGGTGCGTTGACCACGTACAGGCAGTCCCTTACGGTGGCGCAAGCCCCGATAACAACCAATATCCATCAAACGCTTGATGTTCATCTGCACTTCACCCCGCAACTCACCCTCAACCTTGTATTCGTTTTGGATGAGCGTTGCAATAGCGCGAACCTCCTCGTCCTTCCAATCTTTCACCTTGGTGTTCTCATCAACACCGACTTTGTTCAAAATTTCCCGTGCACGGGATTTGCCTATACCAAAGATGTACGTCAATCCAATGACGCCACGCTTGTTCTTGGGTAAATCAATACCTGCTATACGAGCCATTGCTTGTGTCTGTTTTTTTACGCCACCCCAAAAGGGCGAAAATTTTTTCCTTATCCCTGACGCTGCTTAAAGCGGGGATTCTTCTTGTTGATGACATACAAACGCCCTTTACGACGGACGATCTTGCAATCTGCACTTCTTTTCTTGACCGATGCTCTTACTTTCATTGCTCAAAAAGTTAAAAGGTCCAATCGGCAAAAGCCCTTAAGCATTTGTGCTTGCGGCCTGCCCAAAAATACAGGCGTTGGTTGCCTCCTCGCTCCACCAAACTTCTCGACAAAACCTGCTCATTTGTAGCGATACACAATTCGCCCGCGCGTGAGGTCATAAGGCGACATCTCTACGGAGACCTTATCTCCGGGCAGAATGCGGATGTAGTGCATGCGCATTTTCCCGGATATGGTTGCTACAATCAGGTGGTCATTCTCCAAACGCACCCGAAACATAGCATTCGACAAAGCCTCTTCAATGACGCCGTCCTGCTTAATGAGGTTCTTTTTAGCCATATACCGTTTTTAGGGCTGCAAAGGTACAACTTTTTTTCTTTTTTTCCAAACCACGCAAAAAACAGCCCGTCAAGCGAGAGGAAAAAAAGCACCTCATGGCATTTCGTCCTTCACCGCACGAAGTACTTTTACCTCGTGTAAGTAGTCGTTTTGGCGCTCTGCCTCCTCAATGATGGAGAAATCCGAGAGTATGGCAGGGCCTTCTTTAAAAACAGCCACTACGTGTTCGTAATGAGCTGAAGGCGTTTTATCTTTAGACACGATGGTCCAGCCATCGGGCAGTTGGCGCACTTCTTTAGCACCCAGGTTAATCATCGGTTCGATGGCTATCACCAGGCCTTCCTGCAGTTTTATGCCTCGGCCTCGACGCCCGTAGTTGGGCACTTCGGGCTCTTCGTGCAAATTTCGACCTATGCCGTGGCCCACCAAATCGCGAACAATGCCGTATCCGTGCTGCCTTTCGGCAAATTCTTGCACGGCAAATCCAATATCCCCTAAGCGGTTACCCACGCGCACCTGATCAATAGCCCGATACAGCGATTCTTTCGTCACCCGCAACAATTGCAACACTTCCTCGCGAGTATCCACCAACGCAAAGGTGTAAGCACTGTCTCCGTGATAACCGTTGAGCAAAACACCGCAATCGATGGAAATCACATCGCCTTCTTTAAACACTTGTTCTTTTGAAGGGATGCCATGCACCACGGCTTCATTGACCGACACACAAAGCGTGGCAGGGAAGCCATGGTACCCTTTAAAGGTCGGTTCTGCCCCATGATCCCTGATGAAGGTTTCCGCTTCGCGATCGATATCGGCTCCGCTCATACCCGGACGAAGCGTTTGGGCCAGATGGGCCAATGTCTGAGAGACCAACAAATTGCTGGCCCGCATCAGAGCTATTTCTTCGGGTGTCTTGTAATAAATCATGTCAAAAGAACAAACCGATTTACATACCGGCTCCTATGCCTTGCATCCTACTACTCCGCCCCTGTATGCGCCCGGATTTGACCAGGCCGTCATAACGGCGCATGAGCAAGTGGCTTTCTATCTGCTGCAAAGTATCCAATACTACAGCGACCAAAATCAACAGAGAAGTACCTCCGAAGAACTGTGCCAGAGAGGGGTTCACCCCAAAAGCCACGCCGAAGGCCGGTAGAATGGCAATAATGCCGAGAAAGACCGAGCCGGGCAAAGTGATGCGCGAAACAATGGCATCGATGAAGTCTGCAGTAGGTTTACCCGGCTTGATACCCGGAATAAAGGCATTTTGCCTTTTCAGGTGATCGGCATACTCTTTGGGATCCACCAACAGGGCCGTATAGATGTAAGTAAACACCACCACCAAGAGGAAAGTAAAGATGGCTGATGCCACAGAATAGGGATTGCTAAGTGCTTGTAACCAAGCCGGAGCAGCCGAAGGGTCTCCTCCGGCGACAAAGCCCACCACCGTTGCCGGCAAAAACATCAATGCCTGAGCAAAGATAATCGGCATCACACCCGAAGCATTTACCTTAACGGGGATATAATCCCGAACATTGGACATGGCTACAGCTGAGTTACCTCTCCCGACCATCCGTTTGGCAAACTGAATGGGTATTTTGCGCACGCCCTGCACAATCAAAACCGTAACCATAATAACGGCGTACATGGCAGCCAATTCCAGAACAAAGAGAATCAAACCGCTTTGGGCCAATTGCAATTGAAATTCTGCGATCAAGGCCTGAGGCAAGCGGGCAATGATACCCACTGTAATCAAAAGAGAAACACCATTTCCGATTCCCTTATCGGTGATGCGTTCTCCCAGCCACATGGCGAAGATGGTGCCGGCAGAAAGAATGATGATATTGGAAAACCAGAACAGCCCCGGAGACACACCGGGAGCAATAGCTCCGCTGGTTTGCAAATAGGTCAAATAGCCACTACCCTGAACCAGCGTTACGGCCAAGGTCAAAAAGCGCGTAATTTGATTCAACTTCTTGCGACCACTTTCTCCCTCTTTTTTCTGCAAACGCTGAAAGTAGGGCACGGCAAAACCCAGCAATTGAACCACAATAGATGCCGTGATATAGGGCATGATACCCAAGGCAAAGATGGCTGCATTCTGGAAGGCGCCACCTGTAAACATGTTAATTAGCCCCAGCAGGTCATTGGCATTGCCACTACCGGCATTCAACTGAGCAGGATCCACACCCGGCAAGACCACATAAGAACCCAAGCGATAGACAGCCAACATAGCAAAAGTAAAGAGGATGCGCTGGCGCAGTTCTTTGATCTTCCAGATGTTTTTCAGCGTATTGAGAAATCGTTTCATGAATCTTCTGCTTTAGCGGTAGGAGTGGTCGCAACACGCCCGCTCTGTACCTTGTTCTTAGCTTCGGCGCTTTCAGGCAATCAGCTCAACCTTGCCTCCGGCAGCTTCCACAGCTTCTTTAGCTTTGGCCGAGCAGGCATGTACTTTGATGGTCATGCCTTTCTTCAATTCACCTGCTGCCAGGAGCTTGACGCGATCTTTCTTGCGCACGATGCCTTTAGCTACTAAGGTTTCCACATCAATAGCATCCAAACCGTATTTTTCAGCTATTTGCTGTATGCGGGCGAGGTTTAAAGGCACGTATTCCACCCGATTGATGTTCTTAAACCCCCTTTTGGGCAAGCGCATTTGCAGCGGCATTTGTCCACCTTCAAAGCCACGTTTTCTGCTGTAGCCCGAGCGGGATTTTTGGCCTTTATGACCGCGGGTTGCCGTACCTCCCGTACCAGCTCCCTGCCCGCGTGCCAAGCGCTTGCGAGAACGCACGGATCCTTTTGCCGGTTTCAGATTGTGTAATTCCATCGCTTTGATATCTTTTGTGCGCTTTCGCGCAAATGATTGCCTTTAAAGGCCATTTTTTCTAAACGGCCTTTCTCACTTTTCTTCGACCTTCACCAAGTGCGATACTTTGGCGATCATACCCAAAATTTGGGGCGTAGCCTCATGCTCTACGGTTTGATTCAGCTTGCGCAAGCCCAAGGCCTCCATGGTTGCCTTTTGGCGCTTTGGCCTGTTGATAATGCTTCTGACCTGCGTAACCTTAATCTTCTTTGCCATTGCTGCTGTATTTTGTGCCTTATACAAAAGGCGATCACTTATCCATTAAACAACTTATCCATAGTAATGCCTCGCTGACGCGCAATTTCCATAGGCGTACGCAGCTTGGTTAAGGCGTCCATGGTGGCTTTGACCACATTGTGCGGGTTAGAAGACCCTTGTGACTTGGCCAAAACATTGTGTACTCCTGCAATTTCCAAAACGGCACGCATGGCACCCCCTGCGATAACACCCGTACCATCCGAGGCTGGCTTAATCAACACTTTTGCCGCTCCGAATTTTCCCTTTTGCTCATGGGGTATGGAGCCTTTGTAGATGGGTACGCGAATGAGGTTCTTCTTGGCATCATCTACGCCTTTGGCTATGGCTTCCGAAACATCGCGGGCTTTACCCAAGCCGTGCCCGACAATGCCATTTCCATCGCCGACCACAACGACAGCGGCAAAACCAAAAGTGCGACCACCTTTAGTTACTTTCGCCACGCGATTAAGGCTCACCACCTTTTCCTGCAATTCACCTTTCACCTCGGTGAGCTTAACTTTCTTCTGCAATTTGTTGCTCATAACTTCTGATTATGAAAAGTCCGTTTTAAATCTTCAAGCCCGCTTCCCGGGCAGCATCAGCTATGGCCTTTACGCGACCGTGATACAAATAGCCACCACGATCAAACACGGCGCAGGTGATGTTTTGGTTTTGCAAGCGCTCGGCAATCAACTTACCCACTTCTTGGGCTTGCTCTACCTTGGATTTATTGCGATCTACCGAAGCCTCACGAGAAGAGGCCGCTGCCACCGTAACGCCCTTGGTGTCATCCACCGCTTGTACATAAATGTAGTGGTTGCTGCGAAACACGCTCAAACGAGGGCAATCGGGCGTACCCGAGACTTTCTTTCTGATTCTATAGCGAATTCTCGCTTTTCTCTTCAACTTTCTCATGCCTTGATCATGTGTTTGAAAAGCGCTCCAAAAGCCAAGGCTTTCAAAACGCCTTTTTATTTTATTTTGCTACGGTCTTACCGGCTTTGCGGCGAATTTGCTCACCCACAAAGCGAATACCCTTCCCTTTGTAAGGCTCGGGTTTGCGGAAAGAGCGAATCTTTGCGGCCACCTGTCCGATCAATTGTTTGTCAATAGACTCCAGCACAACCCGCGGAGCTTTACCTTTTTCTGAAATGACCTCTACCTTCACCTCATCGGGAATGGCAAACATAATGGGGTGTGAATAACCCAACTGCAGCTCAAGCAATTGCCCTGTGCTGTTGGCTCGATAACCCACACCGACCAATTCCAGTTCCTTCTTAAATCCTTGGGTTACACCCTCAACCATATTGGCTATCAAGGAGCGATACAGCCCATGCATGGCTTTGTGGCGCTTTTGTTCCGTGGGGCGCTGTACGGTAAGCACCCCATCCTCTATCTTGAGAATCAAATCCGGATCTACCTGCTGAGAAAGTTCTCCTTTCGGGCCTTTGACGGTAACAAAATTGCCCTTGCTGATAGAAATCTCCACACCTTGCGGTATCTCTATGGGTGCATTTCCTATTCTCGACATGATGCTGCAATTTTACGGCTCAACCAAAAAGCTCTGTATCCCACAAAGCATTAATAAATGTAGCAGAGAACTTCTCCACCTACGTTCCTCTTTCTGGCTTCCTTATCCGTAAGGATACCATGAGAAGTAGAAACAATCGCTATACCCAAGCCATTGATTACACGCGGCAAATCAGCGGCTTTGACGTATTTGCGCAAACCAGGCCTACTGACGCGCTCCAATTTGCGAATCACCGGACTGTTGTCTTTGGGGTCGTACTTAATGGCTATTTTAATTACGCCCTGCTTACCCGCTTCATCGTCAAATTTGTACTTGAGTATATATCCCTGGTCATAGAGAATTTTTGTCATGGCTTTTTTCAGCTTAGACGCAGGTATTTCAACCACTTTATGACCAGCGCTCTGCGCATTGCGTATGCGCGTCAGAAAGTCTGCTATGGGATCTGTTACGATCATTTCTTTTGGGTTTAAAATTCTGTGTAGGCCCCACAAGGGGGGTACCCGGACCGATAGCGGCCTCTTACCAACTGGCTTTCGTGATACCCGGAATTTTCCCTTCGAGGGCCAATTCACGGAACTTCACACGACAAATTCCAAAGCGACGGATGTAGCCCCGAGGGCGTCCCGTCAATTTACAACGGTTGTGCAAACGCACAGGAGATGCATTGCGCGGCAATTTGTCGAGAGCTTCGTAATTGCCCTCTTCTTTGAGTTTTTTGCGCAAAGCAGCATATTTAGCCACCATGCGTTGACGCTTTCTTTCCCGTGCAATGATTGATTTCTTTGCCATAATGTTAGGTATGATTTAGCTCCGAGGAGCTGACTCAATTGTTTTGGTTTTTAAAAGGCATACCCAGGTGTTTCAGCAGGGCCAAGGCCTCTTGATCCGTTTTAGCCGTAGTGACAAACGTAATGTCCATGCCCGAAATGCGATTGACCTTATCCAGGTCAATTTCGGGAAAGACAATTTGTTCGGTAATACCCATGGAGTAATTGC
The DNA here is from genome assembly GCA_026989035.1 of Saprospiraceae bacterium. Taxonomy (GTDB): domain Bacteria; phylum Bacteroidota; class Bacteroidia; order Chitinophagales; family Saprospiraceae; genus WGBN01. The sequence goes on along the minus strand of JALSKB010000006.1, from coordinate 24,300 downwards.
CTCTGCCATCAAAACTCTTGTCGTTGATACCGCGAAAGTCCCGTACACGAGGCAGGGCCACGGCGATCAGGCGATCTATAAACTCCCACATGCGCTCTTTGCGCAAAGTCACGCGCACGCCTATGGTCATACCTTCCCGCAGCTTGAAATTGGAAACGGAAAGACGTGCTTTGGTCGGCACGGCTTTTTGGCCTGCAATCATGCTCATTTCCTCCAAGGCGGAATCGATGAGTTTTTTGTCCTGGGTGGCATCACCTATACCCTGGTTGAGGCATACTTTGACCAAACGCGGTACCTCCATGACGGATTTGTATTGAAACTCTTCCATCAGAGCAGGCACAATTTCCTCCCGATATTTTTTCCTCAGTCTTGGTTCGTAGCTCATCACTTAATGATTTCTCCTGATTTTTTAGAATAGCGGACCAACTTACCGTCCACTTCCTTACGACCTATGCGCGTGGGTTCTCCCGTTTTAGGGTCAAGCAACATCAAATTAGAGATGTGTATAGGCGCAGGCATCTCTACAATGCCGCCGGGGTTATCTCCCATGGGCTTGCGGTGCTTTTTGACGATGTTTACCCCGTCAACGATGGCACGTTGCTTCTTGGGGAACACCTCAAGGACTTCTCCTTCACGGCCTTTGTTCGTTCCCGCCATCACCCTCACGCGGTCTCCCTTTTTGATGTGAAGTTTGGGAGCGAATCGCTTCATTGCTTTTTTCTTCGACATGATTCGAAAGGTTTATCTTTTAAAGCACCTCGGGTGCCAAAGAGACGATGCGCATAAAATCTTTATCGCGCAGTTCGCGAGCTACAGGCCCGAAGATGCGGGTGCCACGCGGTTCATCCGCAGCATTGAGTAAAACCACGGCGTTTTCGCCAAAGCGGATGTAAGAACCGTCTTTGCGGCGGATCTCCTTTTTCGTGCGCACAACCACTGCACGAGAGACTGTACCTTTTTTGATGCCCCCCGGACTGGCTTCTTTAACTGTCACGATGATTTTATCACCTATGGAGGCATAGCGGCGTTTGGAGCCTCCCAATACCCGAATGCACAAGACTTCCTTGGCCCCGCTATTATCTGCCACTTTCAATCTGGTCTCTTGCTGTATCATGACTTCGCTCTTTTAATAAGTATTGCCCGGAAGCAAATTTGCCGAAAGGCAACAAACCATTTGTCTTCTTTACTTGGCCTTTTCGATGATCTCTACCAAGCGCCATTTTTTGCGCTTGCTCAGAGGGCGCGTCTCCATGATGCGCACTTTATCTCCAACCTGGCATTCGTTTTTTTCGTCGTGGGCCAAAAACTTCTTTTTCTTCTTGACGAACTTGCCGTAAATAGGGTGTTGCAATTTCCTTTCCACCAATACGGTTATGGACTTATCCATGGCCGTGCTGCTCACCACACCTATACGGGTTTTTCTGAGGTTTCTTTCGCTCATGATATCTACTGCTTATTTTTGTTTTCTTCTTCTGGCTCGAATTTTCGAACGCCGGGCCAACTGTTTTTCATCCATCTTTTCCAACTCCCGACGGCGAACTTCAGTAGCCAGACGGGCGATATCTCGCCGTGCTTCACGCAACAAGAGCGGGTTTTCGAGCCCTTGGGTTGCGTGCTCGAACTTCATTCGCTGATACTGCTCGCGCAACTTATCCAACTCGACCTTGAGGTCTTGGTCGGTGTATTCTTTCAATTCCAAAAATTTCTTAGTTGCCATGGCTTACTTTGTGTTTTCTATTTCGCTGCCTACGGCAGATTTACATTTTACTCACCGGTATAATCCGGGCGAACGGTGAACTTGGTCAAGACGGGCAATTTCTGGGCAGCCAGGCGCAAAGCTTCTTCAGCTACGGCACGAGGCACACCGTCCAATTCGAACATGATGCGGCCGGGTTTCACCACGGCAACCCAGTGGTCCACAGCACCCTTACCCTTTCCCATACGTACTTCCAAAGGTTTAGAGGTAATGGGCTTGTCGGGAAAAATGCGAATCCAGACCTTACCCTCACGTTTCATATAACGCGTCATGGCAATACGAGCAGCTTCGATTTGGCGATTGGTGATACGACCGGGCGTAATGGCTTTGAGGCCAAAACTGCCGAAATCCACCGTGCTACCCTTATAGGCCAAGCCCCGGTTGCGCCCCTTCTGCTGCTTGCGATACTTCGTTCTTTTTGGTTGTAACATGTCCGTATATTTTCTGCCTCGCTATGCGGTTAAGCGCTGATCTATATGCCTCTTAAACCCCTTTTCAAAAAGCCGTGCAAAGGTACGGCTTTTTTTCTTCTCTGCCTATAGAGATCGCGCGAAAAATTTGCGCTTTTAACGGCGGCCGCCTCGGTTACCACGACCACCGCGATTGCTACGACCACCTCGGCCACCGCGACCACCGCGGCCGCCACGGCCGCTATCTCCGCCTTTAGGCGTGATGCCCACATTGGGAGACAAGTCGCGTTTGCCAAAGACTTCACCCCGACAGATCCACACTTTCACGCCAATTTTGCCATACACCGTTTGGGCTTCCACCAAGGCATAATCGATATCGGCCCGAAAAGTATGCAAAGGCGTACGTCCTTCCTTATACTCTTCGGTACGAGCCATTTCAGCCCCGTTCAAGCGGCCTGAGATGCGCACCTTGATGCCTTGTACGCCTGCACGCATAGAAGCCTGAATGGCCATTTTAGTCGCCCGGCGATAATTCACGCGCCCTTCCAATTGGCGGGCAATGTTTTCTGCCACCACATGGGCATCCATTTCCGGTTTGCGGATTTCATGGATGTTGATGTGCACGTCTTTGCCGGTAAGTTTACGCAACTCTTCCCGAATGCGATCCACCTCCTGGCCACCTTTACCAATGATGATGCCAGGACGGACCGTATGGATGGTCAAGGTAATTTGTTTGATGTTGCGCTCAATGACAATGCGAGCGATACCGCCCTTTTGCACACGAGCACGGAGGTATTCGCGGATTTTGTAATCTTCCACGACCTTATCGCCAAAGTTTTTACCGCCATACCAGTAGGAATCCCATCCACGGATAATTCCCAAACGATTGCCAATAGGATTTGTCTTTTGACCCATATTGCGTTATTAAAAAGTTCGGAGAGCCCAAAAAGCTCCTTTCATTTATTCTTCAGTTGTTTCAACCTCTTCTACTTCAGCTACGTCATCACCCATACCTTCGTAGTTTTCAGGCAAGGGAATGCGGTTATCCACGGTGATGGTGATGTGGCAGCTGCGTTTGCGGATTCGATGAGCTCGGCCGTGCGGTGCAGGGCGAATGCGCTTGATCATCATACCTCCGTCGGCTATAGCCTTGGAGACAAAGAGGTCGTACTCATCTGCACTTTCCAGCCCGCCTGTTTTGTATTCCCAGTTGGCGATGGCAGAAAGCAGGACTTTCTCTATCCATTCGGCTGCCTCCTTATTGGTGAAGCGCACAATATCCAAGGCCTCTTCTATGCTCTTACCCCGGATCAAGTCGAGCACCAAACGCGCTTTGCGCGCCGACATATGGCAGTTTTTCAGTTTGGCTGTTGCTTCCATTGCAATACTTTCTTCAAAGGTTTATATCAGACCGTTTATTCACCTTACTTTTTGCGGTTGCCTGCATGCCCGCGGAAAGTACGGGTCGGAGAAAATTCTCCCAGTTTGTGCCCCACCATGTTTTCCGTGATGAATACGGGCACGAAAGCCTTGCCGTTGTGCACGGCAATGGTCAGGCCCACCATATCGGGAATGATCATGGACGAGCGAGACCAGGTTTTGATAACCGACTTTTTATTGCTCTCACGTGCTTGCAGCACTTTTTTGAGCAACTTGTGGTGAACGTAAGGTCCTTTTTTTATCGAACGAGCCATATCAGCTTACATTTGTGGTTATGCTCTGTTCTGAGCAGCGTATGGTTTAAGCTGCGAGAAAACCAGCCAGGGCTGCTTCCCCGCTACCCTCATCATTTTTTCTTGCTCTTCCTTCTCGAAATGATGAGCTTGGAAGAGTACTTCTTCTTGTTTCTGGTCTTTTGGCCTTTGGCAAAAATGCCCGTGCGCGAGCGGGGATGCCCACCCGAAGCACGACCTTCGCCACCACCCATGGGGTGATCTACGGGGTTCATGGCTACACCGCGAACTCGAGGTCTGCGACCCAACCAGCGCTTCCGACCGGCTTTGCCCAAAACCTGCAAAGCGTGATCGGGATTGGAGGTCGAACCTATGGTAGCCCGGCAGCTAAGCAAAATGCGGCGCACCTCTCCGGAGGGCAATTTCACAATGGCGTACTTACCTTCACGCCCCATCAAAGTAGCATTCGTACCTGCCGAACGGGCCAGGGCCGCCCCGCGTCCCGGCTGCATTTCAATGGCGTGAATGACTGCACCCAGAGGAATTTCACTCAAGAACAAGGCATTACCTACATTGGGAGCTGCCCCTTTTCCGGACATAATCTCATCGCCCACTTTCAAGCCATTGGGCGCAATGATATACCGCTTTTCTCCATCGGCATAAACTACCAAGGCGATGTAAGCCGTGCGGTTCGGATCGTACTCAATGGTTTTGATCTTACCCGGAATACCGTCTTTGTCGCGCTTAAAGTCTATAATGCGATAGCGACGTTTATGTCCGCCTCCACGCTGACGCATCGTCATCTTTCCCGTGCGATTGCGCCCGCCTGTCTTTGATAGCGGTGCCAACAAACTCTTCTCGGGTTTATCCGTCGTAATTTCGGTAAAGGCATTGCCCACCCGAAAGCGGGTACCCGGAGTAATCGGATTGTATTTTTTTACTGGCATGACGCTGTTTGTTTCTGTGTTGTGCGCTCTGTAACTTTATGTGTTCAGAGGTTCTGATAAAAATCTATTTCCTCACCCTTGGCCAGGGTAACAATGGCTTTTTTGTAAGGCGATTTCATGCCGTTGAACACGCCACTACGGGTACTGCGACGCCGACGCTTGCCCGGCATGTTGATGGTGTTCACGGCAACTACCGTTACGTTGTACATCTTTTCCACAGCCTCTTTCACCTCCAGTTTATTGACTTTGCCGTTGACCTCAAAAGTGTATTGATTCAGGCCTTCCGACAAGTTGGTGGCTTTTTCCGTGATGATCGGCTTCAGTAAAATCTGCTTAGCCATGGTATCTTGAGTTTAAAAGTTGCCTTTCGGCAAATAGAATTCACGATAGAGTTTCCACAATTTTTTCGACAGCTCCTTCCGAAAGCAAAAGCGTCTGACAATTCAAAACGGCATAGGTGTTCAAGTCCTGCGCACGCATAACCTTTGCTTTGGGCAAATTCCGACTAGACAGGTACACATTCTCCTCTTTATCTGCCGTTACGTGGATCACTTTCTTTCCATCCAGCTCCAATTTGGCCAAAATTTCTACATAGGCTTTGGTCTTGGGTGCATCAAAGGAGAAGTCTTCGACCACAAACAGCTGCCCTTTTTGAGCCTTTGCCGCCAAGGCCGATTTGCGGGCCAAACGCTTGACCTTTTTCGGAAGGCCCAGGGTATATTTGCGTGGGCGCGGGCCGAAAACCCGTCCTCCACCCCGAAACAAAGGGTTCTTAATGTCTCCGGCACGAGCCGTACCTGTGCCCTTTTGACGTTTGAGCTTGCGACGCGAGCCTTTTACCGCATTGCGCTCCTTGCTGCTGTGCGTACCCTGGCGCTGATGAGCCAAATACTGCTTCACAGCCAGGTAAACGGCGTGTTCATTCGGCTCTATGCCGAAAATCTCATCCGGTAAGTCTACACTGCGACCCGTCTTTTCGCCCTGAATATTAAAAACGTCCAGTTTCATTTCCTTTAGAGTTTATAATCGGGTTGTTGCTTTCGCAAAACCTTCTCGATTTGCTCATTTTTCAAGAATGACATACGCCCCTTTGTGGCCGGGGATAGCGCCCTTGATCAAAATCAGATTTTTCTCCGGAAAGATCTTCAACACTTCCAGGTTTTTGATCTTCACGCGTTGACCGCCCATGCGACCTGCCATGCGCATGCCTTTAAATACCCGAGCCGGATAAGAAGCCGCACCAATAGAACCCGGCGCCCGCTGACGGTTGTGCTGTCCGTGTGTCGCATCATTTACCCCGCCAAAACCATGGCGCTTTACTACGCCCTGAAAGCCACGCCCCTTGGACACCCCTACAGCATGGACGATATCGCCTTCTTCAAAAATCTCTTCTACACGCACCGTATCTCCCGGCTGCTTTTCTACCAGATCAAAATCTCGAAACTCCACCACTTTGCGCTTTGGCGTCGTACCGGCTTTTTTGAAATGCCCCAACATGGGCTTGGTCGTATTTTTCACCTTCGCTTCATCAAAAGCCAGTTGAAGAGCTGAATAGCCGTCTTTGTCTTGCTCAAAGCGCTGCGTAACTACGCAAGGGCCTGCCTCTACAACGGTGCAGGCAACATTCTGACCCGCATCGTTATAGATGCTGGTCATCCCGAGCTTTTTTCCAATAATACCGTTCACGATACTACTTATTTTGTAAGGTGGTTCAAAACCACTTTGGTTTTAACGGGATTTGCGAAAAAAATGAGCGAGATTTCGAATCAGATGCCCAACAGCAACCAAGGGTTTGTCGGACTTTTAAGCTCGCTCTGCGTAAGGTGGGAAATCCACCGTCCTGCCAGGCCACATGGTCGAGCGACCATGTTTTTCGCACACCCCAAATGGGTTCAACAATTGAGACTGTTTCTCAAGTCAACTTGACCTGAATGTCCACTCCACTGGGAAGTTCCAGTTTAGAAAGTTCATTCACGGTTTTCGGCGTCGGAGAATAAATCTCTATCAAACGCTGATGCGTGCGCAACTGAAACTGCTCCCGAGATTTTTTGTTGACGTGCGGCGAACGCAGTACGGTAAAAATCTCTTTTTTTGTGGGCAGCGGAATCGGTCCTGATACAACAGCTCCGCTGTTGCGCACCGTCTTGACGATCTTCTCCGTCGATTTGTCCACCAAGTTGTGGTCATAGGAGCGGAGTTTGATCCTGATTTTCTGCTGATTCATAACCCTTAAAAAGATTTAAGTCGTTTATGCTCAAAAAGAAAGGGCGCCCCCGGGGGCGTCCCCTTCCTCTTTTTTATACTTTTACTTCACCCTTGGCCTTTTCAATCACCTCTTTAGCTACACCTGCAGGAGCCTCGGCATAGTGAGAAAACTCCATGGTTGAGCTTGCCCGGCCCGAGCTGATGGTGCGCAAATCCGTCACATAACCAAACATTTCGGAAAGCGGAACTTCAGCCTGGATAGCCACAGCACCTCCGGTGCGCAATTCCTGGCCTTTCGGCAAACCTCTACGGCGGTTCAAATCGCCAATGATGTTACCCACAAACTCTTCAGGGGTAACCACTTCGAGCTTCATGATAGGCTCCAGCAAAACGGGCTTGCACTTGGGCGCAGCCGCTTTAAAACCTTCTTTAGCACAAAGCTCAAAGGCTATGGGTTTGGAATCCACGGGGTGAGTCGCTCCGTCAAAGAGGCGCACTTTCATGCTCTCTATGGCATAGCCGGCCAAAATGCCGTTGTCCATCATGGATTCAAAACCTTTGCGCGTAGGCCCTATCAACTCCCGCGGAATAGCTCCTCCGCGAATCTCATCGACAAATTGCAGGCGCTCTTTACCACTCTTAAACTCATCACTCTCCAAAAACTCGGGATCAGCCGGCCCCAGCTCAAATTGCATATCTGCAAACAATCCGGAACCACCTGTCTGCTTCTTCAAACGCTCGTGGTGAACGACACTGGCCGTAAGCGCTTCTTTGTAATTGACTTGCGGACGTCCCTGGTTACACTCTACCTTAAACTCCCGCTTAAGGCGATCCACAATGATTTCCAAGTGCAGCTCGCCCATACCACTGATGATGGTTTGATTCGTCTCCTCGTCGTAACGCACCTTAAAGGTGGGGTCTTCTTCAGCCAGCTTGGCCAAAGCCATGCCCAACTTATCCAAATCTTTTTGCGTTTTAGGCTCCACGGCTACGCCAATCACCGGCTCGGGGAAAGTCATACTTTCAAAAACAATGGGATGATTGGTGTCGCAAATGGTATCGCCCGTACGCAGATCTTTCATGCCCACAGCAGCCGCAATATCACCGGCACCTACCACCTTGATGGGGTTTTGCTTGTTGGAGTGCATCTGATAAAGGCGAGATACACGCTCTTTTTTGCCTGTGCGTGTATTTAAAACATAACTACCCTCTTCCAAAACACCGGAATATACCCGCATAAAGGCCAAACGCCCTACATAGGGATCCGTAGCGATTTTGAAAACCAGTGCTGAAAACGGCTCTTTTTCATCCGGCTTGCGGATTTCCTTTTCTCCCGTCTTCGGGTTAGTCCCTTCTATGGCTTCAATATCAACCGGAGAAGGCATAAAGGCACACACGGCGTCCAATACGGCCTGCACGCCTTTATTCTTAAAAGCAGAACCGCACATCATGGGCGTAATGCTCATATCAATGACGGCAGCACGAATGGCAGCACGGATCTCGTCGGCAGTGATGGAATCGGGATCCTCAAAATACTTCTCCATCAAAGACTCGTCATACTCGGCTACGCTTTCCAACAACTTCTCGCGATACTTCGCAACGGTATCCTGCAAATCCTCAGGTATGGGAACCACCTCATAAGTCATACCCTTATCCTCCTCATTCCAGATGATGGCCTCATTGGTAATCAAATCAACTACCCCCTTGAAGCGCTCCTCAGCACCTATCGGCACTTGAAGAGGCACGGCATTCGCTCCCAACTTTTCCTTTACATCTTCTACCACGGCAAAGAAATCAGCTCCCGAGCGGTCCATCTTGTTGACAAAACCAATACGGGGCACCCGATAACGATCGGCCTGACGCCATACCGTTTCAGACTGCGGCTCCACCCCGGATACAGCACAGAACAAAGCCACGACACCATCCAAGACGCGCAAAGAACGCTCCACCTCCACGGTAAAGTCCACGTGCCCTGGCGTGTCAATGATGTTGATGGTGTACTCTTGGTCTTTCCACTTCCAAGACGTTTTGGTCGCGGCTGAGGTAATGGTGATACCCCGTTCGCGTTCCTGCTCCATCCAGTCCATGGTAGCGGCACCGTCGTGCACTTCCCCTATCTTGTGACTCAAACCGGTGTAATAGAGAATGCGCTCCGTAGTAGTCGTCTTGCCAGCATCAATGTGCGCGGCAATGCCGATATTTCTCGTGTATTTTAAGTCTCTTGCCATAATGTAAAACCTCTCTATCGAGTTGCTTGAAAATGCCCAAAGGCTGTACAATAGATTTATACCCTGAAGTGCGCAAAAGCACGGTTGGCCTCTGCCATCTTATGGGTATCTTCCTTCCTTTTCACAGCAGCACCTTCTCCTTTACTTGCCGCTATGATCTCTGCGGCCAATTTTTCGGCCATACCACGCCCTCCGCGCTGACGGGCAAAGCGAATCAACCACTTGATGCCTATAGACAACTTGCGGTCTGCCCGAATCTCCGTCGGAATTTGAAAAGTTGCCCCTCCAATTCTACGGCTGCGCACTTCCATCTGAGGCATGACATTATTCAATGCCTTTTTCCAAATGGCATGCTCATCCTCTCCGGTTTTTTCCTTGACCAGATCCAAGGCCCGATAAAAAATATTGAAAGCGACATTCTTCTTGCCACGCCACATCATGTGGTTGACAAACTGGGTTACCATCGGATCTCCGTAACGCGGATCGGGCGCAATCACCCGCTTTTTTGGCTTTCTCTTTCTCATTTGCTCTTAGCTGTTAAAAGGCCTTTTCATCAATCAAATTACCCTGTACTTATTTCTTAGGACGCTTCGTTCCATAACGCGAACGACTCTGCAAACGCCCTTCCACACCTGCGGTATCCAAGGCACCACGGACTATGGTATAACGCACCCCCGGCAAATCCTTTACACGACCACCGCGCACCAACACGATAGAGTGCTCTTGCAAATTGTGCCCCTCCCCGGGGATATAAGCAATCACTTCAATGTTGTTCGTCAAACGCACTTTAGCCACTTTGCGCAAAGCGGAATTCGGCTTCTTAGGCGTAGTCGTATAAACACGTGTACATACGCCCCGACGCTGCGGGCAAGCATCCAAGGCACGCGATTTGCTTTTCGAGACGATCTTTTTGCGTCCTTTACGTACGAGTTGATTGATGGTAGGCATAGAATACAGTCTTTTTTTAGCCTTTAACGCCTTTAGCCCATACCGCTGGCCAAAAGCGGTTGCAAAGGTACGACTTTTATCTTTCACCACAATAGCTTTTTTCAAAAAAAATTGAAAAAAATCTAAAAACGCAAATCCTCCTTGACCCAAGACCCTCGGGAGCCCGAATGCCGAGCCTCTTTACGCCTATGCAAACAAAAAAACCGGCGGACATCTGCATGTCCACCGGCTCAAAACGGTTTCAGGGAACAATCTTTAGCTTCAGGCCTCCAAAACAAGCCGCTCGAATGTCTTTTAGATCAAAGGCGCGCCAGTTAAATACCCGTCCATCAGATCCCTTGGTTCGAACATCAAACGAACATCAAATCACGACAGCTGGACCTGCTTTTGAGCAATCATCTTTCTCATATTGATCAGAGCATAGCGCATGCGCCCCAAGGCCGTATTGATGCTCACCCGAGTCAGTTGTGCAATTTCTTTAAAACTCATATCTGCATAATGGCGCAAAATCACTACTTCTCGCTGCTCGGGAGGAAGCATATCCACCAGTTGACGCACTCGATCATAAGTCTGTTCTTTGATCATGCGCTCCTCTACATTGTCACCATCTACGCGCAACACCTCGAAAATGTCAAACTCATCCGAACCATGTACCTGCGGACGCCGCTTGGAACGCCGAAAGTAATCCACGCAAAGGTTGTAAGCTATCCGCATAGCCCACTGCACAAACTTGCCTTCGTGGTTGTACTTGCCTTGACGCAAAGTGTCTATAATCTTGATAAAAACCTCTTGAAAAATATCCTCAGCCAAGCTGTGGTCTTTGACAAAGAGATAAATAGAGGTATAAATCTTTTGCTTATGCCGTTGAAGAAGTTCTTCAAAAGCACGCTCATTACCCTCTAAATAGGCTTGAATAAGTTGCTGGTCATTCAAAGGCTTAACTGGCATAACTAAATCGCTTTTAGTTAAAAGAAAGTGTTCGTCTTGCTGATTTAGTAAATGCTGCCGTCTATAAGCCTTTGTTTTGAGGTGAGAAGAAAATGTTTCAGTTGTTTTACATGCCCAAATATACGGGCATTTAGGGTAACTGTACCTCTTAACGTCCTTTTTTAACGCAATTTTAACGCATAGCCCTTTATCTACGCTGCTTTTGCTTTCGCAAATATAAGACCTTATTTCAAAATACAGCACAAAAATTCAAAGTTTTTTTACCTTTATAGCTGCCAAATGTGCCGCAAAACCCTCTAACAAACTCCGTTAAACAAAATCAACCTATGCCCAAGATAGACCCCAAGCAACTCACCAAACGGTACTATTCCATAGGAGAAGTAGCCGAACTTTTGGGCCTATCCACTTCGGTCATTCGCTTCTGGGAAAAAGAGTTTGATGAAATCAAACCCCATAAAAACAGCAAAGGAGATCGCCGCTTTACCCCGGAAAACATCATGCAGGTACAACGAGTCTATGAACTCATCAAAGAACGGGGCTTCACCATCAATGGTGCCAAACAAGAAATTCTGCGCAACAAATCTTGGGATAAAAAGCGCAAGCGCACCCTTAAAGAACTGGCAGAACTGCGCAACTTCCTGCTCGAAATGAAACGACAAATCCAATCACCAAAATAAAGCCTCCTCTAGTCTATTCCTTTACAAAACAAAACCTAACGCCCTATGATGAACAAACCGCTATCCTCCATCATGACTACGCAGGTCGTAAGCGCCTCACCCGATGAAAAACTGTCCACCATTCGAGATATCTTCTTAAACAAACGATTTCATCACATCCCCATAACCGATGAACAGGGCAAACTGGTCGGTATCGTCACTTCCTACGACCTGATGAAACTCAACATCCCTCTGTCCGAATACGACCAGACCCCCGTCAAAGAAGTCATGACCACCAAAGTAGCCAGCCTCCGCCCCGAAGAGCTTATCGGAGGAGCAGCCCGAGTCTTCCTCGAAAACCTCTTCCACGGCTTACCCATTGTCGATGATGACGGCAAACTCGTGGGTATCGTTACCTCTCACGACGTACTCGAATACCTCTACAAAAAAGAGTACAAAGACGATTTCTAAGACAAATCGCCTACACCAAAAAATCCAAAATGAGAAAACTGCCGAAAAGCAGACTGGCCATGCCGTTCGTCGTGAAAAAAGCCAGATTAACCCGACTCAGATCGGTAGGCGTAACCAAAGTGTGTTGATAGAAAAGCAAGGCCAGAAAAAGACCAATACCCAACCAACTCAACCACGCCAACTCCGGATAAGTGTTTACCAACAACACCCCTGCATACAACATGAAAAGAGCACTCAACACGTGTAACAAACGCGCCAGACGCAAAGCCCGCAAACGCCCCAAACTGGCCGGAATAGAATGCAAGGCATGCTCCTTGTCAAAAACCTCGTCTTGCAAAGCATAGATGATGTCAAAACCCGATACCCAAAACAACACCACGGCAGAAAAAAGCAAAGGCAAAAAGGCAAAATGGCCCGTTACGGCCAAATAGGCACCTATAGGAGCTAAAGACAATCCCAACCCCAATACAAAATGGCAAAAAGCCGTAAACCGCTTGGTATAGCTATAACCCAATATCACCAATAAGGCTACAGGCGACAAGTAAAAACAAAGCGGATTTAAAAACCAGGTAGTTCCGACAAACAAAGCGGCATTCAAAAAAACAAAAAATAAGGCCTGAGCAGGTGAAACTTTCCCGGCAGGAATCTCCCGTACAGCTGTACGCGGATTCTCGGCATCTATATCCCGATCCAAATAGCGATTAAAAGCCATAGCTGCAGAACGGGCAAAAACCATACACAAAAGCACCAAACCCAAAGTAGAAACCTCCAGCTGATAACCCGGCCGATAAGCAGCTAAAAAAAAGCCCGTCAAGGCAAATGGTAAAGCAAATATCGTATGACTAAACTTGATGAGAGAAAAATACTCCTTCATAAATTTTCCTCCTTAATGCCAGACAAAACCAACCGCTTCACAAAACCCTCAGACCTACTCAAAGGTGAAGTTAATCTCCGGGCATTGACATGCCAAATCAAATCTCCAAACCACGCCAAGCTGAGTAAAAAAAGAGAAAGAGGCTTTGCCTCTTTCTCTTTTTACCCCTTATTGATTCGCCGGTTTGGGATTATTCGGCTTGGGCTCAGCTTCTACAAACCCTTTTACGTACACAAACGACTGTGGCGGATTGGTGTTCGCCGTAATGGTTACCTTCTTGTTTTGCTTGTTGGACTTACCTTTTGTATTGAAGACCACCTCTATTTCTCCGGACTCGCCCGGAGGAATGGGATCCTTAGGCCAATTGGGCACCGTACAACCACAAGTAGCTTTGGCGTTGCTGATGATCAAAGGCTCATTACCCGTATTGCGAAACTTGAAAATATGTGAAACCTTCTCCCCCGACTTAACTGTACCGAAATCATAAGTCGTTTCTTCAAACTCAATGGTCGTGGTAGGCCCTGCAGGCACCTCAGGCTCATTGGCATTCTGTTTATTTGTAGCCGTAGAAAGCGAATTACTCTCCGCAGCCGTTGAGGTGGTCTGGCCGGCAGCTTCCTGTGCTGCTTCTTCGCGCACCTCACCATCATTCTTGCAGCTCATTGCAAAAACAGAAGCTGCAACCAGCAGCAAAGCTAAAAACAATTTATTCGTCATGGTTCTTTGACTTTTAGTTAAGAAATAAAAATGGCTTCCAACGCCCGCAAAGATAAACATTCACAACAGCTCCTCGCTGTTAATGCTCAAAAGGCAAAGTGTTAAAGAAACGTTAAGAGCAAGTCTATCCCATGGCAGCAAGCCACTCATTTGCCGAAAGGCAATTGAGACAATCTGCTGCAGTAAGCCCTCCCTTTCGAGCTGCATACAAACCATAACGCATATCTTCCAAACCGACAAGGCTGTGAGCATCGGGGTTTACCATCAACTTAACGCCTCTTTCCAAAGCCAAAGGAATCCAGTGCCAATCCAAATCCAAACGATAGGGGTTGGCATTGACCTCTATAGCCACTCCCTCTTCAGCACAAGCAGCAATAAGCTCTTCCATTCGCACGGGATAACCCGGCCGGCTGAGCAACAAACGCCCCGTAGGATGCCCCAAAATGGTCGTCGCCGGATGCCTCACAGCCCTGAGCAAACGCCGCGTAGCCTGCTCCTCATCCATGCGAAGATTGGAATGTACCGAGGCAATGACAAAATCAAAAGTTGCCAACAAATCATCCTCATAATCTAAACGACCATCGTTGAGAATATCGCATTCTATGCCCTTAAAAATCCGAAAAGGAGCCATTTCTTCATTCAATCGATCAATCTCTTCGTGTTGCCTCCGCACATCAGCAGGCTTCATGCCGTTGGCGTAAAACGCAGCCTGAGAATGATCGCTCACGCCCAAGTATTCAAAGCCCATTTCCCGAACGCGCTCTGCCATTTGGCGCAAGCTGGCTGCTCCATCACTGTAGGTCGTATGCACGTGGACAACTCCCTTAAAATCTTCCCACTCCAAAAGTTTGGGAACTTCCCCACTTTCCGCAATGCGCTCCAGAAAATAAGAACCCTCCCTCAACTCTGGAAGAATGTACGGCAAACCCGTCCGAGCAAAAACTTCCTCCTCCCGAGCAAGTCCCCGAAAAGATTGACCGGGGTTTCGTTTGGCGAAAGCCGAAACAAAAGCTTCATCTCCCGTGTGCAAAAACAATTGAGACCCGAATTCGCCAGGCTCACAAAAATAAAGGCCTACGGGATATTCCCCCAACCACATGGCTTCCATAAACACCTCATCGCCCGAAAGAAAACGCAATTCATCGCCAAAAAGCTCTCGAGGCTTCTCCATAGAACCGATCTGGCAATCTATACGACGCGGACTTATGGCCTTTCGGCAAATGGTACCCGTTAAAGAAAGCGGAGCATTTGAATACAAGCGATGTAAATACTGCAGCAAGGCTTGAGCCGGAGCTTCCAAAGAAGCATAGAGGAACTGATCCTTACTGTGCAGATAATAAACCAATTTGTTCTTCCAATCTTCTTGCGTCTTTTTTCCAAATCCCTTAATGGTCTGTAAGCGGTTTTCCTGAATGGCATACAACAATTCTCCAGGGTCAGTAATGCCCAGCTCCAGCCACAGGGTGCGCAACTTCTTGGGCCCCATACCTTTGATAGTTAACAATTCCCGCAAGCCCGGTGGAGTCATTTTTCGGTAGCGCTCTAAAGTTTGCATCGTACCGCTTTCCAACAGCTGGCCGATTTTATCAGCTATGGCCGATCCTACGCCGGGAATAGCAAGCCACTCCCGACGATTCATCTGAGCCAAAGGGCGAGGCAAATTGCGCAAAGTCTGATAAGCCCTTTCATAGGAGCGAATTTTGTAGGGATTCTCCCCCTGCAATTCCATCAAGCGGGCTAATTCTCGAAAAGCCGAAGCAATACTGCGATTGTCCATCATTTCACAAAGATATACCCAAACCGAAATGGTTTGGGGTATTTACAACTCGAAAATGAGCAAAATATAGAGAGTTTGGGAGGCTGACGCCTCCCAAAACACTTCGCCATGGGTATAATCAGCCATAGCCAATGTTGTTCAGTCTGCCGTGCAAACATTTTGCCGAAAGGCCATTCAGCACTTGCCTCAGCCACTTGATTTAGCGAGAAAAGAAAAAAAAGACCCTCCGCTCCGGGGAAGGAGACAGAGGGCCCGAAGGGTGTCCTAAATATTTTAGACTTTTAACGCAAGACGACCATTTTACGCGTAGCGGTATAGTCGCCTGCATCTATGCGGTAATAGTACACGCCGGAATAGCCCGACATATCCAGTTCAATTTCGTTGTAACCGGCTTCATAAACAGCACTCCATCGGCGCAACACCTCTCCTGTGGCAGAAGTAATGGTGAAGTAAACCTCTTCAGCCCGAGGTAAGCTAAAGCCTATCCTGGTCTTGCCAGAGAAAGGGTTAGGTGCATTGCGATAAAGTGCAAAGAGCCGATCCTCCCTTGAGTCGAATTGCAAGTACAGCTCATGTACTTCAGTCGCTTCCGAGTAAAGCTCCGGCTTGAGATACTGCGAATCAAACTTCAAAGCCTCACTCAAGCGACCGTCTTCGACCGCTTCGAAAACCAAGGTAAAAAGGATTTGTCCTTCTTTCAGCCGGACGAGCTTCTCCTTGCTCCAACTGGCCATGACCAGGCCTTCGGCAAGCTCTTCCAAGCTAAAATCGGATTCCTCCATAGTTCCCGGCAACAAAGATACCCATTCCAACTTATTTTCCAAAAATTTCATGGAAAATTGCAAGCCCAAGAGAGAAATTTCATCCAGACGCACCGGAACTTCCAGCAGATCGCCTTTGCGGAATTCCAAATCGGGCATGTGCAAGGGCAAGGGCTCTGTTGAAGAACGCTCTTGACCTGTAGCACCGGTGAAGTTCGTCAGAGCCGTGCCGTTGAGGTCTCCGATCTTAATGGCTACGAAATCGGCGTTGCTTACAGCTCCGTTCAAGGGGTAGAAATTCAACTCCTCGGGGAAGCCTCCATCCACCCAGGGATTAGCCGGATTGGGGAAGACAAAGCTCGCCGGCACAAAGCGCCAAGAAGTGTTGTCGTTGGGGAATTTGTCTTCGAGATACAGAACGACTTTCTTCAGCCATACTGCATCCAACGTAGTAACAGAACCCGAACGATCAACATCGGCAGCAATGAGCTGGTAAGGTGAACTCAAGGGGTTGATACCCAACACGTGTTGCTTGAGCAATACGATATCCAAAGTAGAAAGGCCATTGAGCAAGTCGTCGTTTTTGTACGGCTTGACGGTATAGTCATAACCACTGTAGAGGGCAACCGCATATTGACCGTCTTCATTAGTCATATCACTCATGTCGTTGTTCACGTAAATCTCGGCATTGAGCAGGCCATCGCCATCTTCACGGGCCACCGTACCGGAGAAGTTCATCAGACCGTCGCAATTGCCTTGGCTGTCCACAATGGAGAGCTGGGTCTGGCAAACGCTCTGGTTACCCGATTCATCCGTCACCCAAACATCTACGGTATAGGTACCCAGATCGACACAGCTATAGGTCATGATCTGATCGGAGATGTCTTCCGAGAAGGAGAAGTTCAATACATCCGAGCAGTTGTCATAGCTACCTCCGTCAAGGGCTATGGCCAAGACATTGGCTACACCTTGGCTGTTGATGTTAGCCGTGGCATTGTTAATACACTGGGCCTGAGGCGGCGTACAATCAATAAGCTCGATGTTCACGTACTTCGAACCGACGTTGCCGCAGTTATCCGTTGCTGAATACAGGGCAAAGTAGGAGCCTGCCGGCACATCGTAGTACGGGCCAAAGCCATCGCCGTTGGGCAGGTTGGTGAAGACCCAGTAGGTCAAATCATCGCTGCAATCCTGAACGCTGTCCGGCAAGGGCAACTCAATGGTTCCCATGCAGTTTTCGGCATCCGTCGTGCAAAGCTGCAAGTCGGAGATAAACAGTACCGGAGCTTCGTTGTCGATTACCTTAATGATTTGCGTGTAAGCGATGTAGCCGTCGGCCTCACCTTCAACCGTAACGCCTTCCTGGAAGGTGTGGTCGTCCATATCGCCATCACCGTCGAAGTCTATGCCTACCTCAGCCTCGGAAAGCTCTTGGTAAGCGTCGTAGCCAAAGTCTTCAAACAAGCACCAGTTGACCACAATCCAAGTGCGAACAATCTTGTAACAAGCATCATCTACTGCCGTAAGAACCAGATCCTCATACGAAGTGGCTATCAGCTCGCACTCGTCAAAGAAGATCTCCGGCTCTCCGCCGTAAGCCAAAGGCAGGTCGTTACAGTTTACCATGGTATCCTGCGGGAAGGACACTACCCAGTCAGACTCCTGATGGACGTAAATCACCTGCGTACAGGTCGTCTGACCATCGCTGAGAATCCAAGTGCGGGTTATCGTACCTTCAAAACACATGTCAATATCCACATCGACAATCATTTCAGCAACTTCTACGCAAGAGCCGTCGTCTGCCGTAAGGATACCGTAAGCATCCAGAATACCGTACTCGCCGATATTCAACCAGGGAGCGACGTAATACGAGTACTCTTCACAAGTGATGACGGTATCTTCCGGAACCATGACCTCATTTACCGAAAGGACATCACCCGTAACGGTAACTTCCATTTGGCACTCACTGAAGTTGCCGGAGCAATCCAATGCCCTCAGGGCAATCATCACCGGCCCATTGTCGATGTCGCTGCAACAGAAGGTTACTAAAGGCCCAAAGTCCATGTTGGGAGCGCCACAACCCGGATCCATACGACGTACCTGCACCTCATCAAAGCAACAACCGTCAAAGCTGCCGTTGTCGAAGAAGGAAGCAGGGAACTCCTGCAAGCTACCTTGCAGTTCTACGGTAAGGGCATCCTGGCAAACGGCCACAGGCGGTGTACTTTCCGTTACGGTAACCGTTACGGTAAGGGTGGTATCGTTACCACAGGCATCGGTAATGATGTAATCCACTTCGTGCTCTCCGACCGACAAGCCCGGATTCGGGATATAGCCACCATCGGCTCCATCGACGCCATTGACGTAGATAGCCTCACCTAAAGGCGTCATGATTTGCACCGTCCATTCATCCGAACAATTGTCCGAGATGTTTGTCGGGCCGGGCAAGGGTCCCGTGCTTTCACACTCAAATTCGCCATCCACTTCGATGAGCACATCCTCTACTTCTGCCAGAGGCGGCACCTCATCCACAATCTCAATGATTTGCTCGTGGGTAATGACATTGCCGTTGCAATCATCCGTGATAGTCCAGGTACGAATGATCATGAAGTTATCACCACAAGTGGGCACAATCTCATCCGTATAGTTCACATCGTAATTGCAATAAGCACCTTGCACATCCGGGAAACCGGAGCCGCTACAGCAGGGATCTTCCGGCTTGTAAGGCCCTGGCTCGATAATCTGAGGCCACTGGGCATATTCCTCGCAAGTCCAGCTTACATCCGGTGGGAAGACCGGCTCAGGACGGCTTACCTGCACGATGCGCGTGCAAGGATCGGATTCATTACCCCATTCATCCACAGCGACCCAAACCTGCTCGACCACCATCATGCCGTCATCACAGGGATCGCCATCCAAGAAAATCTGATCAATTAGATTGACAGCAACGACCTCTGTACAGTTGTCATAAGCTACCGGGACGTCCAGTTCATCCAGCAGGAGTTTACAGCCGACAACCAAGGTATCGGTAGGACAATCTATAACAGGCGGCGTATTGTCTATCAGCGTTACCCCGGTAGAACAAGACTGCCCTGAGAGGGTATCTATCACGGTTACCGTAATTTCTTCTCCGAGATAGTCAGAGGAAATCACTTCTCCAAGGATATTGCCATCGGCATCCGTCACCACGGCAATCAAGCCCGTGTAACAGCTACCCGTAGCCTCTACAAAATTCAAGGGATCAATAACCAACTGGCAGTTTTCATCCACCGGCAATTGAACATCACCCACACAAGTCAACTCTCCCATCGGGCCACAAGGTACTATACCGGCATCCACATCTTCATTATTCTCTCCCGGCGTCAGTGTAAAGCAGTCGGTAAATCCACCGTTGCCGGCATCGCTATCCACTGCATCATCGCCTGCATTAGGCGTGGTGAAGCTGTAGTCGCCTTCCGGCAAAACGAATTGGATCATGTAATCACCCGGCTCCAATCCGGTAAAGGCGTAATGACCGTTGGCATCCGTCTGGGTGCTGTCGATGGGGTTATTCGGATCTCCACAAGGATAGAGATATACCCAAACACCCGGGATACCGTTTTCATCGTCATCTTGTATGCCATCACCATCGGTATCCTCCCAGACGTAATCACCAACCGAAGCCGGCGGTTCTTCACCCGGGATATAACCGGCATCATACGTCAGGTTGGTCTCTCCGGAGAGCAACTCTTCCGTAGCGGTAAATCCGGAGAATGGATCGGCATCGCTATCGTTGGTATCGTCTCCGGTAGCATCCTGCTGCGTGGGCGTATAACCGGCCGGCGTCGTAAAGGCCAGGAAGTAGTTGCCCGGAGCCAGGTTGTCAAACAAGTAGTAGCCATCTGCATCCGTAGTGGTGAAGAGCACTACTTGCTGACCAATGTTGCTGAAACCAATCAAAGCCACCTCTACATCGGGAATGCCCGGCTCATCAGCATCCTGCATGCCGTCGGCGTCGTTGTCTGACCAGACAAAGTCTCCTATGGTTGCAGGAATGTAGAAGCCTGCATCGTAAGTGAGGTTTTCCTCACCCGAGGTAAGTTGCTCGTTAATAGTCATGTTGCCCATAGCCGGGTCGGCATCGCTGTCAATGGTGTCATCCGCACCTTGGTCAAGCCAAGTGGTCACGAAGCCTCCATCCGGCGTATCAAAAGTTACGTTATACGTGCCCGGAGGCAAGTTGTCAAACAAGTAGTAGCCATCGGGATCGGTAAAGGTTACCTGAGTAATCTGATTACCAGCTCCATCAAAACCTACCAAGACCACTTGTACACCTCCTATACCCGGCTCTCCGGCATCTTGCAAACCGTTGCCGTTGATGTCGTGCCATACGTAGTTACCCAAAGCCGCGTACCGATAATAACCGGCATCGAAATCCAAATAATCCTCTCCACTAGACAAGACGATGAATTCCGTCATACCAGCCATAGCCGGATCAGCATCGCTATCATTGGCATCATTGCTGCCCGGTGCATTGGGGATCGTCATGGCATAACCGGGTATGGTCGGGAAGGTTACCTTGTACGTACCCGGAGGCAAGTTGTCAAACAAATAGTAGCCATCTGCATCGGTCGTCTGAGTCAGCATAACCGGATCGCCAAGTACTGTGGTACCCGTCAAGACTACCGTAACACCCGGGATGCCCGGTTCATTGGCGTCTTGAATGCCATCGCCATCCAAATCTTCCCAGACGTAATTTCCAATGCTGCCATTGGCTTCAATACAGTTTTCGGGACCCGTAACAGTTACCGAAGTACTGCAAGTCTCGTGGTCCACATCTTGGATATCCAGATTCAAGACCACATCCAAATCATAAGGTCCGAAAGGTCCAACTGCCTGTCCATAAGGCCAGGGGCCCGGCTCGTTCAAGTCACCACTGATGGCATAACCACTGCCCGTGCTGTTGCCCGTTACGGTAATGGTGAAATAGTACTGATCATCGGAAGGATCATCAGGCGTACCATTGTCATCGCAATCCGTAGCTATGAGCGGCTCATTCAAAGCACACTCAAAGGAACAGGTATTTGTCGGAGCAATCACAGCGACGTTTTGCAAATTACAGCTCGGATAAGCATCATCCGTAATGTCCACGAAGACAATCTCACCCGGGTTAATCGTGCCAATAGGCCCATTGAGCTGGCCATAGGGCAGATTGGCAGCAAAGAAGCCTCCCGTTACCGTATATGTGCCGCTAACGTTCACCCCATCGACGTAAATCCGTACATGGTAGAAGTCGTCAGTCGGATCATCAGCCGTGCCGTTGTCGTCGCACTCAAAGGCAAAGAACGGATCAGACAGCGCACAATCGGAAGGACAGGCATCCGGTGCTTCAATCACAAGCGATAAAGTACAGTTCGGATCCTGATCATCTGTAATGACTATCGCAATCTGCTGCTGCCCTTGGATAGAGAACGGACCAATGTCATTCGTCTCTATGCCATAAGGCAAGTTCTGACCCTGAGCACCAACCGGATTCGGGCCCGACAAAGAGTAGGTGGTAGAGGTGTTGCTACCCGTTACCAGCAAAGTAAAGTACCAAATGTCATCCGAGGGATCTGCCGGCGTGCCATTGTCGTTACAACTCACTTGCACCTGCGGATTCGGATCTATGGCACAAGTGTTGGAACAAGCTGCAGGCGATACCACCTCATACGTGATCTGACAGTTCGGATCCTGATCATCTGTAAAGGTCAATTGCAAGTTGGTGCCAATAGGCGTACCCACAGCAAAAGGCCCTTCTACTACGCCATACTGTAAGCCTGTTTGGGTGTCGTCACCCGAAATCGAATACGTGCTTCCCGTGGCATTTCCCGTAAGGAAGACCGTATAAGAATACGTATCATCCGTCGGATCGGAAGGCGTACCATTGTCGTCGCAAGAAGTTACAATCTCAGGGAAGTTCAACGAACACTGATTCGAGCAACTGGCTGTCGGGAAAGTATAGTTCACTGTCTGTTCACAACCGGCATCATCGGCATCCGTTACCGTCAGCGTAATAGTCGAGCCCGGAGCAAAGTTTCCGTAAGGCCCATTCACTACTTCATACGGCAAACCGTTGGCCACATAATCGCCACTTACATGGTAGCCTGAAGCAGATACGTCTTGACCAGAAACATAAATGTTGAACTGGTAATAGTCGTCATCCGGATCCTGAGGCGTACCATTGTCACTACATACATCCGTAATGACGACATCAATGATCTGACAATTCAAAGAACAAGGCTCAGGCGGCACAATGCTTACCGTAGTAGAGCATCCTGCATCGTCGCAATCTTGAATCAACAGATCAAAACCTCCGGCCGAAATATCAAACGGACCAAACCAATCGGACTCACCATAAGGCACTCCCGTTTGCGTGTCGCCACCGGTAATGTTGTAGCAGTTGCTCAAGAATACGCCGGTTACCGTCAAGCGATAATAGAAAATGTCATCCGAATCGTCATAAGGCGTACCGTTGTCGTTGCACTTCACTTCTACAATGGGATCGTCCAACTGACAAGTGCTCGAACAAGGTGCCGGCGACTCAATAACGACATCGTAGGTACAGCTCGCAGAATCATCATCGACAATCGTGATATTCAAATCTGTACCTACATCAAACGGCCCGGGTATCGTGTGCTGGATGCCATAAGCAAGACCACTCGTATCTACGTCTCCCGTAATGGAGAAGGTCTGACCGGTATTTACTCCTGTTGCTTCGATCACAAAGGAATAAACATCATCCGTGTCATCACTGGGCGTACCGTTGTCATCACAAGTCACTTCGTAGTTCACTTGCAAAATCTCACATTGATCGGAGCAAGCCTGTGGCGCTGTTACCGTATAAGTCAGCTGGCACTGCGGATCGTCTTCGTCCTGAATCAGAATATTCTGATCACCTACCGTCAAAATGTTGAACGGACCAAACGGACCCTCAACCTGACCATACTGTAGGCCGGTAATCGGACCAAAGTTTGGTGAACTGATCGAATAAGTCGCTCCGGTATTTGAACCTGTTACTACAATCGTAAATTCGTAGTAATCGTCACTCGGATCCGTAGGCGTACCATTGTCATAGCAAGTCGCCACGACCATGGGATCACCATCAATATGACACTCGTTCGAGCAGCTCGCCGGAGCTTCTACTACCGCATCTACACTACACATCGGCTCCTCGTCCATCGTTACCGTGATGTTCAAATCTCCGCCCGTTATCGCATACGGACCAAACGGCCCTTGCTGCGAGTTGAACGGCAGATTCGCTATCACACCTGCATCGCCACTTATCGTGTACGTAGCTCCCGTGTTCGTCCCATTCACCTCTATCGTAAAGGTGAAGGTGTCATCCGACGGATCCGAGGGCGTGCCGTTGTCATTGCAATCCGTCTGGATAATCGGAGCATTCAACTCGCTCACACTCACCACCACCGTATCCACTGCGCTGCACATGTTCGCATCCGTTACCGTTACCACATACGTCGTCGTTACCACAGGGCTTACCACATGGCTCTGGCCTACGCCCAAGCCCTCGTTCCACTCATACGTGTACGGTGCCGTGCCTCCCGAAGCCTGAGCACTCACCGTCGTGCTGCCACCCGAACAAATCGACTGATCCGCTCCCGCATCTACTACCACCGTGCTCAATACCTCCAAGGCGTAGTCTTCCACCTCGCCGTCGTCTCCGTACAAGCCCGTAGCTCCTATGCCCGCATCGTCGTGGATGTAGAAGCGCGCATAGGTCGTACCGCACTTCGCATCCACAGGCACGCTGATCGTAAAGCTCTCGTTGCCGCTCACCTGGTTGCCTACCACTCCGCTGCCTACCTGGAAGCCGGCTATCACTTCCTCCGACGCATCAAATACGCCGTTGCCGTTGAAGTCGATCCAACCGTACAGATACGCATCCGCATC
>JALSKB010000005.1 GCA_026989035.1 Saprospiraceae bacterium | reverse complement strand
CCCTGAGTTATCCGCTTTTTTTGGGAACGCGAGCTATTTTGGGCAAATTTGAAGACAAGGTGAGCAAGCGTTCTGCCAACAGCTCTTTTCCGCGCTTCACTTCCTATGATCGCGATTTGGCTTTCAACGATCTGGGCCAAGGCATTCGCTTTCGAGGCGGTTTTCGCTTGAAGGGCAGTACGGTTTACGGCTTCGGTAGCGTGGAACAGCCTGCGCAGCTGAGTGTATTTGACGGGCAGGGGCAGTTGCGTTTTCAGGCTAAGGGTAAGTCTTTCACCATTCGGCGCGAAGAGCAAATTTTGGCGGAAGCCGCAGAAGTTACGCTCTATTACGGAGATAGGGACTCGATTTATCATCCGGCTGTTAACATGCGTTTCAACATAGAACAAAATACCATGGCGCTGAAACGGGGAACGCTGGCTACCGGACAAAACCCTTTCTTCTTTTCGGGGCATCAGGTTATGTTGGATGCCGACGACATCAAGGTATATTTTCGAGGAGATTCTTTGACGGTGGGTGAGCGCAGTGCCATTTCCGGGCGCAGCAACGACGAAGTGATTTTTGAATCGCTCGACTTTTTTGACAAGGGCGAGTACTTTCGCATCCAAAACATCGCCTCTTACAATCCCATTGCCGTCATTAAACGGGTGGCTGAAGAAGAGGGGACGCGGGTTTTGGATGCCAATTATTTGGCGGATCGCATGAGCCCCGGTTTTACCGTAGAAAACATTCTGACCTTGCTTTACGAACTGGAAGCCAAGGGGTTCGTGCACTACCTGCCCGAGCGCCAGGAAGTCGAGGTGCGCGATAAAATTTTCCACTACGCCCAGGCTGCGGCGGGAAAGGAAGATTACGACTTGCTGCGCGTGGTCTCCAAAACCAGAGAGACCAATGCCGTATGTAATCTTCGCACGGGAGATATCCACATTTTCGGGCTTAAAAACCTGCGGTTCAGCATTCCACGTCGCGTAGCTTTGATTCCGGATCGCAAGGAATTGATTTTGAAATACGATAGGAAGATGGACTTTGACGGGCATCTGTTTGCCGGAAGGCTGGAGCTGTTTGGCCAAGATTTCCATTTTGATTACGAAAAATTTCAAATCCAAAGCGATTCCATTCAATTCCTGGACATTTACCTACCCAATGGCGAAATGGATGAAAAAGGGCGGCCCAAGGCTTTTGCCATAGGTTCTCGCCTGGAGAATCTCAGCGGTGTGCTGTTGATTGATGCACCCTTGAACAAATCCGGAGAGGAAGACATCGGCATTTTTCCTTCTTTTCAATCCAGGGGAGACGCTTATTTGTATTTCGACAGCGACTCTACTTTTCACAGGGCTTATCAAAGGGATTCTTTTTACTTTCGCCTCAACCGATTTGGCTTGGACCATTTAACTCAGTTGAAGGCCGGTGATCTGGATTTTACAGGCACCTTGGTCTCTGCCGGCATTTTTCAGGATATCGACGAGCGTTTGAGTTTGCAGGAAGACATGTCTTTGGGTTTTGTCCATGAATTGCCTCCCGAAGGTTATGAAATATATGAGGGAAAGGGCTTGTATAAGGGCACTTTGTCGTTGAGCAATAGAGGTCTGCTGGGTAAAGGCTCACTGGCTTATTTGGGGGCCACCATTGCCTCTGAAGATTTTGCTTTCAGACCGCACGAGATGACCAGCACAGCTCGGGAATTTGCCTTGGAAGAAGACCGAAACAGTGAGCCTCCGGTGCCGGCTGCTTATGGAGAAGAAGTGTCCATTCAATGGAAGCCTTTGCAAGACAGCTTGTACATTCGTTCCAAGGAGAAACCTTTTGAGCTTTTTGGCCATGCTGATCGGCAGCTGCATGGCGCCTTGGTGTTGACGCCGGGAGGTTTGAAGGGCAAGGGTAAATTCATCTGGGAAAAGGCAGAGATGTCTTCTCCGTTTTTTTCCTTTGGCGCGGCTTCCGTTCAGGCAGATACGGCTGATTTGAATATCTGGGCTTTTGAAAGCCAGGAGTTGGCTCTCAAGACGCAAAATGTAAATGCCTCGGTAGATTTTGACCGTCAGGAGGCCGTGTTTGAAGGAAATGCGGATCATCCCATCATTTCTTTGCCTTTCAATCAGTATGAAATTTCCATGGGAAAATTTACCTGGGATATGGAAAAAGGCAAATTGGCTTTTGACCCGAGAGAAGAAGGGAAAAGTCTGTTTTACGCCAATTTTCCGGGCAGTGATTCGCTGCATTTTTACGGCAATACGGCTCATTACGATTTGCAAACCAATATCTTGGGTATAGAGGGTGTGGAACGCATTCAGGCTGCCGACGCCTACATTTATCTGGACGATGGATTGGTAACCATCCACGAGGGCGGTTTGATGGATACCCTGTACAATACCCGTATTGTTGCCGATACGGGTACACAGTTTCACACCATTAACCGTGCCAAAGTACTCATCAGCGGTAAAAAGGATTATTGGGCTTCGGGTTATTACGAGTACAACATAGGCAAGCATCAACAGGAAATCTTCTTTTCCGACATCCGCGGTACGCGGGTGGGGAAGGGAGCGCGCCACAAGAAGAGGGTAGCAACCAGAGGGCAGGGCGAGGTATCGGAAGAAGACCACTTTTACATTGATCACAAGACGGAGTTCCAGGGTCGCATCAGTTTGTCTTCCGACAAAAAGGAGTTGCACTTTGAGGGTTTTGCCCGTTTCGATGCCAACTTGCCCACTCGTCAGTGGTTTTCGGTGGATTTTGACGGCGTGCGCTCGGATTTGTTGATTCGTTACCGCAAGCCCAAGAACTTTGATGGAGATCCCCTGGCCACGGGTTTGTTTTTGAGTAAGGAAACGGCGCGGATTTATCCGAGGGTGATGGCTCCCTTGTATTTTCGCAAAGACAGGCCCGTTTTACCCGTTACCGGACAGATTCGCTACGACCAGGGGCTGGATCGCTTTTTCTTCGGCGATTCTTTAAAGGTTAGGGATCAGGGCGTTTACAAGGGCAATTTGTTGACGTTTTACAACAGCAATGGCCGCATCGATGCCGAAGGAAAGTTTGAGCTGGGGCAGCATTTGAATTACATCTCGGTAGAAGCTGCCGGAAAGGCGCGTACCCAGGTGGAAGTTTCTTCGGATACCTTAGTCGGCGGACCGCTTTCGGCAGGGCTTACTGCGGATTTGATGTTGGCCATAGACTTTCCCATGCCGGAGGAGATGGCTAAAATGCTGCTCAACGATTTGAAATCCTCTACTTTTGATGCTTCTCGGGTGGTTTATGCCAAAGACATCGGTTTTTATCGAAAGGGTTTGGCCGAATTGTTCCCCATGGAGGAAAAAGAAGTGGCGGAAGCCATTGATCAAATTGCTTTGAACAATTTTACCTTAACCAAAAGGCTAAATAAGCACACCTTGCTTTTTGGAAAAGTACCCATGAAGTGGGATCCCGACTACCAGTCTTTTGTTTCTACCAAGAGCATTTTACCCCTCATCAGCATCAATGGGGAGCTTTTAAGCGTAGAACTGACTTCCTATATTGAGATCAAAATGCCTACCAACGATGACGACCGCCTGTACGTTTACTTGAGGGCACCGGGGGGGTACTACTACTTTTTCGGCTATAAGCAAGGCATTATGAATGTGGTTTCCAACAACACCAGATTCAACGATTACGTCATCAACATGAAAGACAAGGCGCGCCGCTTTAAAATGCCCGATGGAGAATTTTACGAGATACAGCCCGTGAACGAAGGCACGGCCGAGGCCTTTGTTCGAAGGATAAAGGCCGTACAATAAAAAAGAAAAGTAAAATCATGACCAAGAAACAGCGAGCGGAGTTTGTCGCCCGAAAACTGGAAGAACTTTATCCGGAGGTACCCATACCTTTAAAGCACAAGGACCCTTATACCTTGTTAATTGCCGTTTTGCTTTCGGCTCAGTGTACGGACAAACGAGTCAATGAAATCACGCCCAAGTTGTTTGCCCGAGCCGACAACCCCCGAGACATGGCTGCCCTGGAAGTTTCGGAAATAGAAGACATCATAAGACCTTGCGGTTTGGCGCCGCGAAAAGCCAAGGCCATACACGAGTTGTCTCGCATTTTGTTGGAGAATTACGATGGGCAAGTGCCCGAGGATTGGAAAGCCCTGGAATCTTTGCCCGGAGTTGGCCACAAAACAGCTTCTGTGGTGATGTCTCAAGCTTTTGGCCATCCGGCTTTTCCCGTGGATACCCACATCCATCGGCTTGCAGCCCGCTGGGGTCTTAGTGATGGCAAGAATGTCAAAAAGACAGAGGAGGATTTAAAGCGGCTCTTTCCCAAAGATTTGTGGAACAAACTGCACTTGCAAATCATTTATTACGGCAGGGAAAAATGTCCTGCTAGAGGTCACAAGCTGGAGAACTGCCCCATTTGTAGTGCACTGGAAAGTTGAAGGAAGAAGACTTTGGGAGAAGCAGAAAAAATAAGCCCTGCCTTTTCATACATTTGCCGAAAGGCAGGGCTTATTAAAGAAAAAGTGATTAAGTATGCCGGGATTCATCCAAAGCTCAGCCAGTAGAAGAGAATGAGCAGGAGAAAGCTAATCCAGGCATTCAGGGCGGCTTGTTTCCAAGAAGTTGTTTTTGTTTTTCTCATAGCAAGTTGTTTTTTTTTTTGATGTTGGTTTTATGCCTGCACGCCCGTTAGGGAAGACAGGGGGTAGATGTCTTTACGCCGTGAGCAAGTCCTTATCGCTCAGCGATTCGATTGGGAAACGAGAGCGCAAGTCTTGCCTTTCGGCAAAAAAATCTAAGTGTTGTGTTTCGATAGTGTGTGATGCAGGGAGAAGTGCGGTGGCTTTAGGCCGGTAGCTTGACTTCTCTCATAGTATGTCGCTGAAGAATGTTCAAAAACCGTGCCAAGTTTAGAAGCGAAACTTTTTTACCTTTGGGCATTCTTTTTCCGGTGAGCCCCCACAGTTTGAATAGCAAGAAGCATGAAAGAGCAGTCTTCATCCAAAGCACCTATTGGTACTATTTTTTTGACCGTCTTGTTTGATATGATAGGTTTGGGCATTGCTATTCCCGTGATGCCTTCGCTCTTATTCGATCGGGAGGCAGGCTTTTTTTCGGCCTCCGTTTCGGACGATTACATTTCGATTATTTTTGGTTTTTTGATTGCCTCTTACCCCTTGATGCAGTTTTTTGGTGCTCCTATCTTGGGGAATCTTTCGGATCGGTATGGCCGTAGGCCCATTCTTTCGCTTTCTTTGGTGGGGACGGCTATCGGTTATTTTCTCTTTGCCGTTTCGATTTGGAAGCACGATTTGATTTTGATGTTTTTCAGCAGGATGTTGCCGGGCTTTATGGGAGGAAACATCTCCATCGTTTATTCGGCCTTGGCGGATGTGAGCAAGCCGGAAGAAAAGCCTCGCAATTTTGGTTTGGTGGGTGCAGCTTTTGGCATTGGTTTCATCATTGGCCCTACCATAGGTGGCATTTTGGCCGACCCGGAGATTTACAGTGGTTTTAGTTACGTTACACCTTTTTTATTTGCGGCGGGTTTGGCTGTCTTCAATTTTTTTCTGGTTCAGCGCCGTTTTCCGGAGACCTTGCGGGAACGCAAAAGGGAGCCGGTACATCTTTTCAGTGGTTTGATCAATTTGGCGAAAGCCTTCAGATGGGAGCAGTTGCGCACTATTTTTACTGTAGCGCTTTTGTTGTCTTTGGGTTTTGCTTTCTTCACCCAGTTTTTTGCCGTTTATTTGATTCAAAATTTTGGTTATGAGCAGCGCGATATCGGCTTTCTTTATGGTTGGATAGGGCTGTGGCTGGTGATTACACAGGGCGTAATTGTGCGTCATTTGAGCTCGCGTTTTGCTGCTGCTCAGATCATTTCGTTGAGTTCTTTTTTGTTGGCAATGGCCTTAGGCGCTTTGCTTTTGCCGGAGAATAGTTATTGGTTTTATTTGATCAACCCCTTTGTCGCTGTCTTTCAGGGTATCACCGCGCCAAATCTTACGGCTGTGATCAGCAATCAGGTGGGAAGTGATCGGCAGGGGGAGATTTTGGGCATTCAGCAGTCTATGCGTTCTTTGGGCACGGCTGTTCCGCCTATCATTGCCGGTTGGCTGAATGCCATGGACAGCCGTTATCCTTTGATGGCAGCGATGGGTATTACCTTACTGGGCTGGGCCACGTATTTTTTCTTTTTCCGAGAGGCGAAGCAGAGATAAATATTCTTGAGGAAAAGGGCTTGGGTACTGAAACACCCAAGCCTTTTTGTTTGGGTATATTTGCCGAAAGGCAGATGCCCTTTGTACATTGGGCATCTGCTTTCATTTTTCAGAGGGTGAGGTTCCCACCGATGAGGATGCCGAAACTATGAGCATCGGCATCGCTGTGGGTGGTTCCGGGATCCGGCATGTTACCACCGCTGATGAAGTTGAGGGGAGCATAGCCTTGGGTAGCAAAAATTTCCAGGAAGAGCAGAGAGGCGTGGCGGTATTGCCCGGAGAAGCCCAGTACCATTTGAGTTTGTCGTTCCCAGGGGGAGCCTTTTGCTCCGGCCCGAAAATCGGAGTACTCGGCAGACAGACTGTAGATCCAGTCTTTGTCGATATTGAGCTGATAGCGCAGGCCTGTGTGCATGGAGCTTACCTTTGCTGCGGGAAAGACGTCCAGGGGAGGGTTGGGGTTGTGTGTGCCTGGCCAGGGGTTGCGGGTGGCGTTGAAGGTAGCCATGAAGAGCCAGCGCTTGCTTAGCTCTACTTGAGTGTAAACGGCCCAGGCGGGGTTGTTTTCGGCACAGGGGTTAAAGTGTTGGACGGGGAAGTCCTGGCAGTAGGCACTTCCGTGCAAATAGGAGGCGCCGATCTGGGCGGAGGAATTTTCGGCAAAGCTGAGGGTGTAGCTGGCATCCAGGGAGAAATTGTTGAGGCGGGAGGGCACATCGCTGCTGTCGGCGGGCATGTGAGCAGCTC
>JALSKB010000004.1 GCA_026989035.1 Saprospiraceae bacterium | reverse complement strand
TCTAAGTAAAACAGCCGCAATCCTTTTCCTACTGCTGTTTGCCTATCAGATATATCGGGCATTTTACCTTTTTACCTACGGAGAAAACCCCGTTTTCTTATACGACTATCTCCTGCTAAGAGATGTAGTGCCCGTCTTCCTGCAAAGCAGCAACGGACAATTCCTGTTGCAAAATCTCCCCCTCCTTCTCGCTGTACCGGTGTTTTTCCTCATGCTATACCGGACAGTAATTTTTCAAAATCAACTTGCAACCAAACTAGCTGCAGGCCGAGAAAAATGGGTCATGGGCTTCATTCCCCTTCTACTCATACCCCTGGCCATTCGGCTGTTCTCCCCTTCGCAAAAAACAGCGATGTACCACTTCATCACGCCGGCTTTGCTCAACAGTTTTTCCAGTACCGGGGCGGAAATTCCCTCATTTGCCGAAAGGCAAAAAAAGATGAGCGCCCTAAGCGAAAAATCCCTGCAACACAAACCCGATATATACTGGATTTTCATAGAAGCCTATGGAGCCGTAGCTCAACTCAGCGAGGAAAATCGAGATGCCTTTCGGCAAATGGCCGACAGCCTGGAAGCCAAATTAAAAACCGGAGGATGGCACATCGCATCGACCTACAGTCGGGCACCCATTATGGGTGGACGTTCCTGGTTGAGCTTCACGACCGGCCTGAGTGGATTGCCCGTGAAAAACCAACAACAGTACCTCCACCAAATTCGGATCAAGGCGGATTTTCCGCATTTCCCCCGCTACCTCAAACGACAGGGCTACACCTGCTTTCGCCTTTCTACCATGTACAGCGACCCCGAAGTGGAAAAATACATTCCGCGCGACTTGCAAAACAGCTACTGGGACTTTGATCGGTTCATCGGCTTTAGCCAAATACCTTATCGCGGCTTTCGCTTTGACCAGTTCGGGGGGATTCCCGATCAATACGCCCTGTCCTACACTCGGGAGGCCTTTCTACAGCAAACCCCGGCACCTCGATTTCTCTTTGCCATCACCATGAGCTCGCACTACCCGTACTACCTGCCTCCACCTGTAACGGAAGACTGGCGAGCTTTAGACACCTCCAAAAACATCTATCCCAAAGATAAGGATCTGCCGGGTCGCATGCAAAATCGCTATTTTCAAGTTGCGCGCTACGAGCTGGAGATGCTCACGCAATTTATCCTGGACGAAAAAGAAGAAAACACCCTCTTCGTTCTTTTGGGTGATCACCAGCCCGCAGGCTTGGAGGCCTTGCTGGACGGCATTTACGACAGCTATGCCACACCGCTACACATCATCAGTCGCGACAGCCTTTTGCTGCGCAAATTGCCGGATTTTCACGAGGGCTTCTACATACCTCCTGAAGTACCTCTCCAACTCAAGCACGAAGACGTAGCACCGCTTTTGATGAAATTCCTGCAAGGCAGCGACTAAAAACAAAAAAAGCCTTACCTTTGGAACACCAACACAAGTATCAGTAAGTTAGGATGGCCCCTTCTGTCCCCTTTGCGTGGAGACAGAAGGGCTTTTTTTCTACCTTTGTGCCGACTTAGGTGCTGGCTCAACCGAAAAAGCAAACAACAAATCTTCCCGGTGAGCAGATCCTTATGAAGCGAAGCAAAGACAGCAACTCTGTACATCATAAACCCAAGTAAAATGACTTTTGATCTCCTCGTGATAGGAAGTGGCCCCGGGGGCTACGTAGCTGCCATACGGGCAGCGCAACTCGGCATGAAAGTAGGTGTGGTAGAGCGGGAATCTTTGGGCGGCATCTGCCTAAACTGGGGCTGTATCCCCACCAAAGCCCTGCTTAAAAGTGCCCAGGTCTTTGAATATCTCCTGCATGCCGAAAACTACGGCATTAAAATCGGCAAGCCCAAAGCAGATTTACCTGCCATGGTAAAACGCAGTCGAGAGGTAGCCGGTGGTATGAGCAAAGGCATTCAATTTTTGTTCAAAAAGAACAAAATCACGCACATCCCCGGATACGGCAAGTTGCTCCCCGGCAAACAAGTGGAAGTAAGCGATGCGGAAGGAAAAAAAACAACTTACACCGCTCCACACATCCTCATCGCAACAGGAGCACGGGCCAAAGCCCTGCCTAATTTACCTATAGACGGTAAAAAGATCATCGGCTATCGCCAGGCATTGACCCTGGAAAAAATCCCCAAGCGCCTGCTGGTCGTCGGAGCCGGAGCCATAGGCGTCGAGTTCGCCTACTTTTACAATGCCATAGGCAGTGAAGTAACCATCGTCGAGTTCATGGAACAGGGCTTGGTGCCCCGCGAAGACGCCGATGTATCCAAAGAGCTCACGCGTCATTTCAAAAAAGCCGGAATCAAAGTGCTGGGCAATACTTCCGTAGAAGAAGCTGACACCAAAGGAAAAACGCTGAAGGTAAAAGTCAAAAACAGAAAAACCGGCAAAGAGGAAATTTTGGAATGCGATCTGATTTTGTCCGCTGCCGGCATTCAACCCAATACCGAAGAAATCGGTCTGGAAACCCTGGGCATCAAAACCGATCGCGGCTTTATCCAAGTCGATGAGTACTATCGCACCAATGTTCCCGGCATCTATGCCATTGGGGACGTCATTCCCACAGCAGCCCTGGCC
Organism: Saprospiraceae bacterium; assembly: GCA_026989035.1. Lineage (GTDB taxonomy): Bacteria > Bacteroidota > Bacteroidia > Chitinophagales > Saprospiraceae > WGBN01. Next base: position 32,112 of record JALSKB010000004.1, on the reverse strand, counting down.
CACGTAGCCAGTGCGGAAGGCATCACCTGTGTGGAAGCCATAGCCGGTCTCAAACCCGAACCGGTGGACTACAACAACATTCCCGCCTGCACCTATTGCCAGCCCGAAGTGGCATCGGTAGGCTATACCGAACAAACTGCAAAAGAGGCCGGTTATGAAATCAAGGTCGGCAAGTTCCCCTTTTCCGCTTCCGGCAAGGCCAAAGCTGCCGGCGCCCCCGAAGGCTTCGTCAAGCTCATCTTTGATGCCAAATACGGCGAATTGCTGGGCGCACACATGCTGGGTGCGAACGTTACCGAAATGATTGCCGAAATCGTCGTAGCCCGAAAACTGGAAACGACAGGCCACGAGATGATCAAGTCTATCCATCCGCATCCCACCATGAGCGAAGCCATCATGGAGGCTGCTGCTGCGGCCTACGGGGAGGTCATCCACCTCTAAGCACAAAGGGAGCTGCCCAAGGGCAGCTCCCCAAAAACACCCGTCATGCCCCAACAAAACCTCAACTTCCCCCAGCTACCCCAAGATATTCAAGAAAGAATATTCAACACCATAGACGGCTTGTTTCGGTCTCCCACCAATGAAGAAGCCATAGAAAAAGTCAAACAGCTCATAGACGAATACAGCGATGTAGGCCAAAACGACCCCTTGCTAACAATCATCAGGCATATCCTGCAAGCCTGCCTCTTCTTTTTTCAGGCGCAATATCAGGCCACAAATCTGGGGCAATGGGATGCAGCTGTTGCACAGATGCAAAAATCTCGGGAGCTTTTTAAGCAGGTTCAATTGAGCGAGATGACCTCCCTGAGTGCCATCATGAGCATCTACTACGATGGCATTCTGGACATCCGGTCCAACAACTTCCAAAGCGGGCTGGAAAAACAAAAAGAAGCTAAAAACCTGCTTGAAAATGCACAAGGACGTTACACATCCCAATATGTAGAATTGGTCAAACACCTCGAACCGGATATTTTCTTTTCCATGGCTCTTCAGCACCTGATGAACGTCCGGTTTGACGAAGCCCGCATAGCCATCAATCAGGCGCATGAGGCAGCCCTTCAACTGGCCCAGACCTATCTTGAAAACAGCCCTGAACAACACAATTGGGTGGGGATCGCGCATTACTACATGCTTTATTTCCTCAATTACCAAAGCGGCATTCTTTTTGCCGAATTCGAACTTGACCACCAGGACTTTTACTCAGACACTTTCGACAAACACGCCAAGGCAAGCATTCAACACCTCAATCAAGGCACGCTGTACAACCGCAATTTGCTCAACATGATGTATCTGGCGAAAGCCATAAGCCAAACACATCAAGTGAGAAACAAGTTAGCTGCCAAATTGCTCCCCTGGATGAAAGGCGATAAATCCTCAGCCGTCAACTGGCAAGAGCTCAAAAGTATGCTCAATGCCGCCATGCAAATCTCCGCACGTGCCGGAGAAAAAGGTGGGGAGTTTATTCGCGCCTGCAAAAGCATGTTGAGGCAAATCAAAAACTTAGAACGCCTCAGTGCCTATGCCGCACAGCCGCCGGCGCAAGCAGCTCCTACCGGAGAACAGCCCCTCCAAAACGAACAACATGTCAAAAAAATACCGGACACCTTAATAACAAATTGCCGATTACTCATCGCCCAAAACCGCATCAATGAAGCCCTGGAAATGCTCATCCAAGAGTTAAACCAGGCCGATATCCTTCACCTCATCATCATTCAAAGCAGCCGACTGTCCGAACTGGAGGAACGGGAAAAAATGGGGTTGCTCTCCAGAGAGGATTTTCTCATAGCAAAAAGCAAAGTCGAAAAAGCCATCTTGGACCTGTTAAGCCAAGACTAAAAATTTTCTTCCGAAAGCCCGTGCAGGTGTAACATTTTTTGAATAGCTGCGTCATTCTTCCGACATGAGCATTCAAGAGTTCCAGGAAAAAATCCTTCCGCTAAAGAACAAACTTTTCGGCCTGGCCTATTCCATCATGGGCAACAGGACCGAAGCGGAGGATGCCGTCCAGGAAGCCTTGATCAAACTCTGGAAAATGCGCGAACGTTTACCTCAAATCGAAAACCTGGAAGGATGGTGCATGCGCGTCCAACGCAACATGGCCATAGATCTCTTGCGCAGACGACCCAGACCCGCAGAGGCCGTGGAAGAACGCTGGGATCTGGCCGACCATGCAGCCTCTCCTCAACAAATGGTAGAGACGCAAGATGAACTTCAACAGATAGAAAAACTGATGGAGCAGTTGCCGGAAAAACAGCGCATCATCATCAAACTTCGAGATGTCCAAGGCTACAGCTATAAGGAAATCAGCCAAAGCCTGGATATGTCCATGAGCCAGGTCAAAGTATATCTTCATCGAGCCAGACAACACATGCGCAAATTACTCATCGCTCACACCAAACGCATCAATCAAAAGCTATGAACATTCAGCAAGCCAAAAAACTGATCGACAAATATTTTGAGGCTGAAACCAGCCTGCAGGAAGAACAAGAACTGCGCAAGTACTTTGCTCAAGAGGATGTACCGGAGGAATTGCTACCCTACCGGCCGCTGTTCACTTACTTTTCAACTTCCGCCAAAAAGCAATTGCCCAAAGGGTTTGAGCAAAAAGTACTGAACGAGCTGAAAGCCACAAATCAAAAACAAAACAACACAAGGCTCCTCAACTTGTTCATAACCACAGCTGCCGCCGCTGCCCTGGCTTTGTTCTTCTTCCTGACCGACATCCCATTTGCCGAAAGGCAAAAGAAGAGCAAGCTGGCAAATTCCGAAAGCCAAATCGATTGGGAAAAATACCAACCCAAGAGCGAGAAGGAAGCACTGGAAGAAACCATTGAAGCCCTTCAGCTTCTGGCCGAAAAGCTAAACAGCTCAAAGAAAAAAACGAGCAAAGAACTTCGCAAAGTCGGCAAAGTTACCCGGATTCTCGAAAATTGACATCACTCACCAAACAACAAACCACCAAATGAAAGGATTTCGCATTTTTTTCGCCCTGTTCGCCCTGCTCTTTACAACAGCAGGCCTGCACGCTCAGAACGACGCCATATCCAAGTACTTCAACAAATACGTCGAAGACGAGCGATTCACCGTAGTGTACATCAGCCCCAAGATGTTTTCCCTATTTGACCAAATGGACCTCAATCTCAAAGACGAAGAGGCCCAAGCCTTGATGGAGGTGGTCTCAGACCTCAAGAGTCTGCGCATTTTGGTAGCTGATGAAAATACCAAAGGCTTCTTCAAAGAGGCCATGAACACCATCAATACCAAAGAGTACGAAGTGCTGCTCACCGTCCGCAACAAGAATCAGGAAAATGTCAATTTCTACATCAAAGACAACGGTGACGGCATCATCCACGAACTGCTGCTGCTCATAGGAGGTGGAGACGAATTTGTGCTCATGAGTTTTGTCGGAAACATCAACCTCAACAAGCTTTCCAATTTGGCCAACGCCTTCGAAGAAGAGGATGATAGCGGAAACTCGAACACGGAAAAGCAAGAAGATACCAAGCAGGAGTGAAAATCCCCACGACGACAAAGCGCTGCCGGACTACCCCTCCGGCAGGCTTTGTTTTAGAGGCCTCTCTTTCTCCCAAACACATCCATCAAACCCTTGAACAATGCACGCAAAAACGATAAGCATCGTAATTTTAACATTTATAACTCTTGCCCTATCTTCACAAACAACGCTTGCTCAAAATGGCCCCATCCGCAAACTTTATCGCAAATACAAACATCAGGAAAACGCCACAGCTGTTTTGATTCCGGGCATCATCGTACATACCGGGCTGGGCATAGCCAACGGCTTTCTCGATGCGGAAACAAAAGAGAACGGAGGGCAAGAAGCCCTGGGCATCGCCTGGGGAATAAAAAAAGTACGCATTCTCTCGATAGAGGGCGACAACCCCATTCCTCAAAAAGAACTTAACAAGACTTTCAAAAAACTTCGGCGCAAAGGTCATGAAGACCTGCTCTTCGTGCGCAACAAAGGTAGCCGCATCTCCGTCATGGTTCGCGATAAGGGCAAAAAGCTGCGCAGCGTCCTTATCCTCATCAGCGAAGACAACAACTTTACACTGATTCATGCCAAAACGCGCATCAGCAAAAAACACCTCTGGCAATTGGTGCATAGCCTACTGAAAAACGAAGGCAAGGACATCACCCTGTAGCAGCTTTTTTTTGTGTACTTTTACGCAAAAAATGAGACCAAGCTGCCTTTTGCTCTGCTTCCTCTTCGGCCTTTCGGCAAACTTCAGCCTCGCCCAACAGCACCCCCCAACACCTGCTGCCAAACGCTTGGAGGCCTTCCGACAAAGGGAAAAACTGATTCAAAACTCTCCGTTTCGGGAAATCGCCTTCCGCTCTCTAGGTCCCGTGGTCATGAGCGGACGGGTAGCAGACATAGAGGTGAACCCTGAAGACCCCACGGAATTTTACGTGGCCTATGCTTCGGGCGGTCTATGGCACACCACCGACAACGGCATCAGCTTCGAGCCGCTGTTCGACGAAGAAGCCGTGATAACCATAGGCGACATAGCCGTCAACTGGCGAGAAAGACTCATCTGGGTCGGCACCGGGGAGGTCAACTCCAGCCGCTCCTCCTATGCCGGCACCGGTATCTACCTCAGCAAAGACGGAGGAAAAAGCTGGGAACACAGGGGCCTGCCCGAAAGCCACCACATCGGCCGAATCTTGCTGGATGACAAAGACCCCGATAAGCTGTGGGTAGCCGTACTCGGACATCTCTACACGCCCAACACCCAGCGTGGCGTTTATCAAACCACCGACGGAGGCAGAAGCTGGAGAAAAACCCTTTATATCGATGAGCAAACCGGAGCAATCGATCTGCTACGCGATCCCAACGCCCCCCAAACGCTGTATGCCGCTACCTGGCAGCGCAGCCGAAAGGCATGGAACTTCGAAGAAGCAGGCCCGGGCAGTGGCATCTACAAAAGTACCGATGGCGGAAACCACTGGAAAAAATTAAATATCCGACGCAGCGGCTTTCCGCAAGGTGAAGGTGTAGGACGCATCGGACTGGCCGCTGCAAGCAAGGCCGAAGGGCAAACCGTGCTTTATGCCATTCTCGACAACAACTTCCACCGCCCTAAAGAGGCCAAAGAAAAAGAAAAGGGACTCACCAAAGATCAGCTCAGACAAATGAGCAAAGAAGACTTTCTGCTCATCGATACCACAGCGCTTCAAGCCTATCTGGACAAATACAAATTCCCCAAAAAATACACGGCAGAGAAAGTCTTCGACTTGGTTCGCCAAGACAAAATTCAACCCCTGGCCCTGGTCGAATACCTGGAAGATGCCAATCGACAGCTCTTCGACACTCCGGTCATCGGGGCTGAGGTTTATGTTTCCTACGACCAAGGTAAAAGCTGGACAAAAACCCACGAAGGCTACCTGGACGACCTCTACTACTCCTATGGCTATTACTTCGGGCAAATCCGAGTACAGGCCCAAGACCCCGACAAAGTGTACATCTTCGGCGTACCCATACTTCGATCCGAAGACGGAGGCAAAACCTGGAGTTCCATCAACGAAGACAACGTCCATGTGGATCATCACGCACTGTGGGTCAATCCCCGGCGCCCGGGTCACCTCATCCTCGGCAACGACGGAGGCATCAACATTTCCTATGACGACGGAAAACACTGGATCAAATGCAACACTCCCCCTGTGGGACAATTCTACACCGTAGCCGCTGATATGGACAAGCCCTACAACGTCTTTGGCGGCCTGCAAGACAACGGAGTCTGGCGAGGCCCCTCCACCTACAAGTACTCCCCGGCCTGGCAGCAAACCGGGCACTACCCCTACAAAATGATCATGGGTGGCGACGGCATGCAGGTGGCCATTGATACCCGCGACAACAAAACCGTATATACCGGTTTTCAGTTCGGAAACTATTTCCGCATCGACCTCCAAAGCGAAGAAAGCACCTACATCACACCCAAACACGAATTGGGAGAACGTCCTTTGCGATGGAATTGGCAGACGCCCATTCACCTGTCTATTCACAATCGGGACATCCTCTATCTCGGGGCTAACCGCTTGTATCGATCCCTCGATAAAGGCCAAACCTTTGAAGCCATCTCACCCGATCTAACCTCAGGTGGAAAACCCGGAGATGTGCCCTACGGCACCTTGACCAGCATACATGAATCTCCCCTGCGTTTTGGCTTGCTGTACACCGGTTCTGATGACGGGAAAGTGTACGTTTCACGAGACGGAGGGCATGAATGGGAAGACATCAGCGCGGGTTTGCCCGAAGGGCTTTGGGTCTCCCGCATCAGAGCTTCGGCCCACAAAGAGGGCCGTGTTTACCTCTGCCTCAATGGCTACCGAAACGACTTTTTCGAAGCCTTGGTCTATCGCTCGGAAGACTACGGAAAAAACTGGCAGCGCATAGGCCTCAACCTACCCGCCGAGCCGGTCAACGTCATTGCAGAGGACCCCGTCAACGAACACCTCCTCTACCTGGGTACCGATCACGGTTTATACGTGTCTTCAGATGGAGGCAGTTCTTTCCATGCCATGATGCAGGGCCTCCCCCATGCACCTGTACACGACCTGGCCATCCAGACTCGCGACAAAGAACTGGTCGTGGCCACTCACGGGCGATCGCTCTATGCCTGTAGCTTGCGGGAGCTTCAACAACTGCGGCCAGAAATACTCGCAAAAGCAGTTCACCTCTTTGACCTTCCTACCCTCAGCTACAACGAGCACTGGGGCAAAAGGCGCAATCAATGGCAGGAAATTCACGAGCCTGAAGTACAAATCCCCTACTACCTAAGCCGATCCGGCCAGATAGAGCTCTCCATCACCACAACCGACGGACTCGAAATTTTTCAGCTGAAGACAAAAAAAGAAGCCGGCCTACACTACCAAAGCTACAAACTCGAACTCCCGGAACAACAGCTAGCCGCCTACAAAAAAGAGATGGGCAAAGCTGCCGAAAAGCTCAAAGCTGCTGACAACGGCAAGTACTACCTCCTCCCCGGCACCTACAGCATCCGCCTTTCGGCAAATGGAGAAAAGCTGCAAACAAAACTGATCATCTCTGCACCCTGAGCGATAAAAGGCCGGCTTAGAGCTAAGAATCAGCGCCCAATCACACTCGGCCATTCGTTTGCAACGCACCACCCGAAGCGTGGAATGGATCTGCGATACATGCACAAACTGTTGGGACATAAGAGCCAAAACAACGGAGATCTATACCTACGTGGCGGCAACAGATACGTAAACATTCGACCAACCACCTCTCCTTCGGACCCCTAAAAAAGCTTATGGCCCAATGGGGGGCGCTCTATTTTAACCCGCTATCCACTAATGACACCATACCCAGACCGAAGTGGTTGGGGATATTCCCCACTCGTTAACAAGTGGAGAATAAGGAGTTTGGGAGGCATTAGCCTCCCAAACCATTTCGTCACGAGTATACAACACCCTGTACCCCAACAGTAGCAGCAGGCCGCAGTTCCACAAAGCCTCCTGCCGGCTCCTTGCCTAACTTTTTTACGCCATGAGTATAACATCAACGCATCAAACGCATCCCCACGCCCAGCCGGCCCTTCAGGCTTCTGCCCCAGAGCAGTTCTACATAGGTTTGTCGGCGAGCGCCAAAACTGCGGAAAACCGACTCAACAGCTGGCAGCATGCTCCCATTAAAATCAAAGGCCAGACCTTTACGGGCAGCCAGTTTGATGGATTCCCAAATCAGCAAGTACATGGCGCTGAGGCGACGCCCCTCTTCATTTTGAGCACTGAGTAAAAAATGCAGACAGTGCTCGTCCCAAACCAACAGGCAAGCAGCCAGGAGCTTGCCGGAAAGGGCTCGAGCTTCTAAAAGCAAACCCGATTGATGCTGCAACAAGGCAGCGTACAAGCGAACAAGGCTATCACAGCCACCGGCAGCCCGAAGTACTTTGCCGCCAAGAGTCCGCTCCAGCAAAGTGCAAAAAGCTGTTGCATCCCTACCCTCTTCAATAGACAGACCTTCCCGACGGGCTTTGCGCAAATGGTTGCGAACAGAAGATGCCATCTGCCGATGAATGACAGCTGCATCCATGCCCGCATCAAAAACGTAAGTCGTCCGGCAAAGAGCATGAGCACCCATTTGCCGAAAGGCAGAAACCTCCCGCCAGGAAGGATGAAAATTGAAGTGCAAAACATCTGCTGCCGGTAAATGCTCCAACAAACTACGGCTCATCTGTTGCTCAAAGGCCTGCTGCCGGTAAAGTCGATCGGAGGCCTGAGGCTTCAAATAAACCCCACCATAAGTGGCCCAGGGTGCAGCCCGCAAAAAGCGCAATCCCCACTTGTGTTCTATGCGATACGGCATAGCAGCAAGACACTCTCCTATCTTATCTGGCAACAAAACAGCATCCCAGCCCTCTTCTCCGCAAGTAGCATCCCACCAAAAAGCACGCGACTGAACCGGCAAATATTGCGATTCCGACAAAATGCGGTATGCAGGTCGGTTGCTGGCCATAAGGGGAGTTTGCTTTAAACGAGAGGGCAGCCGGGCTACCCTCACACACTCCCCAAAAGTAAACAACTTTCAGCTACTCATCGAAGGAAAGAGAAAGGTTGATTTTGGCGCTCAGCCCCACAAAAGGCTTAACCGACAAAGCCGTCTCCGTACTAGCCGGAACTCCGGAATGTACAGGACGCTCTAAGAAAGCCGCACCCAGGTTTATGCGGAAAAATTGGAATAACTTGTAATCCAATCCCAAATAGAGTGGACGCTGAAAAACCGGCCCGCTAACAACCTGCCCCGCATCGTCTGTAAAATTGTCAAAGAAAAAGCCGGCAGTCATAGAAGCATTGCGCAAAAAAACAGGAGCCAAGCGGCTAGTAGCCAAAGGTACCGACAAACCGGCATAAGCCGATGAACCATAATCCAATCGCCCGGCCTGTCTCTCTATGAGTGCAGCACCATATCCCATATGAACGGCAAAATAGCCTTTGCGCTTTTTCGTAGGATAATCATCCAAAAAACGAACATCCGTCAAACGCCAAAAAGGCCCCTGCAAAGCCAGGCGAAGCTCCGTCTCCACAACTTCCTCCAAACCCTCTAAAGCATTTATTTTGGCCTGCCGTTTCTTGAGCTCTAATGCCCGACGCTTGGCAGCTCGCTTTTTTCGAACTCGCTTTACAAAAGAAGAATCCTGACTGGAAAGGGGCATATCCGATAAATTATCCACATGCACCTTATTCAGACTTTTCAGATGTTCTGCTACCAAAGGAGAAAATCCTTTAAACCCAAATGCGGGAGGGAAGCGATAAGTTTCTAAACCGGAGTGAACGATTTCGTTCAGCTGCTTATAAATCTCCTTGCTCTTCCCCTCCAAATACAGCTTCCTTCCTTTAATTTCAAATGTTTTACGCAAGTAAGCATCCATGGTGTTCATCAACAAACGAATCAACTCCTCCCGCTCTTCCGAATCGACCAATGCCAGGTAATTGATGTACAAATCGTAGTTCTTGCCCGCTTCCAGCGGGTAGTTCATCGCTATTTTAAAAGTCGTAGCATTTTGGCCGGCAGCACCTACTTCTCGGCGCCAGGAAGATTGTGCCAAAGGCTTACGCTTTTTTCCGCCTTTCTCAGAAAAAACAAGAACCTCAACCATATCAATACCAGCCGGCACCAAGCCGGAAAACATGATTGCCTGTTCAGCAGGTAAAGGCTCATAGTTCCCAAAAACATTGAGGGCATGATCGTAAGCCACAGTAACAAATTGGGAAAAAACAAAGTGTGCATGAAAAGCCACGAAAAAGAAAACCAAGCTCAAAACTCTGTACATGCTCATGTCGATTTAGTAGTTGCTGTTTTTTAGAAGTAAAAACCAAAGAGGGGTGTTGCAAAATCAGTTCACAAAGCCTATTCTGCCTCCAAGATTTTCACGCGCTCCGTCATCAAATGATGAGTTGGAATCACTTCTTTACTGCCCCCCTCAGTATTGAGGATGAGCGCCACCTTAGTGATTTCAACAATCACCCCTTGAGTGCCTTGAAATTCAATCCTCTGCCCCTTTCGGTAGAGCGAGCGAGCAAAATACCCGGCCAAAATATTAGAGAGAACATCTCGAGAAGCCAAACCGTAAGAAAGTGCTGCCGACAGCAAAACAGCTCCAAGAATGAGCATGAGGTTACTCGTAATCACTGAAATATCCACACCTGCCTGATCCAGAGCTGTCAAAACTACCATGACTACCAGCAGGTAGTAAATCCCCTGACTAACGATTTTACCCGAAGCAATAGACAGAGAAGTTGTAGCACCCGAAAGAAAATCACGTACAAAACCGGCAATATACAAGCCCAGCACGAGAAACAGTGCAGCCACAAACAAATTGGGCAACAAGCTCAACAATTTGGAAATCTCACCGGAAAAAGTGCTCCACCCCAGGGTGTCGGAAGCCGTTATGATAACAAGAAGAATCAACAACCAATACACGAATCGACCTACCAAGAAACTTGGGGATGCCTGAATCTTGGCCTTGGTAAGCATTTCCGTTAAATAAATGCGCTTACCCAAAAGGTCAAAGCGAAGAAGCTTTAGCAAACGGCTTATAGCTGAACCGACAAGCTTAGCCAAACCCCATCCAAAAAGCAAAATCAGAAGGGCTCCAAAAACGCCCGGTAAAGCCCGCATGAACTCTTCTCCAAAAGCCCTTAAAGACTCTAAAAAAAGCGCTGTCCAGTTGGTAAAGTCATCCATGGTCTTGTGTTTTTGGCGAGAGAATACAGAAAAAGCAATAGGCTCTATGAAAACCCTAACCATTTAAAAAGACCACAAATGAGCTTTTGGTCACATATACCCAAACTGAAATGGTTTGCTTGCTAAGAAGCAAAAACAAAGGGCATTGAAGTGCTATACCCAAACCAAAATGGTTTGGGATATTTACAACTCACAAACCAGCGAAAGATAAGGAGTTTGGGAGGCTGACGCCTCCCAAACCACTTCGCCCTGAGTATAACGCAATCAGAAAAAGGCCATACCAAGTAGGCTGGGCAGGTAAATCCCAATCATTTCAGCATGAAGACAAATAAAAAGCTACCTACTCCTCTTCCCAGATTCCCAATTCTTCGAGAAGATCCAAATCTGCCTGAGAAAACTTGCCGACAAACAAGTCCAACAAATCAGCACAAAGCTCCAAAGCCCCCAAAGTGCTCATCAACTTGTCCTTTAACTCCTCCGGAGGGGGTTGCAGCTTTTGCTCTCTTTTGAGCAGCAATTCTTTGAGCAGAAAATCCGGCGTATTTTCTCTAAAATTGCCTTGTTGTATATCATCTTCTCTCATGCTCTAAATTTTGGTAGATCGAGGCCAGTTTATCACGCACCCGCTTCAATCTCATCTTTACAGCACTCAACCCTACGTTTAACACTTTAGCCATATCTTTTAAAGCAATTTCATCCCTATAATACATCCAAAGCAGCATGCGTTCCGATTCCGATAAGCGATCAATTGCTCTTTCCAAAAGCAACAACTTTTCCTCTTTGTCTATTTTAGCCAACAAAAGATTTTCAGATTCGTCATAAAGCTCTAAGTCTTCCGTTGCGCTTATTTTCCATTTTCGCTGCTGCTTTAAAACATTTACACAGTGGTTGTAAGTGATGCGATACACCCAATATGAAAAAGACGAGCGAAACGAAAATTTGGCTAAGCTTAAAAATACCTTGAGCATCACGTCATGTGTCATATCCTTGGCCAAATCCTCATCTCGCATAATGGCCAAACTCCGCTTATAGACAAAGGGAGCATAACGTCTATACAGCTCTTCCCTCAAGGTGGGGTTTCCCCCACGCAAAAGGCTGCGGACTAAATCCTCATCCGAAAGTTGTTCGGGTAAGCCACCTTCGTCAGAAGAAGAGCTTTCCTGCTCTGTATGAAATTCCATTAAAACAAAGGTAAAAAACCTTTTCCAATCTTCCAAACAAAAAAAGCGCCATAAACCCGCATCAAGCATAGCCTCTCAGCTTGTAAACCAACAGCCCTACCCATTCTTTGATGAGCATCTCCCAGCTGACCAAGGCACGGGTATTGGGTATCAACCAAGAAGAGAGGCGCCACCAATCCATTTCCTCTCGCCGAATGTCGGTGGGAAAAACATCGCAAGCCAAACCCTGCTTGCGACAAATCGCTCTTGCCCGAGGCATGTGGTAAGCAGAAGTGATGAGCAAAACTGAAGTCTCCGGTAGAAGGCTATCAATCAACTGTTTGGAAAAAACGATATTTTCATAGGTGTTTTTTGAATTCGGCTCCACCAACAGCAGACTATCGGGAATGCCCAGGCTTTCTACCAAAGAAGCCAGGTGCAAGGTAGGTGCTGCCTGCATCTGCATCCATGTTCCTCCCGCTCCACTGAGCAACAGACGCTTCACCTTGCCCCGATGAAACAACTCCAAAGCATTGACCAGCCGATTGGGACTGTCATTTAACTGCAGCCTGTCGTGTGGAGCCTGTACGCTGCCGTTGTTGTACCCGCCCAAGACCACAGCCACATCATAGGTCTTATCCGGGTCTTCCAAGGGTGCAGCAGGCACTTCCCACCAAGCCAAAACGAGATTGGTCAAAAGCGGATTGGTCGTGATGAAAAAAACCACAGCAGCAAACCACAAAGCCCTGCGTCTCCAATGTCCAGACCGAGCAAAAAGAGCCAAGAACAAGCCCCCGGCTATCCAGTTTTGGGGTTGCAAGAGAAAGTACAAGACTTTAGAAAGTACAAAAAACATAAGCCTTCAAGTTTACCAACCCGCTTTTAACTGCTGTACGAAGTAAAAAAACAGATCCGGCTTCAAGGCTATCGTAAAGAAAAAACCAAAAACCGCTCCATAGAAGTGAGCATCGTGATCAATCATATCTCTCCCCTGTTTGCTTGCCCAGGAAGAATATACCAAATAGCCTACAGCCGCAAGAATAGCCGGCATGGGCAAGATAAAGAACAGCAATAAGGTGGACCAAGGGTTAAAAATGACAAAAGCGAACAAAATGCCCGAAACGGCTCCGGAAGCCCCCACCGAGCGAAAGTGTGGCTTATCCTTATATTTGACAAAAGTGGGAATGTCGGCAAAAACCGTCGTGGCCACGTACAAAAGAAGAAAAAATGCGCGTCCTTTAAGCTCTCCGAATACCATGGCGAAGTAATGTTCCACTACTTCGCCGAATTGATACAACACGAACATATTGATCAGCAGATGGCCCCAGCTGCCATGCACCAAAGCAGATGTCAAAAAGCGATGGTACTCTTTTTGTCTGTACTCCACATAGGGGTAGTGTGCCAGTTGGCTGAGCAGTTGCGGGCGTTCAAAAGCTACCCAGGATACCAAAACAGTAAGGATGACAATGGCCAAAGTTACACTCATGAGAATCTATTCGTTGTGATAAGGTTCGTTCTTCAAAATGGTCATGGCGCGGTAGAGCTGCTCTAAAAACACGGGTCGCACCAATTGATGCGAAAAGGTCATAGGTGAAAGGGACAAGAGGAAATCCGCCCTTTGCCGCAAGGCATTGGAAAAACCATAGGCACCACCTGCCAAAAAGATTAAGCGTCGGGCATTGCTATTCAGGCGGGTTTCCATCCATTTGGCGAAAGCCAAAGAAGAAAAAGAGCGCCCCTTTTCGTCCAGTAAAATCAAATAATCGGAGGCCTTCAGCAGCCTTAACACTTCTTCCTCTTCTTTTTCTTTGAGACTTTCCGGTGACATTTTCCCGGATTTGCGCACTTCCCGCAAGGTCTGCAACTCAAAGGGAAGGTAGCGCGACAGGCGATGCGCGTACTCTTCTTCTGCTTCCTCAAAATACGAGGGCGAGCTTTTTCCTATGCGCCAAAACGCCACCTTCATCCGGCCTGCACGTTTTCCCAAATCTGGCGCGAGACCTTTTCCTCTTCAGCCTCGGTCAAATCTGTATCGCCCAGCAAATCCCAACGGATTTGGCTACACAGACGAGACAAATGCTCGGACAACTCCCGGGATTCCAGGCTGGAGATGGCACTGTCCCTGACAATGGAGTAAAAAGCCTCCAAAAACTTCTCATATTCTTTGAGCACCTCGTAGCTGGCTATGATGGAAATTTTATGCGTCAGGAATTTCATGCGCAAGCGGTCCTTTTCGGTAATTTTACCCTCTGCCACAAGGCCTTCGATGAAGTTGATCAACTCCACATAAAATTGGGATTTCAACTCAAAGGTCATCACCTGTTGTTCTTTGCGCAATTCCAACTCCGTTTGTCGGTTGAGCAAGGCCGCCGTGATGACAATGGTAGCAATGGTGCCCAGAACAATCAGAATGATTTCCTGAGTAAAGGGAAACGCATCCGTAACGCCATAAGCCAGGCGCAAAAAGACATAGCCGGAAACGAAAGTCAAAAAGGTCAGCAGCAGATAAGAGTAGTGCTTCTTCATACCGAGGCCGTTTTTTGCTGCACAAAGCGTTCAAACTCCTCCACCATGCCTTTTGAGCCAATGGCTATACTCACGCGCTGATGCAGCTGAACAGGCTCAATATCCGTTATCCTTTCCAAGCTTCCACCGTGTACGGCCTTTCCACCGGCCTGCTCGACCAAATAGCTCAAGGGGTTGCACTCGTATAACAGACGCAATTTGCCCTCGGGTCTATCTTCGGTACCCGGGTAGAGAAAGATCCCTCCCTTGAGCAAAATCCGATGTACATCGGCCACCATAGAGCCGATGTAGCGTAAACTCATGTGGGCTTCGGAATAGTGATCAATAAATCGCTTAACCCGCTCGTCAAAGCGCCGGTAGTACCCTTGGTTAATGGAGTACTGTTTGCCGTACTCCGGAATCCGAATATCGGGATGAGACAGACAAAACTCTCCGATGGAAGGGTCCAAGGTAAAGCCATTGACGCCTTTACCGGTCGTATAAACCAACAAGGTAGAGGTACCGTACAGCACGTAGCCCGCAGCGACCAGTTTGCTGCCCTTTTGCAGGAAATCTTCCTGCCTGCAGTTCTCTCCCGGATGACTTTTGCGGCGGTAGATGCCAAAAATGGTACCCAAAGAGACGTTCACATCGATGTTGGAGGAGCCATCCAGGGGGTCACAGACCACCACGTATTGCGATTGCTTGCCCTTTACCGATTGAATGGGAAAGATGTCTTCCATTTCTTCGGAAGCTACGCCACAGCACTCACCGCTGTTGCGCAAGCTCTCCAGCAGTTTTTCATTGGCGTAGAGGTCTAATTTTTGCACTTCATCGCCGGAGGCATTGTCACTGCCCGCTTTACCCAAGATGTTGACCAAGCCTGCTTTATTGACCTCCCGATTTACAATTTTAACGGCCAAGCCGATGTCGTGCAGCAAACCCGTCAATTCTCCGGAGGCATAAGGGAAATCTTTCTGGCGATGGGTAATAAATTCATCCAGCGTAATAATTCTCGACATGGTGTATAACTTGTGGAATAAACGAAAGGCAGAGGCTCTGCCTCTGCCTACATTCATGGTATCCTACCACGTCATATCGTCTTCAGACTGGATGGGCGGTTCTTCTCCTTCCTGCCCATCATCTCCGCCATGCTCATCAGCCGACTCGGGTTCAGACGGTTGAGGTTCTTGCACCTGCTGTTCACCGCTTTCGGCCAGGGCAGCCTGCTGAGCTTCCCATTCCTCCTGCCGACGAGTAAACTCGTCATAGTCGTAATCGGGCATCAATTCGGTTTTTACGTAATTGATGGCCTCTTCCAGATCAGCCAAAAAGCGGTTGAAATCTTCCTTATACAAGAAAATTTTGTGGCGTTCAAAGCCATTGCCATCAAAGCGTCGGGTACTCTCGGTAAGGGTTACGTAATAATCGTCACCCTTGGTTTTGCGCACATCGAAAAAGTAAGTACGTCTGCGACCTGCACGCAAACGCTTAGAGTACACGGTATCCGGCCTCCTGTCAGTATTCTCAAAATCCACTTTACGCTAAGTTTGGTTAGAAAATATAGTCGTCAACCCATTGCTCAGGTTGCACTTTCACCAATAAATCTCGGGACAAATGTATAACTTTCTATTGTTCTTGCAAAAAAAACGGCCTGGAAAAATAATTTGTTTTCCAAGCCCTTACATCGGCTCAAACCCTTTGTCGCATTTGCTGTTCATACATAGCTGCGTAATAGCCTTGCCGGAGCAACAGCTCTTCATGCGTACCCTCTTCAACAATACGCCCCTGAGCCAAAACGATGATTTTGTCGAACGACAAAAGGGAAAAGATGCGATGGGTGATGATGATGGTCGTTTTACCTTCCATTTCTCCCTGTAAGTACTCCAAAATTTCCTTTTCCGTTTCGGAATCTACTGCCGAGAGGGCATCGTCCAACAAGAGAATACGGGGCCTTTTGATAAGCGCCCGAGCCAGGGAAATTCGCTGTTTTTGCCCTCCGGAAAGGCTGACCCCTCGTTCACCTACCTGGGTTTCAAAGCCTTTCGGCAAATGCAAAATGTCTTTGTACACGGCGGCATAACGAGCATAGGCCTCTATCTCTTCTTGCTGCGCATCCGGTTTGCCAAAGCGAATGTTGTTGGCTACCGTATCCGAAAAGAGAAATACGTCCTGTGGGGCATAGCCGATGTTTTGCCGCAAGAATTCCAAGGGATATTCCCGAATATCCCGCCCATCAATCGTTATGCTTCCGGCACTGACATCGTACATGCGCTCCAAAAGTTCCGCCAAAGTACTCTTGCCCGAACCCGTCTGCCCTACAATAGCCAGCTTACTGCCTGCCGGCAAATCAAAACTCACGTCTTGTAGAGCCGTAATGCCCGTATCCGGATACGTAAAGGTAACTGCCTTAAACGCAATATGGCCCTGCAGAGAAACGGATTCTTCTCGCTGTTCCGGGGAAGTAATCTCCGGCTTAATCCTCAAGATTTCATTGATGCGCTTTTGCGAAGCCGCCGCCTGTTGAACGATAGAAGCAATCCAACCAATGGCGGTAACCGGCCAGGTCAACATACTCACATAGAGGACAAACTCGGCTACATTACCCGGGCTAATGCGGCCTTGTACCACTTCTCGCGCTCCCACATAGACGGTAATGATAATGCTCAGGCCAATCAACAAAATCATCAGAGGCCGGAAGAAAGCGTCAATCTTGGCCAGGTGCATGGCATTCCGCTTATAATTCTCGCTTTCCTCAGCAAAATAATCGACAAAAAAACGCTCCCGAACGTAAGCCTTAACGACTCGTATGCCCGAATACACCTCCTGAGCTATCGAATTCAAACGGGCCAATTGACGCTGAATGCGTTCACTGCGTTTATTGATGATGTTGCTCACATAATAAATGGATATCGACAACAAAGGCAACGGCAACAAGCTGTAGAAAGTCAACTGCCCGTTGACCCGCAACATGGAACCAATCACAAAAAAAAACAAGAACAAAAGGTTCACGCTGTACATCAACACAGGGCCCACGTACATGCGTACTTTGGAGACGTCTTCCGCTATTCGGGACATCAAGTCGCCGGTACTGCGACGCTTGTAAAAGGCCGGGCTCAAGCGCTCATAATGCCGGAAAATGTCGTTGCGTAAATCCCGCTCCACCAGGCGCGACATATAAATCACCGTTTGGCGCATCCAGTACATAAAGAAACCCATGACCAAGGCCAAAACCACTACGGCCAATCCGAAAACCGACAAAACCTTTCCCAATTCTTTCAGCAAAACAGCCCGATGGGAAAAGCCCTCAAAAAGAGAAAAAAAGCGCAGATCTTCAAAAATGACATCCAGGGCCTGGCGAATCACCTGGGGTTGCAATACCCTGAAATAATTGGAAGCAATGACAAAAATCGTCCCTATCAACAAGCGATAGCGATAACGCCAAAGATAGCTATTCAGGGCAAAAAGCTCTTTCATGCGTTTAGAACATACCTCAACCGGAATGGTTCAGCCCAAACAAAGCCGGGAGTTTTCAAAACAAAGCATTGGACGGCAAAAAAGATTCTGCCGGCCCTCAATACGAGCCCCAATACCGCCGCAAAAACCACTCCAAAGCCAGCAAAGTGAGAAGAAAGAAAAACACAGCCTTCAGGTGAATGGCTTCCCGCGTGCGGGTAGAGCGATACAGGACGGGTTTCAAGGAGGGCAAGCTATCCAATTGCATTCTCAAATCGCCAAGCTGATCGGGATAGAACAATCGGCCGCCTGTTCGCTTGCTCAACAGATGCAACATGGCATGCCGGGCCTGTAGATCATACCACTCCAACTGCAAAGGCTCTACGCTAAAACGTCCGGAAAAATCCAAACGCTGACCCTGATCTTCTACCCAGGCCTGATAATGGTAGGCCCCTGTAGGTAAAATCCCTGCATTCAAACGGTAAGCCCTGTCGGATTTATCAAAAGTGTACTCGTATTTGT
The DNA here is from genome assembly GCA_026989035.1 of Saprospiraceae bacterium. GTDB lineage: Bacteria > Bacteroidota > Bacteroidia > Chitinophagales > Saprospiraceae > WGBN01. The sequence continues at coordinate 13,743 of JALSKB010000004.1, read as the reverse complement.
TGCCCTGCTCATCGCTGATGACCAGGCGTGCATCCGGCTCATTAACCAGTTCGTAGTTTTCGTTGTAAAGCCGAGCCTCAAAGAGCAAAGGTTCGTTTTCGGCAAAAACCTGTTTTTGCAAATTGACCCGAAAGCGACGCTTGTCGTCCTTCAAACTGGCGTACTGCACCGTTTTGAGCAAAAGCTCCGAAACGATGTCAAAGTTTTGAAATTGCAGGTAGTCAAAGAGCTTCCACCTCCAAAAGCCCTCTCCGGCAATGAGCGCTACTTTAGTGTCTTTTTCTTCGCCCAACAGCCAAAGTGGATACGAACTAACTACAGAACCTATCTTTTGATACAACACAATTCGGGCTGAAGCCCCTGCTTCGTATTGCCCGAAAGGAGCCAACAAAGGAGGAAACCTATCCAAATGCTCAATCGTCTGCTCACTGAGCGTGAAGCTGGCAAAGGAAGGGTTCAAAACAGCTTGCACTTCATTCCAATCAGCCTGCCCTTCTCGAATATTCAATAAGCTTTGCACTTGGTTTAAAGCCGCCACATCGGTCTGCGTTCCCACCACAAACAGACGGGAAACCCGCTTTTGATTCAAAGCCTTCACCATTCTGTCAATGGGCTTTCCCCCGGCCGGAAGCTGATGAAAAATCACCAAATCAAAATCCTGCGGTTTGACCTTCAAATCATCGTAAAAAGCAACTTCCAGTTCGTAATTTTTGTTCGTCTCCAAAATTTGCCGAAAGGCAGCTATATCGGGATGGGGAGCAGCAGCCAACAAGAGAATTTTCTCCCGAGCATCCAAGACCTCTACAAAAAAGTCTTTGCGGTTGTTTTCCTCACTCAACTCATCCGGCAAAGCACTCAAGGCCAAACGATAAGTTTGAATGCCAACCCGATCGGCCGGCAACTCCAACTCCACTGTTTTGAAAAAATTGTCGCGATCAATGGTCAGAGGAATGCGCTGCAAAACCTGCCCACCCCGCAAGACCCGCAAATCCGTCTGTTTACCCGCCAAATGTCGAGCCGACACATCGACCTGTAGCTTGAAACGGTCCCCTAAATAAGCAATCCTATTGTGAAATACGGCTTTGATGAGCAAATCGCGGGGAGGTACCGTATCCCCTAAAGCAACGGTAAAAACAGGTGCGGCCCATTGATCCACTGCATAAAGCGGATTGCTTCCTCTATTGTAAATGCCGTCGGTCAACAAGAGCATAGCCCCCGGATTCCGATGGGCGTAACGCTCGGAAAACGTGCGCAAAACCTGCGAAATATCTGTCGCCTTGTCAGCAAAAGTATCCGGAATGCCCCTCCGCAGACGTTCCCCAAAACTGTAAACCTCCAGATTGTACCGGGCTTCCAAGGCTCTTTGCAAACTATCCAAAGACCTGCGATAGGCCAAAGAATCTTCGGCCCGCTCCCAACTGTGAGAAATGGATTGTGAAACATCCTGAGCCAACAGAAGCAGAGGCTTGCGGGTCTCTGTGCGTACCGTTTTGAGCAAAGGCGACAACAAAAGGCTTGCCAGCAAACTCACACTTAAAAACCTCAAAAACCCCAGAAATAAAGCCCTTCTTCTGTGGCTTTCGCCAAATTTCAGCTCATCCGTTTGGCCTGTGCGATAGTACAAAATCCCCGCATACAGCAAGCCCAAAGCCACACACAACAACAAATACCAAGTCGGATATTGAAAACTTATCGCACTCATGAATGCCCATTGAATCGAATGAACGGCAAAGATAGACATAAAGCAGAGTATCCCACATGCACCACAACTGTCCTTTCTTCATTTTTTTTTTACAACCGTTCAACCTTTCTCAACGGCTAAGCGTTTCATTTGAAATTAACCAACCAGTTAGTTAATATGGATAAACCAACAGGGAGTAGCACGCGTGAGCGCATCAAAGAAGCGGCGCGGCGGATTTTCGTACAGCGCGGTATGGCGGGTACGCGCATGCAGGAGATTGCAGATGCTGCCGGCATCAACAAGGCCATGCTGCACTACTACTTCCGCAGCAAGGAGCAATTGTTCGAGCTAATTTTCATGGAGGCCATTCAAGAGATGTTTCCCAAAATAGAAAAGGAGTTGATGGCCGACCGCCCCATTCGCGAAAAGTTGTATGCCTTCATGAAGGCCTACATCACCCAATTGCGCAAGCACCCCTACATTCCTCTGTTTGTTTTGCACGAGATGAACAGCGGAGGGCCACAGTTTTTAGAAAAAATACAAAAGCTCGAAGCAGCTGAGCATGGTCGATCGCCCAAACAAGTCCTCGGCAGACTATTCCGAGAGATGAGAAAGGCGCAAAAAGAAGGAGAGCTACCGCCCTACCCCATTCGACACCTATGGACTAACATCATAGCACTCTGCGTATTTCCCTTTCTCGCCAAACCCATGTTGCAGCTTCTCCTCAAAATGGATAACCGGGCATTTGACGCCTTTCTCGACGAACGCATCGAGCTGGCAAGCACTTTTCTCAACATGGCCCTGACCAACACAAAACACCAATGAAATGACACAAAAACAAGTATTTCTCAGCACGATACATCTGCTCTTTGTTCTCGCCCCTCTTTTTTCTTTCGGGCAGCAGATACAACAAACCTATTCCCTGGAAGATTGCTATCGCGCTGCCAAGAAAAACCTCCCGCTTCTGCGCAACACAGATCTCATCGCTGCACAGGCAGCCTTGCAACAGGCCAATTTAGATGCACAACGCCTGCCCCGGATACAACTCATCGCCAACGGAAGCCTTCAATCCGAAAACATCAGCCTGCAATTTCCGCCCAACCTGCCCATTGAGGGCGTTGAACTGCCCCTATATCGGGCCCAGCTCTACGCTGAAGCCCAATACATACTCTACGACGGAGGTCGCTTGCAAGCTGCACAAAGTGAATGGCAAAGCCGAACAGCTCAACAACAGGCCAGCCTGGCAATTCCTGAAGAAGAGGCAATCAAACAAGTACAACAACTCTTTTTCAGCATTCACCTGCTGCAAAAACAAGAAGAAATCCTACAAACCGGATTGAAAACGCTGCACGAACGAGAACAGGCCCTACAAAATGCCGTAGCTGCCGGAACCGCCTTGGAAAGTCAGCTGCTGGAATGGCGAGGCCAAATCCTCCAGACGGAATCGCAGCTGCTACAACTCCAACAAAATAAAAACAGCGCCCTGCGCGTGCTGAGCCTGCTCACCGCCCTGGACATCAAAAACAGCAAACAACTCAAACGAGCAGAGGAAATAGAGATTCCACCAAATCCGGATGATTTTTCTCAACGAGCGCAAATGAAGCTATTCGCTCTCCGACAAACGGAACTCGAAGCACAAAACCGCATACTGGAAGCCAAACGCAAACCTACCCTGGCCACTTTCGCCAAAGCCGGAATAGGTTATCCCAATCCTTTAAACTTCTTTGATGAAAACATTTCTCCTTACGGCATCATTGGCCTGCAACTGAGCTGGCAACCCATCGATTGGAAACAAACCAAAAGGAAAAAAGAAATGCTTCAATTGCAAAACCGGAGTATCCTCAACGAACGCGACCAGCTCCAGCAACAATACCTGGCCGAAGACGCACAACTGCGGGAGCAAATCAAACGCTACGAAAAACAAATAGACAAAGACAAAGAGCTGCTTCAACTCAGACAACAGCTGGTAGAAGAGGCCGACATCCAACTCAAGCAAGGCGTTATCACCACCACCGACTATTTACTCAAGTGGAATGCCCTACAACAAAGCAAACTTCAATTGGAATGGCATCAGCTCCAAAAAACGCAAACACAACACCTGCTTCATCTTCTCCACCACTCAATTTAACAACAAACCAAACGACAAAATGAAGAAGTCAATCTTTCCGCTTTACCTAACAATTTTCCTGTTAGCGGCTTGCAACAAGGATGTGAAAAGAGCAGATGCTTACGGCAATTTCGAAGCCGATGAAGTGCGCGTAGCAGCTCAAGTAGCAGGCCCCATTCTCCAACTTAAAGTCGAGGAGGGCCAAAAGCTGAAAACCGGGCAAGCAGTGGGCTTAATAGACACCACAGCCATCTACCTCCAAAAGCAGCAGCTGCTTCGCTCCATCCAGGCTCTGCGGGCCAAATTGCGCGACCCCGAACCGGAAATAAAAGTCCTTCAAAAACAAAAAGAGGTTTTGCTCAAAGAACGCCGGCGACTGGAAAAACTGATCGAAGGCAAAGCAGCCACGCCAAAACAACTGGATGACCTGGACGGGCAATTAGCCATTATTGAGCAAAAAATGGCAGCAGCGCGCTCTACGGCGCAACAGGCCAACCAAGCCATACTCAGTGAAGAAGCTCCACTACGAGCTAAACTGGCCTCCCTGGAAGATCAACTACAGCGCTGCTACATCAAAAACCCCATAGAGGGTCAAGTACTCAGCAAGCTGGCTGAAGAAGGAGAGCTGGCTACTCCCGGGAAACCCCTATACGTCATAGCTCCTCTCGACACCCTCATCCTGCGTGCCTACCTCGGTGCTACCCAATTGCCCGAAATACACACGGGCATGGAAGTAAAAGTGCTCATCGATGCTCCCGACGGAGAATACTACGACTACAAGGGTACCATACAGTGGATTTCACCCAAAGCTGAATTTACCCCGAAAACCATCCAAACCAAAGAAGAACGCGTGCATTTGGTCTATGCCGTAAAAGTAGCCGTACCCAACCACGGAAAACTCAAAATCGGCATGCCGGCAGAACTCTACTGGTCTTCGGAAAAAAAATAAGCACCATGTCCATCCAAACCGAAGGGCTGCTCAAACGCTACGGCCAACTCACTGCTGTCAACGAAGTAAATCTCGACATTCCGCAGGGAGAAATTTTTGGTCTCATAGGCCCCGACGGGGCCGGAAAGAGCAGCCTTATCCGCATGCTAACCACGCTGATCAAACCCGACGGAGGCAAAGCTAAGGTTGCGGGCTTAGATGTGGAAACAGATTTTATCCTCATAAGAAAATCCATTGGCTACATGCCGGATGTTTTCGCCCTCTACGAAGACCTCAGCATAGCTGAAAACCTCCATTTCTTTGCCAAGGTATTTGGCGTAAGCGTAGAAAAAAATTACGAACTAATCAGGGAAATCTACGACACCCTGAAACCTTTTGAAAACCGCCGGGCAGGAAAACTCTCCGGAGGAATGAAACAAAAACTGGCCTTGTCTTGCGCACTCATCCACCAACCCGAAGTCCTCTTCCTGGACGAACCCACCACCGGCGTAGATGTGGTTTCCCGAAAAGAATTCTGGGACATCCTCGGGCGTATAAGCCAGCGGGGAGTAACGATTTTCGTCTCAACGCCCTACATGGACGAAGCTGCACGCTGCCATCGCGTAGGCCTGATGCAGCAGGGCAACATCATGGCCATCAACACACCGCAAGGCCTGAAAGATACCTTTGAAGGATGGCTCTATACCTTCCGCTCTCCGGACATGTACAGCCGCTTGGAAGAACTTCGAGCTTACCCCGATATGGAAAAAGCAGTTCTCTTTGGAGACAGCGTGCATTTGTTCATGAAAAAACCCCTGGACCCCAAAAATTTTGAACAGTACCTAAACCAAAAGGGAATCTCTCCTCAACATCAATGGGAAGAAATCTCTCCTTCCGTAGAGGACTGCTTTATTGCCATGCAAAAAGGCACGAAAGAAACACCGGCTTTCGCCAAATAAAAACAAAAACAGGCCATGTTTACCAACAGCATAGAAACCAGAGAACTGACGAAAAAGTTCGGCTCCTTTACCGCCGTCAACCGCATCTCCTTTGAAGTGAAGCAAAGCGAAGTCTTTGGCTTCCTCGGAGCCAACGGAGCCGGAAAAACTACCGCCATGCGCATGTTGACAGGACTTTTACTTCCCAGCTCGGGCCAAGCTCGGGTTGCCGGATTTGATGTCTACACCCAACCCGAGCAAATCAAAAGAAGCATTGGTTACATGAGTCAGAAGTTTTCCCTGTACCAAGATCTCACACCCACCGAAAACATCCAGTTCTTTGGAGGTATTTACGGCTTATCTTACAAGGAAATCCGCAGACAAAGCAAAGAGCTCATTGGCAAGCTTGGCATGGAAAAAATTGCAAAAAAACGCGTAGGTGATTTGCCGCTGGGTTGGAAACAACGACTGGCTTTTTCCCTGGCCCTGTTGCACAAACCCAAAATCGTTTTTCTCGATGAACCCACCAGTGGCGTAGATCCCCTTACCCGCCGAGCTTTCTGGGAATACATTCACCAGGAAGCTTCGGAAGGAACCACCATCTTCATCACTACCCACTACATGGATGAAGCTGAATATTGCCATCGCCTTAGCATCATGGTAGCCGGGCGCATTGAAGCCCTGGGTAAACCGTCAGAGCTAAGGAAAGAATTCCAAACGGAAAACATGGACCAACTCTTTTTGAAACTCTCCCAAAAAGACCTGGTCCGACAAAATGCAGCTCGCACAAACTGAGCTTATTGCTAAGTAAGACAGTACTAGATTAAATAAACCATGTGGAAGACCTTTTTGGCATTCGTCGTTAAAGAATTCAGGCATATCCTACGCGACAAACGCACCCTAATCATTATGCTGGGCATGCCCATTGCCCTGATGCTGATTTTCGGCTATGCCGTACGCACAGATTTTCAAGAAGCGGGATTTGCGGTTTGGGATCAGGCCAGAGACCAACACAGCCAAATGCTCGTTGAACGCATGACAGCATCCGGCTATTTCCTTCAAAAAGCAACAGTCCAACAAAAAGAAGAGATGGAGCAGCTGTTTCGCCAAGGCGAAATCAAAGTAGCTCTGGTCATTCCGCCCTCCTTTGGAGAAATGTTGGAAAAGGGAGTGCCAACCCAACTACAGTTGATTTCCGATGGCACAGAGCCCAACACGGCAACGACTTTGCTCTACTATCTCAATAGCATCCTCTTGACTTACCAGCGAGATTTATCTGAAAAGCGGTTCGGCCCACTGCCGCCTCCTAACATAAGTATTGAGCAAACCATGGTGTATAATCCCGAGTTGAAAAGCACCTTCATGTTCGTCCCCGGAGTTATCACCGTTGTGCTCATGTTGATTTCAGCCATGCTCACCTCTCTGTCCATAGCCAAAGAAAAGGAAAAGCGCACCATAGAGCTCTTATTGATTTCTCCCCTACCTCCTTTGCTGATCATCGTGGGAAAAGTGTTGCCCTACATTTTGCTGTCCTTATTAAACGGCTTAATCATCATAGGGATGGGGATTGCGATTTTCGATATGCCTATGCACGGAAGCTGGCTTTTTCTCATCTTGAGTTTAGTGCTCTTTATCATGACCGCCCTTTCGCTGGGAATTTTCATTTCCACCAAAGTCAATAGTCAACAAACAGCCCTGTTTGCTTCCCTCCTGGGTCTCATGCTCCCCACGGTGCTTTTGTCAGGCTACATTTTTCCCATAGAAAGCATGCCTGCACCATTGCAGACCATCTCCAACATTACTCCGGCCAAATGGTTTATCATCATCATCAAGGGCATCATGCTCAAAGGCATAGGTTTGAAATTACTGATCAAGCCGGTTACCATACTTGCTGTAATGACTTTTGCCTTTTTGGCCATCAGTTGGAAGAACTTTAAAATACACCTCTAATGAGAAGCATCCTCTTCTTTGTCCATAAAGAACTGCTACAGATATTCCGCAACAAAGCCATGTTGCCCCTGCTTTTCGTCATGCCCATCATCCAGCTACTCATTTTATCCCATGTAGCGACCAATGAGGTAAAAAATTTGCAGTTAGGAGTGAGAGATCTAAGCCACGGTCTGCTGTCTCAACGACTCATCAACAAAATGACCAGCACCGGTTACTTTGTCATCCCCTCTGACAAACCCGGATCTAAACTAGCCCGAGCCGCCAGCCTAAAAAACCAACGAGAAATCGATCAGGCCTTAGATGCCGATCAAGTCGATTTGGTGATGATCATACCCGAAGACTTTGAACAAAACTTGCGCATGGGTGGTTCCACGGAAATACAGCTGCTGGTCAATGCCATCAACAGCATGAAGGCCGGTGTAGCCACCACCTATGCCGGCTCGATCATCGCGGATTTTCAAAAAGAGCTGCGAGAAGACGGCATCATACCTTCTAAAAAAGAAGCAATTCGGCTAGCTATGCCGCAAGTTGAAATCCGCTACAGCCATTGGTTCAATCCCGAGCTGACTTACAAAACTTTTATGGTTCCGGGTATTCTGGCTCTTTTGGTTTCGATGCTCACCCTCTTGCTAGGAGCCATGAATGTAGTACGGGAACGCGAAATCGGCACCATTGAACAAATTGAGGTTTCTCCCGTAAAAACACCTGTCTTCATTTTGGGGAAATTGCTTCCGCTGCTGCTCATCGGCTTAGCGGAGCTCAGCCTGGGGCTGTTCATTGCCAAAGTCCTCTTCCACACGCCCATGGAGGGGCCTCTGGTGGTCCTGTACGTTTTTTCCGCTTTAACTATTGTGGCTCTGTTGAGTTTGGGTTTGCTCATTTCCAACATGTCGGAGACTCAACAACAAGCCATGTTCATCGCTTGGTTTTTTATGATCATCTTTGTATTGATGAGCGGGCTGTTTACACCCATAGAAAGCATGCCACCGTGGGCACAAAAACTTACCTACATCAACCCCATCGCTCAATTGGTCAGCATCGTCCGGCTCAACATGCTCAAAGGTAGTAGTTGGGCAGAGCTATGGCCTCATTTTCGGCTTATGCTGTCTTTGGATCTGCTCTACGGCCTGTTTGCCATGGCCATGTTTAAAAAGCGAAGCAATTAAAAAAAGCTCCAAGCATCGAGCATGGGGTTTTAAAAGAACAGGAGAGTTCTTCCTTAAAAATCCGCCATGGGCATCTTCATTGGCCTCTGCAGTCATGGCAGATGGGCAACAAGAGAAGTTCGAGTTCGCAAGCATGACAGTCATGTCAACTGTCTGCTATTTGGGCTTTCACCAAATCAGATCCACCTCAAATGTCCAAACCGAAAGATGCGGGATGTTCTCAGCTTGCAAGCCATCGAAAGCTTTGGGATACCGAGGCACATCCCAAAGCTTCTCGTTTCAAATGTCCCTAAAGCAAAGCGACAAATAGACCTCACTGCTGATCGCCTTTACTTGTATCAGCCCCTTGTGCCATGATTTGTTCCATGACTTCCGGCAATTGCTCTGTCCCTATACGCTTGGAAAGAATTTTTTTGTCCTTGTCTAAAATGTAAATCTGCGGTGTAGAACGAACATCGTAGATGGTTTTGTAGTGAGAGCGATGGTAGGGGTCCACCACGTTCACCCAAAGCTCCATGTCCTCGTGTTCATCGATAAAATCCCAGCACTTTTCGAGTTCGTTGTAAAACTTGGTGCAAACGGCAAAAACCTCTACTCCCCGATCTTTAAACTTTTTGTAGAAGTCAATCATGCCCGGCATGCTCTTTTTGCAATGGCCACATTCAGGGTCCCAGATAAAAAGCACGGTATAGGGTGCATGGATTTCGTGCAGAGAAAGACTACGGCCATCTCGCGTTTCCATGCGGATGTCGGGAGCGATTTTCCCTATGAGCAAAGGACGCAGGGTATTGGCATTGTCGATGATCTTCTTCAATTGTTCTTCCTCGGTCCAGGTTGCCAAGCCCTTAGCGTAGTAGTTATCCACCAAATGGACGTAAATGGCATCAAAACCTACGATTTTGGAAGCAGCATACTCATTGAGGAAGTGTACCAGATAGTACTTAAAGGTTTCCGGAGCGGGTTTTACGCCCTGTAGAATAACATCTAAAGAGGCAGAAATGGAATCCGGATGTTGGACGGTGAGTTTATCGATGTAATAGCGCGCGTGTTGATACAAAAAAGGCGTGCGCAACATGGCGGGATTAGCCAGCTCAAGGTTGTCGAAATAGTGTTTTTTGGTGTATTGCCAGCGAGCCACCTGGCGCTCTTGTTCATCCTTGATGTCGTCAAAATCCGGAGCTTGTACGGGCAAATTGGCTTTGACAAAAGCAGCAGCCAAAGTATGGGGATACTTCTTGATGAACGCTGTCTGGTAAGCTCGTACTTTTTGGTTAAGGGCTTCCAGTTCAGCTTCCAGCTTCTTTCGCTTTCCGTCTTTTTCTTCCTCCTGAATAGCTCGTCGGAGTTTTTCGGCCGGTTCGCGTTGGGCCTGCAAAAAAAGCACGTACTCCATAAAGCGTTCATTGTCTTGAGAGCCTTTGAAATGCAGCTCATAGGCCATATTTTCTCCGAAAGTCGTCTGCACGGAAAAGTGCTGGTCTTCCTCGGGCATCAAGATTTGAAAGAACTGGAATTGCGGAGGGAAGACTACCAGATACATACCGGGGGGCAATTTTTCTTTGCCTTGGAAGACCACTCGCCCTTGTTGAGCAATGGCGGTATCCACCAAATATTCCTTATCCAAAAGGTAGTAGCCCAAAAAGACCGTATCGCCGGTAAAGCCTTCTGCCTGTACTTCAATGCGATAGCCTTCGTTTTGGGCTTGAGCACTTACCCAAAAAGAAAGCAGCAAGGCTGCTGCTAACCAGATGCGTTTCATAATCCCAGAAATGTTTGTTTTCACGGTATGGATCGGGTTTAGATGAACGGGACAAAGCCCGTTCATCTAAACCGCAAAAGGAGCTTATTTGTTGCCTTCCATTTCTTTCTTTTTCTTCTCAAGTCTGGCAACCTCTTCTTTGAGCTGACGAAGGCGTTCCAACTCTGCCTGAATTTCCCTCTGCGTATCTTCTTTCACCTTTCTCAATTGCTCTGCTGCTTCTTGCTTAGCCTGATAGATGGCATCGGAATTTTGTCGCTGTATGGCGGCCAGTTCTTCATTAGCTCGTTCTCGAGCGTCTTGAACTTCACGGGCATATTGCTCTTTCTTTTCCTGGGCTTCTCGACGAGCTGCAGCAATTTCTTCAGCGGCCTGTTTTCGGGCAATTTCTATTTGGATAGAACCATCCTGCTGCACACTTTCCAGTTCGGTTTGCAACTTGCGTTTCTTTTCCTCTATTTGTTGGCGCAGGGCACTTAGTTCTTCAGCAGCTTTTTGCTCTTCGGCAGCTTTTTGTTTAGCCAGGTCTTGTCTCAGGTTTTCCAATTGTTCCTTAGCCAGAGCCACTTCTTCGGCAGCTTTTTTGCGGGCTGTAGCTATTTCACGGGCAGCCCTTTGTTTAGCAGCTGCAATGCTATCGGCAGCCAGGCTGCGGGCATTGAGCAAGTCGATGTCCAGTTGCTCTTTTTCACGCGTAACTTGCTCGCGTTTTTGACGCATCTCCTCGGCCAATTGCGCATCCAACTCGGCCAATTGTTTAGCAGCCTTTTCACGGGCTTCGGCCACTTGAGCAGCCAGTTGTTGTTTTTCCTCAGCAGCTTCTTGGCGAGCCTGTTGAATGGCCTGTGCCTCTTCACTGCGAATGGCTGCAATGTTTTCTGCCGCTCGCTTTTTCTCTTCCGAAACTTGATCGGCGTATTCCTGTTGTTTGCGAACAGCTGTTTCCCGAGCTTTGGCAATTTCTTCAGCAGCTTTTTTGCGGGCAGCCAGGATGGCCTGTGCCTGTTCTTCCATAGCCGAGCGCATTTCTTCCTCAGTCAACTGCTTCATATTCAGAATTTCTTGTTGAGCTTGGGCAATGGCAGCTTGTTTTTCCTGTTCTATTTCATCCAAACGCTGTTGAGCGGCACTTTTTTGCTGTTGGATTTCATTGGCATAGTCTTGGCGGGCTGCTTCAGCCTGTTGATTGACTTCCTGTACACGTCGGGCAGCTTCTTCTTTGGCCTTGCGAACTTCCGCCTCGGCCCTTGAACGCGCTTCAGCCACAGTTTGGGCATTCTCCTGCAAGACTTTTTGCTTTTCCGCTTCAGCGGCGGCTATAGCCTCTTCTTTCTCTGCCTGAATCCGTTGGATTTCGCGTTCGGCCCGTTCACGAACTTTCTGTACGGCCTCTGCAATGCGCCGTTTTTCTTCTTCAGCTTTTTGCCGTGTCTCTTCGACAATGCGGTTTTCTTCCGCAGCAATTTCGTTCAATTCCAAAGCAGCACGTTCCCTGGCTTGGGCTATTTCTTCTGCCATACGAGCTTTTTCCTGCTCGGCCTGGGCTTTCATTTCTGCCAATTCTCTGGCCAAATCGTCCTGTATGGCTTTCTTCTGCGCCTCTCCTTCCTGTTTCATTTCGACGATTTGCTTATCGATAGCGGCCTTTTCCTTGACGGCACGTTCACGAGCTTGCGCCACATCCAGAGCCAGGCTTTCTTTTTCCTGAGCTGCTTGTTCGCGCATTTCTGCCAGCCTTTTGGCTAAATCTTGTTCTGCCAGTGCTTTTTCCTCCGCAGCCCGCTGACGTGCTGCGACGATTTCTTTGTTTAACTTTTCCTTTTCCAAAGCAATCCGCTCCTTCATTTGAGCAATATCTCGGGCCAATTCTTCTTGAATGCGCAGACGTTCCTGTGCTGCTTGTTCCTTGGTCAGTTGTAATTCTTCTATGGTAATTTCGCGCTTGGTTTCGGCCTCTCGGCGAGCTTTGGCTATGGCTTCAGCCTCTTGTGCTCTAATTTTCTCAATATCCTGTTGGGTAGCAAGACGCATGTTGTCAATCTCATCCTGATACTCCAATCGGGCCTGTTCCAAACGCTTATTGATTTCAGCCAACTCCTGAGAAGCCTCTTCGCGAGCCTTAGCAACTTCGGTGGCGGCATCTTCTCGGGCTCGCTTAATTTCTTCTGCCGCTTTTTCGCGGGCCTCGTAAACGCGGGCGTGGATTTGCTCTATTTCGCTTTCTGCACTGGATTTGGCTTCCTGTACACGGCGCCTGGTTTCTTCTTCGATTTGTTCAATTTTATTTTGGGAAGCTTTACGCGCCTCCTGCACTTCATCGGCATAGCGTTTTTTACTGGCTTCCGCTTCTTCCCTGGCCCGACGCACCTCCTCCCGGTATGCAGCTATTTGATGTTCCGCCTGCGCTTTCTCCGACTCGATTTGCTGTCGCAAATTTTCTTTTAGCACTTCCAAATCGCGGCGCAGCTGTTCCAATTCATCATCGCTCATGACATCTCTGTCGTAAATGCGGGAAACGCTTTGCCGCGAAGGAGTAGTCTCCTCTGTCACCACAGAAGCCTGGGAGGAAGCCGTAGTACCCGGGTCAATGATGGAGAGGAAACAAGAAGCCATATTCAACAAGCCCTCTTGGCGACTGGGGTTGATGCTAAATTTTTTCATTTGATTAGCGCTCTTGTTGACCAAATAAATCGTGGCCAACTTCGTACCGGCCATCCATTCTACAGCGGAAAAATCCAAACGCAGAACGTTTTCATGTACCGGTTGCCCGCTCTCCGTAGAACTGATTTCTGCTTCTACAAAGCGATAGCGACGACGAACACCGAGAATATCTACAAAAATGACTTCATTGTTTTGCCTTAAACGTTCCCCTCCTTTGGAATACAAGCGCGCCTGTATGCCGTGATCATCGGTAAACAGCTTCATGCTGTAGCTGTAACTACCCCGCAGCACAATGATTTGCGGGTTCATCTCTACATAGCGAATGCCCCTTAGCGTTTTACTATCTTCAACATAAGAATCGCAATTAGGCTTTTGAGCAAAAACAGAAGTGCTGAAAGCGACAAAGAGAAGGAAAAAAAAGTAGCGTACTGTCATGGGTTTCGATTTCTGGTTACAATACTGCCTTTCAAGCAGTTGATAAAACAACACACAGGCCGAGCATGGTGTTGATTCAAGCCCGAGTTTTTCGTTGAAGTGCAAGGAGATACAAGAC
>JALSKB010000003.1 GCA_026989035.1 Saprospiraceae bacterium | reverse complement strand
GTACACCTCCTTAGCCAGAGCAGAACCAAAGCGCAGCTTCAGCCGTTCGGCCTGGTGGTGCATGACAGCACAGCCCTCTTTGATATCTTTTGTGATGACGTTGCCGCCAAAAGGAATCACAGCCGTATGCCGTATGATGCCCTCCTGAAAGATGGTGATGTCCGTTGTACCTCCCCCCATATCCACCAGCACCACACCGGCTTCTTTTTCTTCCTCGGTGAGCACAGCTCGAGCCGAAGCAATGGGTTCGAGCGTCATGCCGGCCACCTTCAAGCCGGCCCGTTCAATACAACGTTTAATGTTGTTGGAAGCGGAAATTTGCCCTGTGATGATGTGAAAATTGGCTTCTAACCGCACACCCGACATACCCACGGGATCCATGATCCCCTGCTCGTCGTCCACGGTGTATTCCTGAGGAATGACGTGCAGAATTTTGTCGCCCGGGGGCAAGACCAATTTGTGCATGTCGTTAATCAGCTGTTGAACATCTGCCTGGCTGATTTCGGTATGCAAATTGCTGCGCGTCAACATGCCTCGATGTTGCATGCTCTTGATGTGTTGACCGGCAATGCCGACAAATACCTGGTCAAAGCCGGTGCCGGCAGCCTGGCGGGCAATGTCCACCGCTTCTTTAATAGCACGCACGGTTTTCTCAATATTGGAAACGACGCCCCGCAAGACGCCCTCACTGTTTACCCGACCGAAGCCGAGTACTTCCAATTTGCCGTGCTCGTTCTTCCGGCCTGCTACGGCACACACCTTTGTGGTGCCGATGTCTATGGCCACAATCAGCGATCTTTGCCCGGCATCTCCTGTTAAAGTTAAGGAGTCTCGGTTGACTTGAAAGTTTTGCATAATTCAAAGTTTAAGGCCTTTCAAAAAAAACTTGCTGACAAGAGCAAAAAACATCGGTTTTTCACCCTTACTTCTTTCCGACCACCTGCCCCCTATATCGGAGGTCAATGGTTTTATATCGAAAGCCCCTGTAGGGCAAAACGTCTCGATAAAAGCGCTTCAAGCGGTCAAATTTGGAGGGAATATGCTCGTATTTTCCCAGCAAAATTTGCTGCCGTCCTATTTTCGGATACAGAACAAACTCCCCATTCTCCAAATGTATTTGCTCTGTCAAGCCCAACAAGTAAGGATCTGCAAGAATATCCAGACTGAGCAAATACAAATCCTTCAAGGCATAAGCGCTGCGTTCCTTGAAATCGGGAACATAAGGAGGAATATCACCGGTTGCCACCAAGGTTCGGGCCCAAAATTTGGGTGATTTCGGCATGCGATTTCCCTCTGCATCCAGGTAGTAATCTTGCCCTTTACCATCCATGATGCGCAAAATGGGAATGCGCGGGTGCAACAAAACGTGCAACACATAACGCGCATCAACCCACACCTCGGCATCCGCCACAAAGGGGTCCTGCTCCAAAACGGCTTCAATGCGGTGAATATCCAGTTCTTCGACCTTCTTTCCGGCAAACCCAAAGCCGAAACTCTTTTGCAACAAACGTCGAATACTCTCCACGTCCATAGTGGCCTGTTCGCCTTTAACCTCAGCCACGGCTATAGCCATTTCTCTGATTTGACTGTTTTTGCGGCGACCAACAGCCGTAAGAATCAACAGGATAAGAACAACCAAAGCACTTAGGCCCAAAGCCGGTTTCAACCAGGATCTTATATGTTTATTTCCTTTCATGGTCTATGGGTCAAAAGTTTTGCAATAGGTTTCACCAGCGTATCGATATCACCTGCTCCCAAAGTCATCAATAGTTCGGGACGATGACGACGGAGATAATCCGGAACCTCACTTTTTTTCAAGACAGGCACCTGTTTGTTCTGCATGTGTTGGCGAATGCTTTCCGAGCTGATGCCTTCCAGCGGTTCTTCCCGAGCCGGATAAATTTCCAACAGAACAGCCTCGTCCAAAGCATCCAAAGCTTTGGCAAAACCTCGTTGAAAATCCCTCGTACGCGTATAGAGATGAGGCTGGAAAATACCCGTCAATTTTCGATCGGGATACAACATTCTGGCCGCCTGAATAGCAGCCTGCAATTCCGTAGGATGATGGGCATAATCATCGATATAAACCACATCCTCGCTCTCGACAATGCGTTCAAAGCGTCGTTTAATGCCTTTAAAAGAAGCCAACCCCTCTTTGGCTGTTTCGAGCGGCATTCCGGCTTCCAGAGCCATGGCCAGCGCTGCAACGGCATTTTCCACATTGTGCTGCCCCGCCAGAAACAAACGCATGGCTTCCAGCAATTCGCCACTTGGCAAGCGGAAATCAAAGACGAAGTAGCCCGCTTCCACGCGTATTTTTTCAGCCCGATAGTCGCCTTCGTTCAGGCCGAAAGTGATTAGCTTTGTTGTTTGTTGCCTTTCGGCAAATACAGCCCTGAGGCGTTCGGGGACGAATAAATTGCCATCCGAAGGGACTAATTTGGCGAAAGCCAAAAAACCGCTCTCCCACATTTGACGTTCATCTCCATAAATATCCAGATGATCGGCATCTATGGACATGATGGCAGCCATATTGGGATGCAAATGCAAAAAGGAACGATCAAACTCATCTGCCTCTACTACAACCCACGGCCCTTTACCAGCTACGTAATTGCTGTTCCAATTTAAAGCGATACCGCCCAGAAAAGCCGTAGGTTGCATTTCCGCCTGAGCCAATAGCCAAGCCAACAGTGTAGAGGTTGTGGTTTTGCCATGAGTTCCCGCTACGGCCAGCGTATGTTTTGACCGGCTGATCAAACCCAACAATTCCGCCCGCTTCACAATCGGCACGCCCGTGCTGCGCAGTTGCTGCAACTCTTGATGGTTTTTTGGCACAGCCGGAGTATAAACGACCAGATCGATATACCGAGGCAGAAGAGCAGGCTCATCGGTATAGTGAATAGCTATACCCTCTTTCTCCAAAGCTCGGGTCAAGTCTGTACAAGTACGGTCATAACCCGCAACCTGCAAGCCTTGCGCGTGCAGATAACGGGCCAAAGCCGACATCCCGATGCCGCCTATCCCTACGAAATAAATGCTATGCAATTTTTCTATCAACATATTATTTTCCGGCCGAAGCCAGTTGAACGATTTCCTTAGCCAGATCTTCTGCAGCCCGGGGTTTTGCCAGGCTGCGAATGTTTTGTTCCAGTTTTCGCAGGGCATCTTCGTCTGCCAAAAGTTCAAGCGGCACACGCAAGATATTTTCCTCAGTATCCGCATCGGGCAACATCAGCGCTGCATGTCGATCGACCAAAGCTTTGGCATTTTTGGTTTGATGGTCTTCAGCCACGTTGGGAGAAGGAATAAAAACCACCGCCTTACCGGCTACGGCTAATTCCGATACACTCAAAGCACCTGCCCGACTCACCACCACATCCGCCGCGGCATAAGCCAGATCCATGCGATCTACAAAAGCCAGAGCCTTAACACGTGGATGCCTTACTACAGGTAGTTGAGCATAAGTTTCCCAGTACAGCTTTCCCGTTTGCCACAAGACTTGAACCTCCGGATGACTTTCCAGCAAATTCAATTGCTTCGACATGGCAACATTAAAACTACCTGCACCCAGGCTGCCCCCAAAAACGAAAATGGTTTTTCGCTTCTCATCCAGTCCGAAATAGCGCAAAGCTTCCAGCCTGTTTGCCTGGCTGCTCCGGATGAGATCCCGCACGGGATTGCCCGTCAACTTCAGTTTGGAAGAGGGAAAGTAGCGCTCCATATCCGGATAAGCCACACAAATGCGATTCACTCTTTTTGCTAGCAAGCGGTTTGTTATTCCCGGAAAGGAATTTTGCTCCTGAATTAAAGTCGGTATGCCCTGACGAGCAGCCAGATAAAGTACAGGTCCGCTGGCATACCCCCCTACGCCCACCACCACATCCGGTCTAAAGCGCCGCAATATGCCTGCAGCTTTCCACAAACTGAAACCCAATTTCAAAGGGAACAGCAAGTTAGACCACCGCCAAGAACGATGAAAACCGCTGATCCATAAGCCCTCAATCGAATAACCCGCTTTCGGGACTCGATCCATTTCCAATTTGCCTTTTGCTCCTACAAAGAGCAAATCGACTTCCGGCACCATAGCCTTGAGGGCATCTGCTATGGCTATAGCCGGGAAAACATGCCCGCCCGTTCCTCCGCCACCGATCAAAACCCTCATGATTCAGCTCGTTTAGCAGCGTGTTGGCGTTCTACATATCTGCTCACACTGAGAATAATTCCCAGCGAAAAACAAGTGAACAAAATCGATGTACCACCCTTGCTGATTACAGGCAAGGTTAAACCCGTTACCGGTATCAAATGCACCGACACAGCCATATTGGAAAAAGCCTGCAAAACGAGCACGATAGTCAGCCCCATGGCTGCCATAGCACCAAAGGACTTCGAACTCAGCGTTACAAGCTTGATTACCCTGAAAAGCAAAAGAACATAAAGCCCCAACACAAACAGCCCTCCAACAAACCCATATTCTTCAAGGAGAATGGCATAAACAAAATCAGAATAAGAAGCCGGCAAGAAATTGCGCATAGTACTTTTACCCGGCCCTTGCCCCCAAAAACCACCATGGGCAATAGCCATACGGGCATAATCAATTTGTTCCAACGGCGCATCCGAATCCATCAAAGGAATGCTTTCCGATTCAACGAAATCTTTAATTCGCTCTGCCCAGGTATCCACCCTGATCACACTTGGAAACAACAGACCCAGAGAAATTACAAAAGAAAACATGACAAGACCCAACATCACCAAGCTCACCAGGTACTTCCAATTAACTCTGCCAATCCAAAGCAAAAAAAGCATAGAGACAAACAAAAGAACTGCCGTGGACAAGTCAGAAGGCATAACCAACACGCACACCAATAAAATCGGTACAATCAAAGGCAAAAAAGCTTTTTGAAAATCCTGGATATAATCTTTGAAACGCGTCATCCGATCAGCCACAAAAAGCACCAGGGCTACCTTGGCTAAATCCGAAGTTTGCAAAGTCACACCCAAAGGAAGCCGAATCCAGCGCCGTGCGCCATTGATTTCAACTCCATTGGCCAAAGTGTACACCAACAATACCACCGAAAGGAGCAACAGCCAGGGAGCCAAGGTTTTGTAACGCTGATAGGGCAACAAATAAGCGATGTACATGACGACAAATCCTATAGCCAAAGTACCCACATGTTTCATCAGCAACCCTTCGGGAGAAATGCCCTGCGTGATGGCAAAAAAGGAACCTCCGGCACTATACACCACAAAAGTGGATACCAAAGCCAACAAGACAACAATAGACCAGATCGTCTTATCTCCTCTTAAGCCCGTATAGATTTTATGACTAATAGACATAATTATGATTTTTCAGGCGTTAAAAGTTGGCGAACACTTTGCTTAAAGCGATTGCCTCTATCTTCGTAATTTTCAAACAAATCGAAACTAGCACAGGCAGGTGAGAGCAAAACCACATCACCCTCTTGGGCTACAGCCATACTGCAAGCAAGTGCTTCATCCGTAGAACAACTTTCAAACACTACTTCTTCATCGAGAACATCGGCAAAGGATTTTTTCAACTTTTCATTATCCCGACCAAGACAGACCAAAGCTTTTACTTTGTCTTTAACCAAGGCTTTCAACAAGGAATAATCATTTCCCTTATCTGTGCCTCCGGCAATCCAGATTATGGGACGATCCATGGCGTCCAGGGCATAGCGAACAGCATCCACATTGGTAGCTTTGCTATCGTTAATAAAGAGGACACCTCTAATTTCCGCCACCCGCTCCAGTCGATGCGGTGCATTGCGAAAGCTATCCAAGCCCCTCTGAATTTGCTCCGGAGAAAGACCGAGCAACAATACCATGCGAATGGCAAACAAGGCATTGAGTAGATTATGTTTACCCAACAAACCGCTACCTGTCAAATCATATCTATGGCCTTCTACAGCAAGAGCCTGCTCTGTACAGTCTTCCGGCAGATGAAGAACCAGTTGTTTAGCCTGCAACGGATTCCGTTTGGCGAAAGCCGACAAAAATTGCTGTGTATAAAAGTCGTCGGCATGGTACAGGAAATAATCGTCGCGCGTCTGCCCTGCCGCTACGCCAAATTTGGCGAAAGCATATCGCATCAACTGCCGGCCATAGCGATCCAAATGATCCGGCGTAATGTTCAAAAGGGCTGCAAGATGAGCACGGAAATCGGGGGCATCGTCTAATTGAAAACTGCTAACCTCCAACACGTAATAGTCAAACTCTTGTCCTTCCGCCAACACTCGGGCAAAGCTCTTGCCAATGTTGCCTGCAGCCACGGCGCGGACGCCTGCCGATTGCAACAAATGAGCTGTCAGACCCGTAGTCGTCGTCTTGCCATTGCTACCCGTGATGGCTATGATTTTTTTTGCTTCCGCAAAATGAGCGGCAAAAGCGATTTCAGACAGTATGGGCGTTCCCGCCTCACGAAGAGCTGCTACGACCGCGGCATTTTCAGGAATACCCGGGCTCTTAACAACTAAATCACACCCCTGAAGAAAAGCCAAAGTATGTTTGCCTTGTTCCCAACGAATCCCGGCTTCATCCAATGTCTTCAAGGCTTTTTCTGACAAGTTGTTTTTGTCTGAAACAAAGGGTTTCAAACCCTGTTTTGCAGCTAACAAAGCAGCCCCCAGCCCGCTTTCGCCGGCACCCAAAACACCTATATTATACCATCGCTTTTTAGCCTGCATCAGCGAATTTTTAAAGTCAAGAGTGTAGCTACAGCCAACAAAATACCCACAATCCAAAAGCGAACTACGATTTTAGGCTCTGGCAAACCGAGCTTTTGATAATGGTGGTGTAAAGGAGACATTTTAAAAATACGTCTTCCTTCACCGTATTTTCGCTTGGTGTACTTAAAGTAAGCTACCTGCAAAACAACCGAAAGATTCTCAACCAGAAAGATGCCACACAAAATGGGAATCAACAGTTCTTTGCGCAACAGAATGGCCAGAGCCGCAATGATACCCCCTAAAGTCAGGCTGCCCG
>JALSKB010000002.1 GCA_026989035.1 Saprospiraceae bacterium | reverse complement strand
CTTTCGCCAAATGTTATTCGGCAGAAGAAAAGCGGTTTTTTGGTTTTGCCTTGGTTTGGAACCCTTCTTGTGGCCCTTTTGCTGTTGTTTTGGCCGTTTTTTCACGGTTTTTTTGTCAGTCATTTTGGCGAAAGCCTGGATTTGTATTTTAGAAAATTTGAGTTTAATGCTTCGGTGTATTATCTGTTGCGTTGGCTGCGCTATCTGCAATTGGGTTACAACGACATCCATCGCCTGGGGCCTTTGCTGGGCGTGATGGCGGGCTTAATCATTTTGGGGCTTGCCTGGTGGCGGAGGCGTGGAGATTTTAGAGATTTTCTTGAGACTTGCTTTTGGTCTTTTGTGATTTATTTACTTTTTGCAACCATTGTACATCCTTGGTACTTGAGTTTTCCCGTTTTGTTAGCTGTTTTTTTTCGCAAATCGCCCCCTTATTTTATTTTGTGGTGGTCCTATGCCATAAGTTGGACTTACATCAACTACAGCTATCCGGTTTATACTGAAAACTTATGGATAGTTGCCTTGGAATACGTTTCGGTGTTTTTGGTTTGGATTTGGGAGAAGACAAGTGGGGCTGCTACCGACGATGACGATACTTTTGAGCTGGAGCGCGAAAGCGTTTAACTTTTTTAGCGCGTAATCAGCACGTATTCATTGAGTATGCGTTTGAGAAACTTTTCTCTGTCTTTGGGTTTGGGGGGCTCTGTCTGCAGTAGTTCTGCCATCTTTACGCACAGTTGTTGCAGCGCTTGGCGGTGGCTCTTGTTGTTGTAGAGTTTATAGCGTTGGAGTGTTTCTTTGACGAGAAGCATGTCTTCATCGGTCAATTCTTTGAGGCGAGGCCAGGTGATTTTTTTGATTTTCTTGTTATTTATTTTTAATATATTTGTTATAGAGAAAGTGCGCTGTGTTTTCAGGCGAACTACAGCGCTATGGGCTGTCAGATCTCCCATGCGTTGTCTCAGGGGGGAGCCGCTGATGAACAGGGCGCCGAAGATACCCATGCTCATGATGAGGTCGGGTATGAGAAAGATTGCCCTTAGCGCATAGTGACTGAGCTTGGGCTCCCACTGATCGAGGGGTACGACGCGCAGGGAGAGCAACATTTTTCCAGGCGTCTGTCCGTTTTTAAAAAGTTCAAAAAGAAAATGGTAGAGCAAAAAGCTGAAGAGAGGCAGGAAGAAAAAGAAAAGGTATAAGGTGAACCATGTATCTTGTAGAGCTGCTGCTGTCAGCTCAAAAAAGATATAAGTAAAGAAGTAATAGGCGACAGAGAAGAGAAGGATGTCGATGATTTTGGCGATGAAGCGCTCTCCAAGTGTTGCCAGTTCGTACTCGATGCGTACTTGTTGTGGGGTTACTATAAATAGCGTTGCTGGCATGGCTTTGGAGGATTTTGGCTCAAATATAGTAAAAGTTGTATTTTTACCCCATGCGAGAACGAGATTTCATCGACCAAAACAAAAGAAAGTGGGAGGAGCTGGAGGTTTTGCTTGAGGAAAAGCAGGCTGATCCTTCGGATTTAGGTGAGTTGTTTGTGAAGGTCAGTGACGATTTGTCCTATGCTCAGACTTTTTATCGTTTTCGTTCGGTACGCGTTTATCTGAATACTCTGGCCCGCAAAATTTTTGACAACTTGTACAAGCGCAGGAAAGTGCGCAAATCTGATTTTGTTCGTTTTTGGGCTGAAGATCTTCCCTTGCTGGTGTATGAGGCTCGTGGAGCGATGCGTCTGTCTTTTCTGTTTTTTGCGCTCAGTGTTTTGATTGGAGTTTTTTCCAGTATATATGATCCCGGTTTTGCCCGATTCATCCTGGGGGATGGCTATGTGATGATGACGGAGGAGAATATTGCTTCGGGGGACCCTTTGGCCGTTTACCGGAGCAGAGATGCTTTGGGCATGTCTGTGGGCATTGCCATGAACAATTTATGGGTGAATATGCTGACTTTTTTTTCAGGTCTCTTTGCTGGAATTGGCAGTTTAGCCATCTTGTTGTACAACGGCATCATGGTAGGCACGTTTCAGTATTTTTTTATTGAGCGGGATTTGTTTTGGACGTCTTTTTTGACGATTTGGTTGCACGGTACCTTGGAGATGTCGGCTGCGGTAATTTCCGGTGCTGCGGGTTTGACGATGGGGATGGGCTTACTTTTTCCGGGAACGCTTTCCCGTATAAAATCTTTTCGTCGTTCGGCTCGTCGGGGCGTGCAGATTTTGATGGGTATTGTTCCTCTTACGCTCATAGCAGCTTTTGTTGAGGGCTTTTTTTCGCGTTATACCCAAGCACCTCAGTGGATTAGAGGCTTTTTTATTTTGCTCTGCCTGGCATTTGTGATTTATTATTACGTGTACTTGCCGATTAAAATCGGTCGTAAGCGAGGAGCACTTATCTCTTCTCCGGGCAGATTAACTCCCGATGCTTTTCAAGCCATACGTTATGACAAGCCCAGAAGTGGAGGAGAATTATTTGTGGATACTTTTTCTTTTTTTCGAAAGTATTCCGGGCGTTTGTTACCCTTGTTGTTTAAGTTTTCCCTTCTCATTCCATTGCTTTTTTTGATTCTTCGGTTTGTTGTCCAATTTTTGTCTGAAGGAAAGGCAGAGGTGAATTTGCAAGCTGTTTTCGATAAGCCCATGTTTCTGTTTGGATCTTGGAATAACGGGAGAATGGATTTGAACACTGTCCTTTTATCGGGTTTTTCGCAAATGATATTTTTGGGTATCTTAGCTTATCAGCTCGGAGGATTCTTCTTTGAAGAGCTTGACAAGGCTCCGTCGGATAAAAAGTCGGGAGAGGAAGTTTGGAAGTCTATTGGCGCTTTGTTTCCTCTTATGGGAGGTTTGCTCTGGTCTATTCATCTTTTTGGCGATATGTCTTTGTTCTTGGAGTTTGTACTGATCTCTTGGATAAGTCTGGCAGCCTTTATTTCTATTTGGAAGGAGTGGAGGAACAATATGATGAATGCTTCCCTTTTTGAGTCGATAAAAACCATTGCCAATGGATTTTCTCAGTATGTCATCCTGGCTTTATCCATAGGCTTGATTGGCTTTTTTCTCTTTTTGTTTTTGCAGACTCCTTTGCCTAATTTGTTGCTGCAGTTTATATCTATGAACTTTTTTGTGGCAGATGATGAACTCGGGTCAAAGATCGTCTCCTGGGTTTTTATCTGGATGTACCTCTTTGCCTTTTTGACGTACTTTACCTTGGTTTTTATCGCTATGGGGCAGATGTATTTTACCGTAAAAGAAATCCATACGGCGGAGGCTTTAAAGAATCGGATAGAACAGTTGGGCATGTCGAAACGCATTAGAGGTCTGGAAAAGGAAGAAAGGGAAGGCTCCGGAAAGGGTGCCGGCTCCATTTTAAAAGCTATAGTGTTTCTTGTTTCTTTCTTTTTGTTTTCGTCTTGTTTTTTTTCAGTACCTTTGCAAGCTCAAGCAGCAGAGGTTCAGGGTTTAGACAAAGAGCGTTGGGAAGCTTTAGTTAGTACGGTAGATTATCCTCCTTTGCCTGAGAAAGAGAAAAAGAAGAAGGAAAAAAGGCAAATAGAGCAGAAAAGAGAAAAGCGTAGCGCGGAATTGTGGATTGCTGTTTTTCGGGTAGTGGGGCTTGTCATTCTCATTGCCGTGATCGTTTGGGGGATAGCCTCTTTGGCCACCGGTGAGCCACTTTTTATGCCGAAGAAAAAGAAAATCGGAGGTGAACTTTCCGGGGAGCAAACGGTGGAGTATTTGCGTCTTCATCTGGAGGAAGCGGATATTGAGACACCTCGGCAACAGGCAGAGCGAAATGGTGAGTACGCCTTGGCAGTACGTCTCATCTACTTACAAGCCTTGCAGCTTCTGGTGCAAAAAAAGCTCGTTATTTGGAGTAAAGACAAAACCAATGGAGAACTTCTCAGAGAGCTTTCCGGAACAGATTTCTTTGCGCTTTTTTCTGATTTAACTCGCATTTTTGATTATACCGGATACGGCGAATATTCCGTAGATGCAGAGGCTTATGCTTTGATTAAAGAAAAATTTGAACATTTTTTTACTGAACTGAGAAGCACTTCTTCCGATAATGAGTGATAAGACAAGAAAGAGTATAGGATTGTTGGTCGCAGGAGCAGCCCTGTTTGTTGTGTTTCTGGTTTTACCCAAGAAATTTGGTGCCCGTTACTCCTGGTGGTATCCCAATTATCAAGTCGAAAGTAAAGACCCTTATGCTTTGTATTTCATCTATGATTTACTGAAAAATTCTTCAAGGGATTTCACGGTTTTGGAAGATAGCCTCACCTTTGACGAAAGAGATGACTCTTCTGCTTTTGTCTTTATTGGAGTGCAGATGAATTACGATTCGGTGGAGAATGAGCGCTTGCTGGATTTTGTGGAAGAGGGGCATGTGGCTTTTATAGCATCGGAAGGATTACCCGTTTCTTTGCTTTATCGGATGTGTTGGCGAAAGCATGATGGCTCTTGGTTCATTCAATATGAAAACGGAGAAGAATACCCTGTTTTACAGGAAGATTTTTACGATGAGTTTTTTTACGATTTTTACAGGGACTCTCTCGCCGTTCTTGAACTCACCCTGGATTCCACAATTCTTTCTCATACTTTGCTTTTTAGATCTGATTACGAAGTAGGGTTATTCAATTGGCATGAGTTGGGAGAAGAACTTCTGTGTCCGTGTTGGTCTGCTTGTCCTGATGAAGAAATAGCGCTAAGAGCTTTGGGCCGAATTCGCATAGGGGATTATGTCTATGAAAATGAGGAGGGTGAAGAAGAACCCTTAGGCGTAAATTTTTTCTATTTGCCTTTCGGCAAAGGGAAGATTTACCTGCATTCCACGCCCTTGGCTTTCACCAATTACAGCTTGTTGGAGGAGGAAGGTTTTGCCTATGCCTCTGCGGTTTTTGCACATTTGCCGAAAGGCCACATCTATTGGGACAGTAGGCCTACTTTTGCCTTTGACGATATTGATGATGTGTATCCTACGCTGTCTCAAACTCCTTTGAAATACGTACTTTCTCAGCCTTCTTTGGCTTGGGCTTGGTATTTGTTGTTGAGTTCGGGTTTGTTGTTTGTCTTGTTTATGGGGAAGCGTCGTCAGCGGATTGTTCCCGTTTTGGTGCAGCCGAAAAACACCTCCATGGAATATGTTGCTTTGATCGGGCAATTGACTTTTTTGAAGGGGAATCATAGAAAGTTGGGGCTGGAAATGTTGCGGCTGTGGGTAGGCTATGTGCATAGGCATTATGCCTTATCTTTACACGGTGAGCTTTCTTCAAAGCAAGCTTCAGCACTGGCCCGCCGGAGTGGTGTGTCTCAAGAGTTAATTGAAAAGATTTTTTTGTTGAAAAAAAACGTAGAGCGCTCTTCTCGCTTTGAAGAACCTGTTTTG
The DNA here is from genome assembly GCA_026989035.1 of Saprospiraceae bacterium. Taxonomy (GTDB): domain Bacteria; phylum Bacteroidota; class Bacteroidia; order Chitinophagales; family Saprospiraceae; genus WGBN01. Next base: position 30,468 of record JALSKB010000002.1, on the reverse strand, counting down.
ATTAGCTTGCACAAGTTGTTGAGTGCTTTTTACGAACAGGACAGGAAGAAAGTTTCAAACTCAAAACCATCTTAAATATGTCGGAAGAACTAAACCTAAACCCCGAAGAGCAGCAGGTTCCTCGAGAAGTGGAATCTCCGGTAGCCTCTCCCTATGAACCCGAGGCAGCTGCTCATATCGCCAGGCTTGATTTGCAGCCTTTACAAAGTTCTGTGGAAAAAGTTAGAGCAGAATTGCGAAAAGTCATTGTCGGGCAGGCAGAGCTTATCGACGAGTTGTTGATAGCACTTTTTGCCGGAGGCCATGTGTTAATCGAAGGTGTGCCGGGTATAGCGAAAACGCTGTTGGCTCGCATGCTGGCCAAAACCCTCAAGCTGAAATTTTCTCGCCTGCAGTTTACTCCCGATCTCATGCCCAGTGATGTGTTGGGTACCACGGTGTACAACATGAAAGAAAACGATTTTTCTTTTGTCGCCGGCCCCGTATTTGCGCAAATTGTGTTGGTAGATGAGATCAACCGCGCGCCGGCTAAGACCCAATCGGCTTTGTTTGAGGTGATGGAAGAGCATCAAGCTACCATAGACGGGACTACCTATGCCTTGGGTGATCTGTTTTTTGTGGTGGCTACGCAAAACCCCATTGAACAAGAAGGTACTTACCGCTTGCCGGAGGCTCAGCTCGATCGTTTCTTCTTTTTACTCAAAGCGGATTATCCGGGTTTGGATGACGAACGAGCCATTCTGGAGCGCTTCGCCCAAGATTTCGATCAACGAGTGGAAGATGATGTGGAGGCTGTGTTGAGTGAAGAAGAGATTTTAAAATTCAGGCAGTTGATAGAAAAGATTTATGTTCGCTCCGATCTGCTGGGCTATATTGCAGAAGTCGTACATAAAACGCGAGAACATCCCGATCTTTTCCTGGGAGCATCACCTCGTGCGTCTTTAAGCATCATGAAAGGGGCTAAGGCCATAGCTGCTTTACAAGGGCGTGATTTTGTTACGCCTGATGACATTCGAGCCGTAACCTTTCCCGTTTTGCGCCATAGGTTGATTTTGACTCCCGAAAGGGAAATGGAAGGTTTGGAAGTGAAGCATGTCGTTACTGAAATTTTAGAACAGATTGAAGTGCCGCGTTGATGAGTTTGAAAGATTTCTGGCATAGTTTGTATTTGGGGAAAAGATTGTTTTTCTTGTTGGGAGGCTTGGTGTTGCTCTTTGTTTGTGGTTTTTTTGTTCCCTGGTGTTTTGCGCTGGCTCAATCCCTGCTGATTATTTTGCTTGCGTTTTTACTGGCAGACGGCCTTCTGTTGTATAAGAAGAAGAAACCCTTGTATTTAAAGCGTCATTTGCCCAAGCTCTTTTCACTTAGCGATTTCAATAAAGTTGACATCGAGATTGAAAATCTGCTTTCTTTTCCCGTATATGTTTCTTTGATTGATGAATTGCCGATACAATTTCAAAAGCGAGACTTTTTTTTAAAAACGCGTTTGCAAAAAGGCGAAAAGCAACGACTGAGCTACAAGTTGCGCCCTGTTCAACGCGGGGAATATGTCTTTGGAGCTTTGCACGCGTATCTCAGCAGCTCTCTGGGCTTGCTGCAGCGAAAGTTTAGCCTGGCGGAAGAAGAAGTCTTGCCGGTTTATCCGTCAATCATCCAGATGAAGCGCTATGCCTTTTTGGCTTTTGATCGCGTGGGTGATCGTGCAGGTATTCGAAAGGTACGACGTATAGGTCACAGCTATGAATTCGACCAAATCAAGGAATACGTCAAAGGCGATGATTACCGGCACATCAACTGGAAGGCTACCGGCCGGCGCCATCGCCTAATGGTCAATCACTATCAGGAAGAGCGTTCACAGAACATTTACTGCGTCTTGGACAAGGGGCGTATTATGCACATGCCTTTTGAGGGCTTGACCTTGTTGGATTATGCCATCAATGCTTCTCTGGCCCTTTTAAACATCGTACTTCTCAAGCACGACAAAGCCGGCCTGATTACCTTTTCAGACAAATTGGGAGATGTGTTGATGGCAGACAAAAAGCCAAGCCAACTGTCTGCTGTTTTAGAAGCTTTGTACGATCAGCACCATCGATTGGTGGAGAGTGATTTTGAGCTTTTGTATCAGGCGACTCGTATGTTCGTCAAGCATCGCAGCTTGCTCATCTTGTTCACTAATTTTGAGAGCCATCACGCCTTGGACAGGGCTTTGCCTCTTTTGCGACGCATCAATCTGAGACACTTGTTGTTGGTGGTCTTTTTTGAAAACACAGAAGTGGAAGCCTTAGCCATGCAAGCAGTGGAAGACGTGGAGGGTATTTATACGAGAACTCATGCTCAACATCTCATCCACAGCAAGTACGAAATGGTGCAAAAATTGCAAAATTACGGCATTCAGGCTTTGCTCGTTAAACCTGCAGACTTGAGTGTGGGCGTGATTAACAAGTATCTGGAGTTGAAGGCTCGCGGATTGATTTAAGGGTTATTTGTCTTTGGGCTGTTTGTCTATGGCTTTCCAGATTTCGTATAGCCCTGCATAAAGCTCTTCACTACTCGGCCTGTCCCGGGGCATTTCTCTGAGTGGCTCACAAACTTCGAGAACTGTGTGAGATTCCCGAGCCAATTGTTGATAGAGCTCAGTGCCTTTGGTCTTCCAGGCCAGCATTTTGTCTGATACTTGTTTTACAATGCGGGCCGGATTGCCGACGACCAGGCTGCGCGGCGGGATGCATTCTGCTGTTTTAACGACGCTGCCTGCACCGATGATGCTTCCGTCTCCTATGACGGCGTTGTCGAGGATGACGGCTGCCATACCTATGAGGGTGTCTCGGCCGATTTGTGCACCGTGGACAATGGCAGCATGCCCTATGTGGGCGTTTTCTCCGAAGGTGGTATCCTTGCCGGGGAAGACGTGTACGACGCAATTGTCCTGGATGTTGCATCCGTCGGCTACGCTAATGCGTCCCCAATCTCCGCGCAACACGGCACCTGCAGCTATGTAAACATCTTTGCCAATGAGGATATCTCCGATGATGGTGGCTTGCGGATGTACGAAGGCCGAGGGGTGGATGACGGGTTTTATGCCTTTAAAGGAATAAATCATGTTTCAGGCTTTTTCGAGTATGACGGCACAGCCTTGACCCACACCTACACACATGCTTACCAGGGCGTATCGGGCTTGCCGCTTTTGAAGCTCCATGGCGGCAGTGAGCAGGATTCTGGCCCCGGACATGCCGAGCGGATGCCCCAGAGCAATAGCCCCTCCGTTGGGGTTGAGACGGGGGTCGTCGTCGGGGATGTTCCAGCTGCGGGTGCAAGCCAAAGACTGGGCGGCAAAGGCTTCGTTCAGTTCGATGATGTCCATGTCCTGGAGCTGGAGGCCGGCCCTTTGCAGGGCTTTTTCAGAAGCATAGACAGGGCCTATTCCCATGATGCGGGGTTCTACGCCGGCTACGCCGGAAGAAACGATGCGAGCCAGGGGTTTGAGTTCGTATTGTTTTACGGCTTTTTCCGAAGCAATGAGCAGGGCTGCCGCTCCATCGTTGAGGCCGGAGGCATTGCCCGCTGTTACAGTGCCGCCCTCTTCGGCGGATTTGAAAGCCGTGCGCAAGCGCGCAAGTACTTCGGGCGTGGTATCGGGCTTGATGAATTCATCTTCGGAGAAAATCAGCGGATCGGCTTTGCGACGAGGGATTTCTACGGGTACGATTTCTTCAGCCAGGCGGCCGTTTTTTTGAGCTGCAGCAGCTTTTTGCTGGGAGCGCCAGGCAAAGAGGTCCTGGTCTTTGCGCGAGATGTTCATGGCTTCCGCCAAATGTTCGGCCGTTTGCCCCATGCTGTGTGTACCGTAGAGTGCTTCCATTTTGGGATTGACAAATCGCCAGCCGAAACTGGAGTCGAACATCTGACTATCGCGACCAAAGGCCTGGGAGGCTTTGGATATGACCCAGGGGCCTCGCGTCATATGCTCCACACCACCTGCGAGGAAAAGCTCGCCTTCTTCACAGGCGATGGCGCGGCGGGCGTGTATGACGGCCGACATGCCTGAGGCGCACAACCTGTTGATGGTTTCTCCGGCTACTTTCCAGGGCAAACCGGCCAGCAGCAAGGCCATGCGCGCCACGTTGCGGTTGTCTTCGCCAGCCTGATTGGCGCACCCCATGAAGACGTCTTCATAGGCATCAGGCGGGATTTGGGGGTGTCTTTCTACCAGAGCTTTCAGTACCAGCGCTGCCAGGTCATCGGTTCGCACGGGTGAAAGGCTGCCGCGGAATTTTCCTATGGGTGTCCGCAGCCCGGAAACGATGTATGCTTGTTTCATGCCGGCAAAGATAAGCCGAAACCCGTAGTGCAAGGGTCCGAATCAAGCCAAATCTACGCATTTTTACGCCTAAGCTGTTTTGTAGAGATAAGCCTTTTGGCGCTTGCCGGATTTAAAGCCTCAAGGTCTGTGCTGCCTCTTTTGGGGCTTGTTGCAACAGCAGTGCCAGGGGAATAAAAAAATGGGGGAGGCGTACGATGGTTTGCCAAGCCCATTGGTGCAGGCTCTCCAGCCAGAAAGGCAGATAGAAATGGGACCAAACCCTGGCTAGGGCTGTGAGTAAACCCCAGATGATGCAGTACCAGAGAGCTGCCCTAAAAAGGCGATGCGCCCAAGGGCTGTTTCGCTTGAACAGGCTTACCCCTTCGGGTGTAAAGAGCAAAAGAGCGGCGGTGAAATCGAGCAGGCCGGCAGTCTTCAAAGCCGTGATAGCCTGCCCTTCGTTCAGCCACAGCCCCTGCATCAACATGGTAACGAAATCACCCGGGCGAGGATAAACGCCTATGGCGTAAAGGCCATGGCAGATGAAGGTGAGGGCGATGGCTGCCTTGATGAGGAGAGTTCGACTACGAAGAGCGGGTAATCCTCCGTTTTGCGAAAGCAGAAAAAGAGGTAAGGCAGCTATCTGCAAGCTGTATTCAAACAATTGCCCGAGATGGAAAAATTTTTCTTTCCAATACATCAGCGCCAGCAAAGTGAGCAAGCCCGTTGCCAGCAAAAGGGTGCTTTGTACGACTTTTTTGGGTAGCCTTTCGGCAAATAAGACGATCAGCGCGGCCAGGAGATAAAAGCCGCCCATGCCGGTGATGAGGTTCTGTATGACGGCATGAGCCGAGGGGCTACTGACCCAGTCCCTCCAGGAATAGCCGAACAGCGCTTCGACCAAAGGCCGCATGCGGGCTTCATCCCAAAGCAGGGCTCTGAAAGGAGCATCCCAAAACAAATGTTGATAAGCCCGGCCGAGCAAAACGCTGAGCGCTGCCAGGCGATATAAGTGCTGTGGTCTCATGTTTGAACAACGCCTGAAAAGTGCTTCTATGATGTAGAAGAACAAAAAAAGCCTGTACCTTTGCTGCGTTTATAGCAAAGGATAATCTCCATTTGCCGAAAGGCTAAAAGCAAAGTGTATGAGCTTAAAGAAAACCCTTGCTGATGTGTTGGCCAAAGCCGTTCCGGGAGAGGAAGTAACGGTAGCGGGCTGGGTGCGGGCATTTCGCAATCAGCGTTTCATCGCGCTGAACGATGGCTCCACGGCAGAAAATTTGCAGCTGGTTGTGGACCCTGAAAAGCTGGACGAAAACCTGTTGAAACAAATAGGCTTTCACGCCTGTGTGCGTGCGCGAGGCAAGTTGGTCGAGTCTCCTGCTGCGGGGCAAAAATATGAACTTCAGGTGGAAGAGGTGGAGGTCTTGGGTGACAACCCCTTGAGCGAATACCCCTTGCAACCCAAGCGCATGACGATGGAGTTTTTGCGCGAACATGCGGCTTTCCGCTTGCGTACGCAGACCCTGAGTTCGGTCTTTCGCCTGCGCCACGGCCTGGGTTATGCCATTCACCGATATTTTCACGAAAATCACTTCTATTACTTGCATACGCCCATTATTACAGGCAGCGATGCAGAAGGTGCGGGAGAAATGTTTCGCGTAACGACTTTGGATTTGAACGACCCACCGCGTACAGAGGATGGTGCTGTCGATTGGAAGCAGGATTTTTTCGGCCACCCGACGAACCTCACGGTATCGGGGCAGTTGCAAGCGGAAACAGGAGCTTTGGCTTTGGGCAGGGTGTACACCTTTGGACCGACTTTTCGCGCTGAGAAATCCAATACGCCAAGGCATCTGGCGGAATTTTGGATGATAGAACCCGAAGCGGCCTTCTTTGATTTAAAAGACGACATGGACCTGGCGGAGGACTTTCTCAAGTACCTCATTCGCTATGCTTTGGAGAATTACGAGAGAGATTTAAACTTCCTGGATAAGCGCCTCGAACAGGAAGAGCGCAATAAAAAGAAGGAAGAGCGTCGCCCCATGGGTCTATTGGAAACGCTGAACTTTGTTTTGGAACACCCCTTTGAACGCATTACTTATACCGAGGCTATTCGCTTGTTGCAGGGGTCTAAGCCTTATAAAAAGGGACGTTTTCAGTTTCCGGTGGAATGGGGCAAAGATTTGCAGGCAGAGCACGAGCGTTGGCTGGTGGAAAAGAAATTCGGCCGGCCCGTTATTGTCTGTGATTATCCCAAGGACATCAAGGCTTTTTACATGCGTTTGAACGATGATGGCAAGACCGTGGCAGCCATGGATGTGCTCTTCCCGGGTATCGGAGAAGTCATCGGTGGCTCGCAGCGGGAAGAGCGCTATGATCTGTTGCAGCAGCGCATGATGGAAATGAATATCCCTCAGGAAGAAATGCAGTGGTACCTGGACTTGCGCAAATTCGGTGGCGCTCCACATGCCGGCTTTGGGCTGGGCTTTGAGCGTTTGGTTCAGTTTGTTTCGGGCATGAGCAACATCCGAGATGTGATTGCCTTTCCGCGCTATCCGGGGCATGCAGAGTTTTAAAAGGGGTGATTTGCCGGGTAAGGCCATAATGGCAAATAAAATCCATGCCGATATTTGGGTGTAAGTTAAGGCCTCTCGTATGCTCCTTCGGGTACTCAAATCAATGTACACTTACATCAAGGCCTTTGGTCTGTATAAAGGACTGGAAACGGGCTATAAAATTAAGACCCACAGGGTCCAACACATGAGCTGTAAGGGCATGGCTCACCCTTTTAGTTTGCGTCCGCATACCAGCGATTTGCCGATTTTTTATCAGGTGTTTGTCCGTCGAGAATACGACATCTCCCTTGGTTTTGAGCCCCGCATCATTGTAGATGCAGGGGCGCACATTGGCTTGGCAGCTGTTTTCTTTGCCAACAAATATCCAAATGCCACCATTTTTGCTATTGAGCCGGAGCTGTCTAATTTTTATATGCTGGAGAAAAATACCAGCCCTTATGCCAACATCATTTGCTTGAACAAAGCACTGGCCGCACGAGATGATGTGGAGCTGAGTGTTACAGGTAGTGGTTCGGTGACCTCCAACTTTGTTACAGGAGAATGGGCAGGTACCGACAATGCGTCTTTCCGAAATAGGGTGCAAAGCATTAGTCCGGAGGGCCTTCGGCAGCAGTTTGGGTTTGATCGCTTTGATGTTGTCAAGATAGACATAGAAGGTTATGAAAAAGAGCTGTTTGAGGCCAATGCGGAAACTTGGCTTTCTCGAACCCGTTGTCTCATCATTGAAGTGCACGATCAGATGAAGCCCGGATGTTCAAAAAGCGTTTTTAATGCGCTTAGTGCTTACGATTTTTCTTTTTTCACTCATGGAGAAAACCTGGTGTTTTTGTTTGAGTGAACTGAAAAGGCCAATTCAAAACCGCCATAAGCCGAAAGCAGTTAGGTAAAATTTTCGTTTATCGGAGAGGGGGAGATAGGCCCGCAAACCTACGGAAGGTCCAAGGCGTACGGTGCCCAGGCTCATTTCGGCAAAGAGCGATGGAGCAAAGTATTGGGAAGAGGTTCTGTACTCTTCAGAAGTCGTTCCCGGGTTTACATCGGTATGGCAAAATGTGCCAGCGGAACCGATTTGGCAAATTTCAGTCAGAGAGCGAAAAGCCGTAACATCGTGGACTTCCTGAGCCCATTCTACGGAGACTCCGGCGCCCAGAGCAAAGAAGCCCCCCAGGTTGTGGCGCAAGTGCAAGGGGACGAACTCCATAGAAAAGCGTGAAGTTGAAATGTTTTTCTGTGTCGTGTAAATGGAGTCGGTTTGGAAATTTTGTCCTGGAATGACAAAGGAAGTGGTGTCCATTTCCTGCTCTGTTTTTTTGGCTTTGAAGCCTATGCCCCCGTGTATTTCCATTTGCAAGTAGGGTTTATAGGGTTTGAAGGGGGCTGCCACAAAACCCAGTCGCCATTGGCTTACGGTGTCGGGGTAGAAGGGGCGGGATAAAACCAGACCGGGCGATATACCCCACTTAAAGCGGGTGTTAGCCGGTCGGGTGATGATGGGAGCATCGTTGTCGAAGAAAATGGAAGCCCGGCTTTTCATTTTGCGTTTTTCGGTCTTTTTGCCGGGTTTGAGGGCATAGCGGATAAAGCCCTTGGTGGAATCCCGCTTGCTCACGCCTTGCTGTTTTGTTCCGGGTAGATAGATGTTGTGGAAGGTGAATTCCACGCGGTTGCTGTATAAAGCGGTGTCTAAGCAGCTACCGATTATGGTTTGCCCTTTCGGGCAAATGGGGCACTCGGGGTAGAAGTCCAAGACTTCCAGTGATTCCGGGTTGAGGCCTTCGGGGATGTTTACGCTGACGCGGATTTTGTTGGCTGGTCCGTCTCCGTTGTTTTGGAAGTGCACTTCGTATTTGAAGGTCTTTTTGCGAATGCCCCGATAGCTTCTCAGGCGTTTGTCAACGGCCAGGTAGTTGGGGTCGTGGGAGGAGACGATGGAAAGTGCCAGGTCGAAAGTTTCGTCCAGTTGGCCGCTGGCGTCTTGTAATCGGGCTTGGAAGTGGATGATGACGTTGGTGTCTTGCAGCATTTGGGGTGAGGCGTCGAAACTCATGAAGAGGTTTCGAGTTTCTCCCGGGGCCAGGTTTTGGAAGAACCAACCTTCGGACTGGCCGAAGTCGGAGTTTTTGTTTTTATAAGCCATTGAGGGAATGGGTGTTTTGCTTTCCCATTTGCCGAAAGGCAGCCCTTCTTCTGTGCAGGCATAGGCCGAGGCTTCTATCGTTTGGTCTTCGGGCAGCAGCAAGCTCAGCCCTTGTGCTGGGGTTTCGCCGTAGTGGGTGCGGGCTTCCCGGAAGGTGAATAGCTCGTAGCCAAAGGCCGTTTCGTTGTAATTGACCGTGATTTGCCCGTCTATGGTGTGTTGGGTGGGGTTGTGGTAGCTGAGGATGAGGATGAAGCTTTCTTCGGGCCTTGGATTGCGCACGGCTTGCAGGGCGATGGCGTCTTTGGGCTTGGGCAGGACGTTGGGCATGGGCTGGTTGGAGGCCCAGCCGCTGCTGTTGCCCCGTACTTTTTTGGGTTTTTCTTTAGGTGGTTTGCCGTGGTCATAGGTGGCCGTCAGAGCCAAGATGACCTCATATTCTCCGCCGTCGGGATAGGCGTGCAGAGGTTGTTCTTCAAAGGAGAAGCTGCCATCTCCGAATTCCCAGAAGTATTGCCAATAGGCGGGTGGCGCGCCGGCCATTTGCTGTAAAGGAGGAGGCTGAGGGATAAAGCGCAAGGCATCTCCTTCTTGTTGTGTGCTAAAATCTACGGGGCGCTCTTCCTGTGCTATCAAGTTTTGAGTGATGAAAAAGGCCGATAGAAAAAAGAACAACAGCTTTCTCATGGCAATGAAGTTGGATGTTGGGTGTGTTATGGTGTGTTGTCCACTGCGTGGCGTTTGCTTACCGCTAAAAACTCGTTTTTTCTGCAAGCGCTTTGGGTAAGGTGACATCCAGGTCAGTGGCATGGTTTACTGTGGTAAAGATAGCTAAAATGAGGAGTGCAGTACTAGGGCCATAAGAGTAAAAAAGCCCGACCCTTGCCAAGGGGGAAGCAGAGCCGGGCAGAAAAAAAATCCACAGGTTTTGAGAACTGAGAGGCTTTCCCCTCACCTTCACATCTGCTAAGGCGGGAAGTTCTTACCCCTTTTGATTGATTTTTTTTGAAAAAAATGCTTTGGGCGGGGTTTTAGGCTTTGAAAAAGCGCAAGATAAGCCCTTCGAGGCCGAGGAAGAGCAGGGCTGCTATGAGGAACCAACGCCAGAGAGAGAGGCCTTTTTCCTGTTCGCTGATGTATTGGGAGAAGTCCGCTCGGGCATAGGTGTCAAGCACTTGCATTTGGGGCCATTGGCGTTGCAGATCATCCGGAGAGAAAGTCTGTAGGTCAGACTCGCGGCGGTCGTAATTGAAGGCAAAGACGTATAAGGGCTTGTCTTTTTCCAGATACAGGCTGTAAAAACCGGCTTTTTGTATCTGGTTGCGCAGGTGGATGCGCAGGCCGGAGTTTGTGATTTGTTGCTCAGGTATGAATTCTCCTCCCGGGCCGGCCATTTTATAGACCGGTTCGCTTTGGTCTTGAAGGGGCAGTTGTTCAACTTCCAGCCATTCTTCCTTGCCGATGGTGTGTGCTATAGCCGGAGCTTTACTTCCGGCCAGAACCATGCGGAATAACATGGGAACGAAGATTTCCGCATTGCGGGTCAGGTTGCTGTACTGTTCGTCGAGTGGAGCGGCGCAGGTATAAACCAAGCCTTTGCCCCATTCGGTTTTGGCCAAGAAGGCAGAGCCGTCGCGGTAGCTGAGGAGCATTTCTCCGCTGGAGGAGGGGGGCAAATTGAGTTGATAGCGCCCTTGAGTAACCGGTAAGCGGAGGGCCTCATCGGTGTTTTCAAAGACTTCCCGAAAGATGAATTCTTCGGTGTTGATGTGCGTGACGCCCTGTTCTATTTCTTCCCACCTGGCCAGCTGAGCACTGCTCAGCGCGGCGCTTAGTTGGCGATAGGAGGAGATGTCGGCCTGGGGGTGTGGAAAGATGAGCAGTTTGCCTCCTTGTGCCAGGTATTGTTTCAATTCGGCGATTAGGCCCGAAGAAAGGCGCAGGGCTTCATCCAAAACGATGAGTTTGTAAGTGTTGAATGTGGAGTAGTCCAGTCGGGACAGCGGTTTCTCTTCGTAGCGCAATTGTGGCATGGCTTCAAAAGCCTGGCGCAAGGCAGGATGCGGTTTTTCGGCATAGATGTTGAGTACGGGCAATTCTTTGCTGAGCGGGAAGGCGAAGTAATACCGGTCGTCGAATTGCACGGGGTAGTCGTCCACGTTCAATTCGGCTTGATGCCAGCCGCTTTGAAGCATGGTTAATTTGATGGTATCAGTGATGGTTTTTCCCGCCGGGATGTCCAGTGTGCCTGCCGGTTTGGTTTCTCCTTCGTGAGTTAGGCCCAGGCGTACGTCTTCTTGAGCTTCTTCCCCGTAGTTACTCAGGCGGGTAAAGAGCTTGTACGTTTGCCCTAAGGCACGGATGGGATTTTCGAACCAGGCGCTGTCTATGCTGATGTTGGTTTGTACGACGGCTTGCATGGGCACCAGATACACCTCCAGAGAGCTGTCTTGTAAGGGTTGGAAGTTGGTGATGCTGCGTTGAAAATCCGACAGCAGATAGAGCACCGCATGTAAGTCTTTGGCTTTTTGGATTACACTTTGCTGGATATCCAGGATTTGCGAAAGTGGACGGGTTATGGGGCTGTAGTCGAGTTCTTCGATGAGGTTTAAGGCTTCTTCTTTTTCCAGCAGCAGGTGTTGGCGTTCGCTCAGTTCGTTGGTCAGGATTTGAAAGCGGTCTTCGTTGGAATAGGCGTTGACGATTTCGCGTGCGCGTTGTCGGGCGAGTTCAAACAAGGCGGCATCGCTGCTTTCGGCCTGCATGCTGAAGGAGTTGTCCAGGTAGATACTCACGGCTCGCGGGCCTTGTTTGAGGTTTTCCTTTCGGGAAAGGAAGGGTTGGGCAAAAGCCAGTACCAGCATGCTCAGGGCCAACAGGCGCATGGCCAGTACCAGCAGGTTGCGCAGGCGTCTTCGGGCACTGGTTTCTTCTTGCACTTCCCGCAAAAAGCGCACATTGGTGAAGTAAACCCGCTTGAAGCGCCGAAAGTAAAACAAGTGAATGAGAACGGGTATGGCCAAGAAGGCCAGCGCCCATAAGAATCCGGGATATAAGAACTGCATAGTGCTTTTTTTGAACTACTTCTTCACGGCAATGGCCTTTCGGTCGAAAGGATTGAGGGCCACCCCTTTGACTTTGGCCTCAGCTTCTATGCGGAATTCCGATTTTACGCCTTCTAACAGTTTTAGAGCGCCCACCAGGCCGCGGGCAAAGATATTGCGCCTGGCCATATTTTCCATGTCGGAATGGACGAGCTTGAAGGGTAGTTTAAAGTTTCGTTCTACTGTTTTGCCGGCAGGTACGGCAAAGGGCGTGTTGAGCACCGTACTGCCCAGTTCGTATTCATCTATGCGCTTTTCTTTGCGTCTTCCGCGGACATAGCGTTCGATGAACACTACTTTGACTTGTTCGACCATTTGGTCGTTCAGGGAAGTGAAGCGCAGCCGGCCTTCTACAAATCCGTTTTTTTCGGAAATTTCGTCGGGAATGACGAGCTCCACTTTTACACCTTCTATGCCGAGCCACTGTTTGATTCTACCGATCATCTTTTCTCGTCGTTTTGTTGCGTTTGTCGGAAGCTTGACCACCGACAATCAAGACCATTTCGCCTTTTAAGGTACGTTTTTCTGCGGCTTTCGCCAAATGGGAAAGGGTGCCGCGGAGAAATTCTTCGTGGATTTTGCTGAGTTCGCGGGCCAGACAGGCGGGGCGGTCGGGGCCACAATGGGCTTCCAGCTCGTGCAAACAGCGGGCAATGCGGTGTGGCGATTCGTACAAGATGAAAGTATGAGGCAGGGATGCCAGATATTCAAGGCGCTTTTTGCGTCCTTTTTTATGAGGCAGAAAGCCCTCGAAGTGAAAGCGGTCGCAGGGTAGGCCGGAAGCGGTAAGGGCCGGGACAAAAGCCGTGGGGCCGGGCAGGCTTTCCACTTGGATGCCTGCTTCCAGGCAAGCCCGTACCAGCAGGAAGCCCGGGTCGGAAATGCCTGGCGTGCCGGCATCGGATACCAGCCCCAGCTTTTTTCCGGCTTGCAGTTCATCCAAAATTTTTTGTACTCTGCTGTGCTCGTTGTGGGCGTGGAAGGCTTGCATGGGCGTGCTGATGTCGTAGTGCTTGAGCAGTCGCCCGGTGAGGCGGGTGTCTTCGGCCAGGATGAGGTCCACTTCTTTCAGCAGGCGCAGGGCGCGCAAGGTGATGTCTTCCAAATGGCCGATGGGCGTGGGAATGAGGTACAGCATATGCTCCTTGCAAAAGGCTTTTGGGTGGACTTGCCACGTAGCGCCCTGTTTTTTAGTTGTTGTCAAGCTCGTGCCTGTCCGGGCGTCTTCCGGGCAGGTGTAGGTATGGAGAGCCAGGTGCTCAATCGGGGCAGGCCTCCAGGCTGACGATTTCGTATTTTTCCATGATGAGGTTGGCCAACAAGCGGGTGCAGGCTTCCTCTACCTGCTTGCGGGCTTCTTCTTCAGTTTGGGCTTTGACTTCCATGCTGATGTGCTTGCCAATGCGCACGTTTTGTATGCCGTGCAGGCCCAGTTGTTTCATGCTGCGGGCTACGGTTTTACCCTGGGGGTCGAGCAATTCCTTACGAGGCATGATGTTTATTTCTGCTTTGTAGTGCATAGTCTTTCGAGGCATGCCTGCCTGTAGCAGGCGATTTACAATCAATTTTTTCTGCTCTGCTTTAGCATGCCGAGAACGACATACCAGAGGATGACAAGAGGTATGGCAAACTCGCGTAGCCAGAGCAAGAGAGCCATAAACGTCAGCACAAAGGTATAGCGAAAAGCGTTCTTTTTCCAGCTCAAGCCCTGAAATTTTAGACTGAAGAGCTTTAGTGGAGCCAATTGCAAAGCAGAAAACAGCAGCAGAGCGACATACAGGAGGATGGGGTTTTCGAGTAAAGCGCTCCAGCTTGTACTTTGGAGGCTGTGTATCAGCAGCAGACCCATAAAGAAGAGCGCTGTAGCCGGCGTGGGTAGTCCGATAAAATCCTGCTCCTGACGTTTGTCCAGGTTAAAGCGGGCCAGACGCAAGGCGGCGGAAGCCGCCAGCAGAAAGGCGAGCAGGCTTCTCCAGTCTAAGGGCGTCGGACTAGGTAAGGCATCTTGCAAGAGCTGATACAGGGCAGCAGCAGGCAACAAGCCGAAAGAAACCATGTCAGCCAGGGAATCCAACTCTTTGCCCACAGCCGATTTGGCTTTGAGCAGGCGGGCTGTCAAGCCGTCGCAGAAGTCGGCCAAACCGGCAGCGAAAAACAGCAGCACCGCCGTTTGAGGCCTTTCGGCAAATAGAGCTACGAGAGCCGTACTGCCCAGCAGGAGGTTTAAGAGGGTGATGAGGTTGGGAATGTGTCTTCGCATCTGAGCTGTTTCAATCCGGCCGATGAGGATAAAGCCTTTTGTCGGCCTAAAAGTAGCAATCCTTGTGCTCCCGACAAAAAAGTAAAGCTCGCGAGCCACTAAGTTCAGCCAATGTGCGTTTTAAAATAGTGTCTTCCGGCATTTGGCCGGCAGCGAAAAATTTGTGAGAGCCATGAGAAAACTTTTCCGTTTTGTCATTTTTGTTTTGCTAACCGGATGGCATTTGGCGAAAGCCCCCGGCTTTTTGTATGCCCAGCCTTCCAACGACGTTTGCAACCAAGCCATTTCATTGACTAACCTGGACAATTGGTGCTCTGGCTCTGGCGCTTTTTCTACTGCAGGTGCTACGGAGTCTCCCCAAGCACTGCCCGGCTGTTTCCCCTTCAACGCGCCTACCCGAGATGTGTGGTTTGTATTTACAGCCCAGGCCAAAGATTTACACGTAACGGTGGTTGGCAACATACCGCTTGCCCCCGAAGGAACCTTGGAAAATCCGGAATTTGCAATTTACAGCGGGGATTGTTCTAACCTGACGGAAATAGCCTGTGCTTCGGATGCCTTCAATCAAAACGTCATTGAGAGCTTTGCAGGGCCTTTGATTCCCGGGGAAACTTATTACATTCGCGTTTCAGCTCGTTTTGGGAATACGGGCACCTTTAAGTTGTGCGTCAACAATTTCAACCAACCACCCGATCCCAGCTCGGATTGTGCTACGGCCGTAGTGCTTTGCGACAAATCGCCTTTTACCGTAGAGAGTATTCAGGGAGCAGGTCTCAATACTAATGAAGTAGATCCGGCCAGTTGTATACAAGAAGAGTTTGCTTCAGTCTGGTACAAGTGGACCTGCGATCAACCGGGGCCGCTAACTTTCACCCTGACGCCTACGAATCCTACGGATGATTTGGATTTTATCGTTTACGAG
Source organism: Saprospiraceae bacterium (assembly GCA_026989035.1). Taxonomy (GTDB): domain Bacteria; phylum Bacteroidota; class Bacteroidia; order Chitinophagales; family Saprospiraceae; genus WGBN01. Next base: position 15,166 of record JALSKB010000002.1, on the reverse strand, counting down.
TTACCCAACGGCATAGACGACTGTTCGGGTAAAATCTTGCTGCGCTGCATGGCTTCGGGGGAAAATATCGGAGCTCCTTTTGAGGTTTGGGAGCCTTGTACGGGTGCCACGGGTTTATCTCTGTCTTCTACGGATACGCAAGAATTTCCGGGTTGTTCTTCGAGCGATGACAATTTTGTATCTCACATCAACTTAGAGTCGGGCAAATCCTATGCCCTGGTTGTCAACAATTTTAGCAATACCGGGCATGGCTTTTCCATCACCTGGGGAGGTTCCAGCACTTTTTTGGGGCCTAAAACGAGTTTTGAGGTGGAACCCGAATTGGGGGGGCAATGTGATATAGATGAAATCACCTTTACGGATGAGACCATCATTCCTCAGGGGATGACAGCGGTATCCTATACCTGGTATTTCAGCGAGGGCGCTAATCCCGCTACGGCTACGGGGCCAGGGCCTCATACCGTAGTTTACGAATCTTTTGGTAGTAAAACCGTTGTTTTGGAAGTGGAGACCGATGCCGGGTGCACGGTATCCGACTTACGGGAAATTTTCATCGAACCTTGTTGTGATCCGGCAACGAATTTGGATATTCAATTGGATGGGAGCAATGACCCCAACTGTCATGGAGATTTCAATGGTTCTATCAGCACTTCGGGCAGCGGGGGCACTCCGGCCTATCAATTCAGCATAGACCAAGAGTTCTATCAAACTTCGGGGAATTTTATCGAGCTGCCTGCCGGAAGCTATGAAGTCTTTATCCAAGACATCAAGGGCTGTGTAGATTCGCTGGAGGTGGAACTGATAGACCCTCCACCTCTGATAGTAGATGCCGGCCCTGACAGGGAAATTGACTTGGGGGAATCCGTCATTTTAGAAGGCAGCATTCAGGAGGCGCTCAGTCCGGCTACGCCTTTGTGGATTCAGCCCGTAGGAGAGTGCATCCTTGAGCCGCTGTCTTGTTTGGAATGCCTGACGCCCACGGCTACACCTCTGGTGAGTTCCGATTTTGTGCTGACAGCGGTGGATCTGGACGGCTGTAGCGATGAAGACACCGTTACGGTTTCCGTTCGGCCCGTTCGGCCCATTTATATTCCCAATGCGTTCTCTCCCAATGGAGACGGCATCAACGATTACTTTACGGCTTACGGAAGCGCTGTAGCCATTTCCATTTCCCGCCTTCAGATTTACTCTCGTTGGGGGGAGTTGCTGTTTGAAGTGACTGACATTCCGCTCAACAACGAAAAACTCGGTTGGGACGGTCGCTCTGCCAATGGACGGCCTCTTGAGCCGGGAGTGTATGCTTACCTCATCGACATTGAGTTTTTAGATTGCACTACCGGTACGTATTACGGAGATCTGACCTTGGTGAAATAGGTCTGATCGGTACTTTTTGTTCGGGGAGCTTGGTTCGGCACGGCCTAACATTTGGGCGAAAGCCCCGATACCTGTACCTTTGAGCTGTTTAAACGGCTACATGGGCGAGTTGTCCTTTTCCTAACCTTTCAAAAAAATAAGTCGTATGGGCCTTTCAAAAGGAATGAGAGCACCGGATTTTACGCTTCCGGATACCGAAAAAAACATGGTTTCTTTGTCCGATTTTCAAGGGCAGAATGTCTTGATTCTCTTCTTCCCCCTGGCTTTTACGGGCGTTTGCACCAAAGAGCTTTGCGCTACCCGCGATGACATCGCCAATTATCAAAACCTGAACACTCAGGTTTTGGCCATTTCCGTGGATTCGCCTTTTTCTTTGGGGAAATTTAAAGAAGAACAAAACCTAAACTTTCCCCTGTTGTCGGATTTTAACCGTCAGGCTGCACGGGCTTACGGTGCTTTGTACGAGGAGTTTGTCCTGGGCATGCAAGGCGTGGCCAAGCGTTCGGCTTTTGTGGTAGATAAGGATGGCATCATTCAATACGCAGAGGTCTTGGAAAATGCAGGCGAACTGCCCGACTTTGAAGCCATTAAAGCGGCTCTTGCCGAGCTTTCCTGAACAAATCTCAAACGACTTTATGGCTAAGAAGACCGATGTCAATACCCTGGGCGAATTTGGACTCATTGAACACTTGACCGCCGATTTTTCCCCTTGCCGGGAATCTACGGTTAAAGGTGTGGGCGATGATGCGGCGGTGATCAATTTTTGCGATGAAAAAAGGGGGCCTTATACCTTGCTCAGTACCGACAGCCTGATAGAGGGCATCCACTTTGACTTGGCCTATACGCCCTTGATGCATTTGGGGTACAAGGCGGTTATAGCCAATTTGTCGGACATTTACGCCATGAATGCCCACCCCACGCAATTGACTTTTTCTTTTGCCATTTCCAACCGCTTTTCGGTGGAGGCCATGGAAGAAATCTACAAGGGTGTGTACAAGGCTTGTGAGCTGTATAAGGTCGATTTGGTGGGAGGAGATACCACTTCTTCTCCGCGCGGTTTGGTGTTGAATGTGGCGGTTTTGGGGTGTGCTTTTCCTGAAAAGATAGCGTATCGTTCCGGCGCTCGTGAGGGAGACATCATCTGCATCACGGGCAATTTAGGAGCGGCTTATGTGGGCTTGCAAATTTTGGAGCGGGAAAAGCAGGTGAATAAGGTTGCCCCGCAAGCCTCGCCCGAGTTGGAAAAATACGCCTATCTCATCGAACGACAGCTCAAGCCCGAGGCTCGCAAAGACATGATTCGCTTCTTTGAAAAATCGGATTTGAAACCCACTGCCATGATAGACATTTCCGATGGCCTGGCTTCCGATTTGTTTCACCTTTGCAAGCAATCGGGTTTAGGTGCTTATCTGGAGGAATCCGGTATTCCCATCCATCCCGAAACCGAAATGGCTGCTTTGGAGCTCAATTTGCCCCCGCTGACCTGTGCGCTGAGTGGAGGTGAAGACTACGAGTTGCTTTTTACCATTTCGCCCCAAGACATCAACAAAATCAAATTTCTGCCCGATATCTATATAGCCGGAGAGATGGTTGCTGCCAAGGACGGTTTGCATTTGCATACGACAGGAGGCAAGGTCGTCCCTTTGGAGGCTCAGGGTTGGAAGCACTTTTAATTGTTTGCAGCTTTCGCCAAATACATCTCGTTTGGCGAAAGCCCTAAACTTCTTTCTTTTATGAAAGTCAGAACGCTTTTGTTTTTCTTTTTGTCTTTACTTTTCTCCTGGACAGCTTGCAAAAACGAACCGCCTAAACCACCCCCTTTGCCCCAAAAAGAGGTCAAGCACTATACGGTTCCGGCATTCAACAAGGATTCTTCTTATGTCTTTGTAGCCAAACAATTGGCCTTTGGCCCCAGGGTGCCAAGCACCCCGGCCCACGAAGCTGCTCGAAAATGGTTTGTTCGAAAGTTTAAAGAGTATGGCTTTGATGTGCTGGAGCAAAAGTTTCAACAAAAAACTTTTGACGGCAAAACTCATGAAGGTGTAAACATCATAGCCCGCTATAAGCCTTCGGAAAAAAGGCGAATTTTATTGGCTGCTCATTGGGATTCACGCCCTTTTTCCGACTCGCCCCTTAGTACAGAACCCGACAAGCCGGTACCCGGCGCCGATGACGGGGCTTCCGGTGTAGCTGTTTTGTTGGAAATTGCACGACAAATAGCAGCACACCCCTTTGATAATTTTGGGGTTGATTTGGTTTTGTTTGATTTGGAAGATTACGGTGAATCGGGGGGGGCTGAAGACAGTTGGGGCTTAGGAGCTCAATATTACGCTCGTCATTTGACTACGCCTGTGCCGCAATACGGAATTTTGCTGGATATGGTCGGGGCTAAAAATGCTCGTTTTACCAAAGAACAGGTTTCTATGACGTATGCCCCTCAGCAGATGAATAAGGTGTGGAGCTTGGCCCAAAAAATGGGATATGGGCATTTGTTTGTGAATATTCCTACCGGCCCTTTAGTGGATGATCATTACTTTGTAAATACTATAGCTGGTTTGCCGATGATAGATATCATCAACCGACCTGCAGGTTCATCTACGGGTTTCGTTCCGCATTGGCATACGCCTCAAGACGATCTTCAAGCCATAGATAAAAACACTTTGGGCGCAGTTGGGCAAGTGCTGTTGGCTGTGATTTATAGAGAGGCAGGACAGGCTTTTTAGCCGCTGCTTTCTTGCAGAAACTCCAAGACCAATTCGTACACGAAATAGGCATAGAGCGTTAGCAGCATTAAGCCTTCCCAGCGAGAGATGCGTCCCGTTACGCAGATGAAGCCGAAGAGCACGGTGATGGCGACCATAAAGGGCAAGCCGAAATACAATATGCTCGGTGAAATTTCCAGTGCTCCGAAAAAAGATGGGATGGCCAGCACGGCAAAGGTGTTAAAGACATTGGAGCCGATGATGTTACCCACAGCCATGTCGGTTTTTCCCTGTCGGACGGCAGAAATACTCACCATGACTTCCGGCAAAGAGGTGCCGAGCGCAACCAGCGTAATGGCAATGAACTCTTCTTTGATGTGCGCCAGCGTGGCCAGTTCTTTGATGCCAAAAACGGTGTATTTGGCTCCGAGAAAGACGCCTATGCCGGAAAGAATGAGTAACAGATAGGATTTCCAACTGACCTTGGGGGCTATCTCCCTTTCCTGTTCTTCTTTGTTGGCCAGGGTGTTGGCGATGAAAGAAGCCAAGGCAAAGAGAAAAAGTATGGCTTCGACAAAGGAAAATTCTCCGTCGCTTAAAGCAAACCAGGAGAGTATGGCTGCTACGATAAGCAGGGGAACGTCTAAATCGAGTACGCGCAGTTGTAGCGTAATGCTTTTGGCCATGACGGCTACGATGCCCAGCACCAAGAGTACATTGGTGATGTTGGAGCCGATTACGCTTCCCAAAACAATGCTCGAATGCCCGTCTATTACAGCGACGATGGAGGAGGATAGCTCCGGCAGAGAGGTGCCGAAGGCAATGATGGTTATGCCAATGATGAAAGAGGGAATGCCCCAAGCTCGACCTATGCGTTCGGCATAAGCTACGAAAAGGTCAGAGGATTTTATCAATACCGCTAAGCTAACGATTAAAATAAGTAAATACAAAAAAATATTCCAAAACATGAGCGCAAAGATAAGAAGGTGTAGGGTATTCCATCTTTGCCTTTCGGCAAATGTTTTGCACTTGCGGCAAATCACCTATCTTTGTGCGTTCTTTTCATCTTTTGCTTAGCCCTCAGGGGTGCTGTTAAAGAAGCTTATGTCTATGGATTTATTTGAGCAGCTCAAACGGTTTATTACGGAAATAGAGCAGGCACAAGCTGCTGATGCCGAGGCGTTGGAGCAATTTCGCAAAAAATTTGTGGGGGCTAAAAATGTGATTAAACCCTTGCAAAAAGGCATTCGTGAACTCGAAGCTGAGCAGCGACCTGTCTTTGGGCAGTTGTTGAACAAGGCCAAACAATTGGCAGAGGAAAAATACAAAGCACTTAAAGCAAGTATAGAGGCGGGGCAAGAGGCCGAGGAGGTGGACAAATTGGACCTCACTGCTCCGGCAGAACCTTTGGAATTGGGTGCTCGCCATCCGGTGGCTATTGTCATGGATCGCATTATAGATGTCTTTTCCCGCATAGGCTTTACCATAGCTCAAGGCCCTGAAATAGAAGACGACTGGCATAATTTCACGGCGATGAATACGCCGGAGGATCATCCTGCACGCGATATGCAGGATACCTACTATTTGATGAACGATCCGGCCATGTTGTTGCGCACCCATACCTCCAGTGTTCAATCCAGGGTGATGGAATCGCAGAAGCCCCCTATTCGAATCATAGCCCCCGGCCGCGTTTATCGCAATGAAACCATTTCAGCTCGTTCCCACTGTCAATTTCACCAGGTAGAAGGTTTGTACATCGACGAAGGCGTCTCTTTTGCCGATATGAAGCAAACCATGCTCTACTTTGCTCGACAGATGTACGGGCCGGATGCCCGTATCCGTTTGAGACCCTCCTTTTTCCCTTTTACCGAACCGAGCGCAGAAATGGATGTCTATTGGGGCCTTCAAAGCGAAACCGACTACCGCATCACCAAAGGGACAGGGTGGTTGGAGATTCTCGGCTGTGGCATGGTAGATCCCAATGTGCTGGAAAATTGCGGCATAGACCCCAATCGTTATTCCGGCTTTGCTTTTGGCATGGGTATAGAGCGTCAGGCGATGTTGCAGTACCGCATAGGAGACATTCGCCTCTTTTTTGAAAACGACCTGCGCTTTCTCAAGCAGTTTAAAGCGGCCTTGTAGCCCTTATCCTTTTGCCATTCTTTCACTTACTTTTTTTGTGCATCAAATAGGCTTTGATGAAGGGGTCTAGATTTCCGTTGAGGATGTCATCGGGGTTGTTGATTTTGTAGTTGGTACGCAGGTCTTTCACCCAGCGGTCGTCTAAGACATAGCTTCGGATTTGAGAACCCCACTCGTTTTTCATTTTCTGGGCCTCCACTTTGTCGCGCTCTTCGAGTTGTTTTTGCAATTCTCTCTCGTAGAGGCGCGATTTGAGCATTTGTAGCGCTTTTTCGCGATTGCTATGTTGAGACCTCCCTTCCTGACACTCCACCACCAGGCCTGATGGTTTGTGTCTGACCCGAACAGCTGTTTCTACTTTGTTGACGTGCTGTCCACCTGCACCACTGGAGCGGAAGGTGTCCCACTCTAAATCCGCAGGGCTGATTTTTATTTCGATGGTGTCGTCCACCATGGGATGCACAAAAACAGAAGCAAAGGAGGTTTGTCGTTTGCCTTGAGCGTTAAAAGGGCTGATGCGTACCAGGCGATGCACCCCGTTTTCGCCTTTGAGTTGACCATAAACGAAGTCGCCTTCGATTTCCAGCTCTACGGATTTGATGCCTGCGGTATCGCCCGGCACCCGATTCAATTCTCGGACTTTATAACCTTTGTGCTCTGCCCACATGACGTACATGCGCTCCAACATAGAAGCCCAATCGTTGGCCTCTGTTCCTCCGGCTCCGGCATTGATTTCCAGTATGGCACTAAGGGCATCTTCGGGCTTGTTCAAGGTAGATTTGAACTCCAACTCCTCTATGGCTTGCAAGGCTTCCCGATAAGCCGCATCAACTTCTTCTTCGGAAGCTTCGCCTTCAGCCTGAAATTCTTGGAGAATCTCTACCTCTGATATCTTTTCTTCGGCTTGTCGATATTGCTCGACCCAGTGTTTGTGCAGTTTCAATTCTTTCATGATCTTTTCGGCATAAGCCGGATCATTCCAGAGATTGGGGTCTGCAGCGATTTGTTCTTTGTCTTCAATTTGGAGGAGGCGTTCATCCACGTCAAAGATACCTCCTTAAAAGGGCCAGCCTGGCCTTCAGGTCCTTCATTTGCTCCTGAGTCATGGTTTTGTTTTTTAGGTGAACAGCGTGCAAAGATAAGGCTTTCGCCAAAATCTGTCAAAGGAGAACACATGTTTTTTGACAGCAGGGTGAGAAAGGGGAGACCTTATGGATTTTATCTGTATTTTTATACCCAACCATTTGTTACGGGCATTAAGTCTGCCTTTGTCTTAGAACAAATCATCAAAATCAATAGCGCAAATGTTTTCTGTCTTATACGTAACACATCCCGATGAAGAGACTGCTCGCAAACTCAGTCGCTTATTGCTGGAAGAAAAGTTGATCGCCTGTGCGAATCTCTTTCCCATACAAAGTGCTTATTGGTGGGAAGGAGAGGTGCAAACGGAGGGCGAGTGGGTCTCTTTACTCAAGACGACTTCCGAGCTGTATCCCTTGGTTGAACAACGCCTGTTGAAGCTTCATCCCTACGACACACCTTGTATCATCAGAACAGAGGTGCAAGCCAATGAAAGCTATGAACGTTGGATCGGGGAGTCGGTAGTTGTGCCTGACCAATGATTGAAGTCCTATCCAATTTGTCTGGGAAAGCTGGTGTGGAATTGGTGTAATCGGTAGAACCGGTTAACCGTGACAAACGTGATCGTCGTGACGGACGTAACGATCGTAACGTGTGGTCAAATGCACGGCTGTACAGACGCACAATTTATGCGTCTCTAGCGGGGGGAATCCATTTTCCCAATTGACCCCATTCCCCGATTAACCGAATTAACCCAATTAGCCCTATCTTTGCTTACATGAAGAAACTGCCCGTCGGCATACAGGATTTTTCGGAATTGCGCAGAGGCGGCTATCTCTATGTCGATAAGACAGAATACATCCACACCTTGGTTACGGGAGGGAAGTATTACTTCCTCTCCCGCCCGCGCCGTTTTGGCAAATCGCTGTTGGTCAGTACCTTAAAGGAGCTGTTCAGCGGCAGCAGAGAACTGTTTGAGGGCTTGTGGATAGCAGACCGGTGGAACTGGGAGAAGAAAAATCCGATTTTGCACATTCCCTTTAGCAGCATAGGGCACAAGGAGCTGGGTTTAGAACAGGCCTTGCACGCCCACTTGGACGAGATCATTGAGCAGAGAGATTTAGACATAGCGGAAAAAGTCCTCTCTCAAAAATTTGAAAAGGTCATCAAAAAACTTTCGTCTGAAGGTCAGGTGGTCTTGTTGATCGACGAGTACGACAAGCCCATCATCGACTACCTGGGTGGAGATATAGAGCAGGCCAAGGCCAACCAGCAGGTGCTGAAGAATTTCTACTCCATCATCAAGGACAGCGACGCCTACATCCGCCTGGTGTTCATCACGGGGGTGTCGAAGTTTAGTCGGGTGAGCATCTTTTCGGACTTGAACAACTTAAACGACATCACCATGCACCCCCGCTATGTCACTATGCTGGGTTATACCCAGGAGGAATTGGAGCACTACTTTCAAGAGCACATCAAAGCTTTAGCCGAAGAAGAGCAGCAAGACCCCTTGCCCAAGATCAGGGAATGGTACAACGGCTACAGCTGGGATGGGAAGCACTTCGTGTACAATCCCTTCAGTATTTTGCTGCTATTTGACAGTCTTCGTTTTTCCAATCATTGGTTCAAGACGGCTACGCCGACTTTTTTGATTGAGCTGATCAGCGAACGAGAGTACGTGGAGCTGGATGGCATAGAAGTCAGCGAATCGGCCTTTGATTCTTTTGATTTGGATCACTTGAACCTGACAGCCTTGTTGTTCCAGACGGGCTATCTGACGGTCAAGAAATACAATCGCGATACGCGGCTCTACACCCTGGGTTATCCCAACAGGGAAGTAAAAGAGTCCATGCTGGAGTACTTGATACACGCTTTCAGCCGCTCGGATTTGCTGCAGGTGCGGAGTCTGACCTTGTCGGTGATCAAGGCTCTGCGCAAGGAGGACATGGCTTTGCTGCGGGATTTGTTGAACAACTTGTTTCGCAGTTTGCCGTATCAACTGCAAGAACAAGGCGAACGGTTTTACCATGCGACCATACACTTGTTTTTCAAATACGCCGGACTGGAAGTGCGCAGTGAAGAGAGCACGGCTCTGGGCCGCTCCGATGTGGTGGTGGCTTTGCAAGACAAGGTTTATTGCTTTGAGTTTAAGTTAAACAAATCGCCTGAGGAGGCCCTGGAGCAGATTAAACAAAGAGGCTACTTAGATACATACCGCTCTACGGGCAAAAAGCTGATAGCTGTGGGCGTCAACTTCAATGGTCGGAAATGTGAAGTAGAGCTGGTCTGGGAAAATTGCTGAAACCGGTAAGTGTATTCTCATGGCGAAGTGGTTTGGGAGGCCTTAGTCTCTCAAACTCCTTATCTTTCGCTGGTTTGTGGGGCGTAAATACCCCAAACCATTTCGGTTTGGGTATATTTCTCCAATTGACCGTGACGGACATCATACGTCATTGGGTGCACGTTTGTGCAGACGCACGATCGTGCGTCTCTTACCCCGATCTTTGTATTACCTAGGGGGCAGTGGATTGCCTGAAAAGGAGTATGTTTGCCTTGCTTTTTGGCAAGGACCCATGGAGTGGAATCGTATTTGTCTTCTTGCCGACTTGGTACAACTTTTTGAGCGGCCAATCGTATATAGAAAAGACGATGCGCAGGTCTTTATCAGGTCTGTAGGGTCGGAAGTTTCAAAATCAAATATGAGATGAAGCAGTTTTTTGCTCTTGTCCTTTTGCTTGTAGGCTGGAGTGCCTCGGGCCAAATTGTTGAACCGGTAAAATGGAGTACGGAGGCACAGGCTCTCGGCGGAGAGGAATACCTCCTGATTTTTAAAGCCCGGATAGATCCTAAGTGGGCCATTTATTCTCAGTTTATTGAGGGAGAAGACGGCCCCATTCCGACTTCTTTTACTTTTGATGAGGGTGATCACTATGAGCGTTTGGGTCGGGTAGAAGAAGGTGGTCCCCATCGCAAGGAGGTTTTTGACCCCATTTTTGAGATGCAATTGGTCAAGTTTTACGATGAGGCAATTTTTAAGCAGAAAGTCAAGGTGAGGGAAATCGATAAACCAATTACGGGATATTTGACTTTCATGACCTGCGACGATACCCAATGCCTGCCGCCCACAGATGTAGAGTTCTCTTTTGATTTAGAGCAGATTCAATCTACCTCGCCTGAGGAGGAAACTTCTTCTTCTCGGAAAACATCTTCGCAGGAAGGGGAGATGCAGGGAGAAGAGCAGTACATTACTCATACAACGAACAGTAACGATGTTGCTCCATCATCTTTGCTAGAGGCGGAAGAGGATGTCAATTTATCTTTCGAGGAAGAAGAAGAAATGGAAGATTTGGTGAAGAAACCGGAAGAAGGATTCCTCCAACCAGTGAGTTGGACTTTTGAATCTAAGTCCTTAGGGGGCGAGGAGTACGAATTGATATTTCGTGCCGACTTGGAGCCTGGTTGGAGTCTGTATTCTCAACACACTTCTGATGGAGGGCCGGAGCCTACCAGTTTTTCTTTTGAAGAGGGCGATCATTTCGAGCTGGAAGGAGAGGTAAAAGAAGAAGGCCACAAAAAGGAAGGGCCGGATCCGCTTTTTGGTGGAGTAAGGGTAATTAAATTTGTAGAGGGGCCGGTAGTCTTTCGGCAGAAAGTGCGAGTTATGGATGTTACACGGCCCGTTAAAGGTGAGCTGGAGTTTGTAACTTGTGATGATGAGCGCTGCCTACCCCCTTCTTCGGTAGGCTTTTCCTTTGACTTGAATACGGGTGATGCCACAAACCATACTTCGGAAACGGGCTTTGCTTCCGGAAAGTATGAGTTGAAAGGCACTCCCGTGGATTATACCTTTGACTACAGTTGGTCGGACCGGAGTTGCAGTGGTGAGCCGACTGTTCCTAAAGAAAGGTCAGGTCTGTGGTTTATTTTCTTGTTAGGTTTTGCCGGAGGATTGTTTGCTTTGTTGACACCTTGTGTGTTTCCCATGATTCCTTTGACGGTCAGTTTTTTTACAAAATCAAGTGATGGCAAGGCAAAGGGTTTGCGCAATGCGTTGATTTATGGCTTGTCTATTGTTGTGATTTATGTGCTGTTGGGCTTAGCCGTAACGGCGATTTTTGGTGCAGACGCTTTGAATTTGCTTTCTACCAATGCTTGGTTTAATATCTTTTTTGCTGTTTTGTTTATTGCTTTTGCTTTTTCGTTTTTTGGTTACTACGAAATTACACTGCCCAGTTCCTGGGTAAACAAATCCGATAAAGCAGCTGAGCGGGGTGGTTTGATCGGCATTTTTTTTATGGCTTTCACCTTGGCGTTGGTTTCTTTTTCCTGTACCGGGCCAATTATCGGAACCTTGCTGGTTGAAACAGCTACGGGAGGAGGCCCTGTCATTTTGGGAGGTATCCCTGCTGGGCCGTTGATGGGGATGTTTGGTTTTTCAACAGCTTTAGCCTTGCCTTTTGCTCTTTTTGCCGCCTTCCCTGCCTGGTTAAATAGCCTGCCTAAATCAGGAGGGTGGATGAATCAGGTGAAAGTTACATTGGGTTTTGTGGAAATAGCCCTGGCTATGAAGTTTTTGTCTATCGCTGACCTGACCATGGGCTGGAAGTTTCTGCCTTATGAATTGTTTTTAGCTGTTTGGGTTTTGTGTGCGCTGGCTCTGGGCTTGTATTTTTTGGGTTATATCCGCTTTCCACACGAGGCTCCTGTACAAAAATTAAAACCCGGCCGTATAGCTATGGCCCTTCTCAGCTTTGCCTTTATGTTGTATTTGCTGTTGGGATATCGATATAGCGAACAGTCCGGAACTTTTAAAACGCCACCTCTACTCAGCGGTCTGGCTCCCCCTGCAGGGCATAGCTACATCTATCCGAAAGAGTGCCCGTTGAATCTGGATTGCCACCACGACTTTGAAGAGGGTTTGGCTCTCGCCAAAAAACAGAACAAGCCTATTTTGTTGGACTTTTCGGGTTATGGCTGTGTCAATTGCCGAAAGATGGAAGACAATGTCTGGAGCCAGGATGGTGTCTTTGAGCTTATCAGGGACAAATACGTGCTCATCTCTCTCTATGTGGATGATCGCACAACTTTAGATATGCCCTATACTTCGCCTTTTAGTCAGCGTACCATGCGTACTGTAGGCAACAAATGGGCTGATTTTCAGGCGATACACTTCAATCGAAATTCTCAGCCTTATTACGTTTTGCTCAGTTCGGATGGCAAAAAAGTGCTGAATAAACCGGTGGCTTATACTCCGGATAAAGAGGAGTACAAGACCTTTTTGGAATGTGGATTGAGAAATTTCGAAAAATACAGAAATGGTGAACAAGAGTAGGCTATACCGCTTTTGTCAATATACTCGTGGCGAAATGGTTTGGGAGGCGTCAGCCTCTCAAATTCCCTGCCTTTTGCCCGTTAGCGAGTTGTAAATATCCTAAACTATTTCAGTTTGTGTTTGAGCTATTTGCAGACTTTGAACATCCCAAATCTTTCGGTACTGCCAGCTGGTATGGCGCACAGGTGGATTGGGTATAAATAGGCAACTTGATGAACTATAATTCTCTTTCTCCGGGTGAAAAGTTTTCACTTTTTTTATTCTTGATGTTGAGCTCTTTCGGCCTGAGAGCGGCTAATCCTCCGACCGATAGTTTGGAGCATGCCTTGTTGTGGCGGATTACGGCTCCGGATATGACTGATACCTCCTATCTCTTTGGCACCATTCACGTGATTGGTGAAGAGGATTTCTTTTTGCCGAAAGGCTTTGAAGAGGCTTTCGCCAAATGCGATAAGGTGGTTTTTGAAATAGATTTGGAGAAAGCCATGTCTCCTTTTAATATGATCGGATTGATGGGGAAAATGACTATGGAGGGTGATACCACTTTGGAGGATTTGCTTTCGGAAGAAGATTATGCCTTGGTTTCCAAGCGTATGAAAGACCAAGGCATGCCCATGTTTATGATAAAGAATTGGAAGCCCATTTTTATCTTGTTCTTTTTACAACAAGATCAGGTAGGGGCCGGGCTGTCTGATGCAAATGAAGAAGGAATGGAAGCGACTACTTCTTATGAAATGGAGTTGCTTCGCAAAGCTCAAGAATCGGGTAAAGAGATGGATGGGCTGGAAACAGCTTCTTTTCAAATGAGCCTGTTTGATAAGATTCCTTATTCTGAACAGGCCGACTTGCTGCGTGATGCCTTGCATGAAGAAGAGGCTTCAGAGGAGGAAAAAGAAGCAAGCCCTTCTATGGAGGCTTTGATAACCACGTATAAGGCGCAAGATGTAGATTCGTTGGCAGCCATGTTGCTCTTGCAAGATGAATTTACCAGGAAGTACAGCGATTTGTTTGTCGTTGGGCGCAACAAGAATTGGATTTCAGGTATGCAGAAATTAATGGCGGAAGGGCCGGTCTTTTTTGCCGTTGGTGCAGGGCATCTGGGCGGAGAGCAGGGGGTGGTGCGCTTGTTGAGGGCAGCCGGTTATCGAGTATCTGCTGTGCAGCCTTGATTTTATTATACTGATGCTGAAGTGCTTTGGAATGCGCCAGCGTCCCTAATTTCACGGAGATACAAAAAGAAGAACATCATGGCTTTGATCAAAAGCGTACGCGGTTTTTCACCTCGCTTTGGAGAGCGTTGTTTTCTGGCTGAAAATGCGACCATTATAGGAGATGTGGTCATGGGAGATGAATGCAGCGTTTGGTTTCAGGCAGTGGTGCGGGGCGACGTGCATTATATTCGCATGGGGAATCGCGTCAATGTGCAGGATGGAGCTGTGATTCACGGTACGTATCAAAAAGCACCTACGGAAATCGGGGATGAGGTCTCTATAGGGCATCGGGCGATTGTACATGGCTGTACCATAGGAAACCGCGTTTTGGTAGGTATGGGCGCCATTGTGATGGATGGGGCCGTGGTCGAAGATGAGGTGCTGATCGCTGCCGGAGCCGTGGTGCTGGAGGGTAGCCGTCTGGAAAGCGGGTACATCTATGCCGGTGTGCCGGCCAAAAAGGTCAAAGCTCTGGGAGCTGAAAATTTTGCCTTTTACGTAGAGCGCATCGCAAAAAATTACGTCAAGTATTCGTCTTGGTTTGATGAGAAGTGAGTTTGATATACTTAAGACAAAGTGGTTTAGGAGGTTTCAGTATCCGGTTCTCTTCATATTTTTTGTGAATATTCCAAATCCTTTCGGTTTAGGTATAATTTTCCGACTGTGATTGTTTGTGTGTTTTGAGAGACTCCATGCAAATTGCTTGGAGAAGAGTGCAGGGCAAAAAAACGAGGCAGCCTTTGGCTGCCTCGTTTTTTTATCAGTACTGTACGCCAAGGGCACGTAGCGTTTCCAGGTCGAGCTGGCCTACAGGCAGGCCGTTGTCTCTTTGGAATTTGACGAGGGCGGCTTTTGTCCGCGAGCCCAGGATGTTGTCGATGGGGCCGGGATCATAACCGCGCTCTTTGAGAGCCTTTTGGATTTGGCGGATGGTATAGCTGGTAACCTGGTTGGCGCAGAGGATTTCACGCCACTCGGTGAAACCACCTTTTTTGACCAATTTGCGGGTTGTAACCGTCTCGTATTGAGCCGGCACCTGTACTTCTTTTACCTGAGCAGGTACATCTACGACTTTCCGCGTAATGGTGGTGTATTCAACGGCGACATCTTTTTCTTGTACGCCAGGAGCCGTTTTAACGACCTTTTTGGTGATGGTCTTGTACTCAGCGGGAATCACTTCTTCGACTACTTTGGCCGGTGTTTTGATGACCTTTTTGGTGATGGTCTTGTATTCAGCCGGAATGACTTCTTCGCGATAAGTAGCCGGTGTTTTGATGACCTTTTTGGTGATGGTCTTGTACTCAGCCGGAATGACTTCTTCGCGG
>JALSKB010000001.1 GCA_026989035.1 Saprospiraceae bacterium | reverse complement strand
TGGATGAATCGGCAGAAAAGGCCTTGCGGCAAATTCTGGAGCGGGGCTACTTAGACAAATATCGCTCTACGGGCAAGAAGCTCATCGCCCTGGGCATCAACTTCGACACGGAGAAGCGGGAGGTGGAAGAGGTCAGCAGTTTGTGCGAAGATGAGGAGAAATCATAATGGAAGTGATGGCGTAAAATTAAAAATCGTGAATCTCAAATCAGAACCGATTAAGCACGCTCAACCTACTTACTATCCTTGAGCACCTACCTCCTTCTGTTTTTTTTCACCCTCTGCATAACAACTGCGACAACGGGCCTCATAAGTTTGCTGGGCACCCAACTCGATGGTCTCTTCATTTGCCGAAAGGCGGAAAGAGTGGGTAGCCAAGTGGCCACACTGCTGACAAATAGCATGTAGTTTGGTAATGTACTCCGCTACAGCCAGAAGTTGAGGTATGGGTCCGAAAGGCTGGCCTCGAAAGTCCATATCCAAACCTGCTATAATCACGCGACAACCATCTAAAGCCAATTGCTGGACAGTCTGTACAAGCTCCGCATCAAAAAACTGGGCTTCATCTACACCTATGACATCATAGCCCCCTGCCAAATTCATCAATTGCTGTGAATCTACTACCGGAACAGCTTCCAAAGAATTGGCATCATGAGAAACGACCTTATGCGTCGCGTAACGATTATCCAGGGCCGGTTTGAAAATCACCACTTTTTGATTGGCTATTTTAGCCCGACGCAAGCGGCGAAGCAATTCTTCGGTCTTTCCTGAAAACATGGAGCCACAGATGACCTCTATCCATCCGCTGCGTTTGAAGTGTGGTTCGAGAAACATGCATAAACTATTTGACGCAAAATTACATAAAGCACATCAAATTTGAGGGAATTGCGTTACTTTTGGGTACGGAATTTGTTATACCTCATAGCGGAGAGGTCAAACCACACCCATCGGTTAGTGACTAAACAAAACCAACATCCTCATGAAAACTCGTAAAGCTCAAAAACTGCTTAAAAAAATAAGTGCTCTCATCGAAAACAACGACAATGGAGAAAGTTCGCTGGATACCATAGAACGAGACTTGCTGCTTAGCTATTTGCGACAGCTCTATGCCTTGATTTTGGAAGCAAAAGTGGAAAACCAAGAAGAAAAAATTATAGCTCCACCAAAGGACATCCCTCTACAAAAAGCAGAGCCACTTCCCTCACCTTCACCAACAACGATTCCAAAGCCCCGGAAAAAAAAGCAAGCTCAGGCCGACCCTCTTCAAATGCCGCCACCAAAGCCCCCCCAAACTATTTCCGAGCCGGAACCCAAAGCACAACCCACTCCAAAGAAGAAAACTCCTTCTCCCTTGAAAGCAAAAGGCGAAAACAGCCTTTGGAGCAAAGACCTGGAAGAACTCTTTCAGCTTCCCGTGGCTAAAGAATTGTCTGAAAAACTGAGCACCCTGCCCATCAAGGACCTAAACAAAGCCATGGGGCTCAACGAAAAAATCTTCACCATCAAAGAACTCTTTAACGACGATCAGGAGCTGTTCAACACGACCTTGGAACAACTCAACGGACTTTCTTCTTTTGATGAGGCCCGGCAAATTTTAGCGGAAATAGCTCAACGCTTTAACTGGACAAGTAAAACCAAAAAGAAGAAAGCCAAAAACTTCATCAAACTGGTCAGTAGACGATACAAATAAGGCATGAAAAAACTCGGCGTTTTCACCTCCGGCGGAGATGCTCCCGGCATGAATGCCTGCATCAGAGCTGTTGTGCGCACAGCACTCAAAGCCGGCATTGAAGTCTATGGCATCCGGCGCGGATATGCTGGCATGATTGAGGGAGACATCATACCGATGGACAGACAATCCGTGAGCAACATTCTACAACTGGGGGGAACCATCCTCAGATCTGCTCGCAGCCAGGCCTTTCGCACCGAAGAAGGGCGGGCACGGGCCAGAGCTAAACTCGCTGAGCAAGGCATTTCTCACTTGGTAGCCATAGGTGGCGACGGAACTTTCACAGGAGCACGTATCTTTCTCAAAGAATACCCCGAATTGTCTATAGTAGGCGTTCCGGGAACCATAGACAACGACCTCTACGGCACGGATTTCACCATTGGCTATGACACGGCCATCAATACGGCCATGCGTGCCATAGACAACATCAAAGACACAGCCAATTCCCATGACCGAGTCTTTTTTGTCGAAGTCATGGGGCGAGATGCAGGCTTTATTGCCCTGCGAACAGCCATTGCTACCGGTGCTGAAGCCGTACTCCTGCCGGAAGCTCCCACCAGTATAGAAGGCTTGGTCAATACCTTGCGCTGGAATTACGAACACAAAAAAACTTCCAGCATCGTCATCGTCGCAGAAGGAGATGATGCCGGCGGAGCTTTTGACATCGCCCGACAGGTCAAGGAACAATTGCCGGAATGCGCCTATCGGGTTACCGTACTGGGCCACATCCAACGCGGCGGCTCTCCCACTTGCCAGGAACGCGTACTGGCCAGCCAGCTCGGCATGGAAGCTGTGAGGGCCTTGCAAGAAGGCAGCAGCGGCATCATGGTCGGCCAAGTATGCCAAAAAATTACCTACACGCCCCTGGAAAAGGCCGTCAAACACCACAATCAAATTGATAAAAATCTGTTGAATATGGTATCTTTACTGGCATGAACCGGATGCCCTACCTCCAACGCTTCAAACGCCCCCTACAATTCCTCTTCCTGCTTTGGGCCTTACAACTGGCCCACAGTACACTGTTCCCCGACATGGGACGCTTTGGCATTTTTCCTCGTGAAATTTGGGGTCTGAGGGGAATCGTCCTCGCCCCGCTAATCCACGGAAGCTGGCAACATCTCCTATCCAATTCCGTGCCCTTTCTCGTCATGTCTTTCTTCTTCATCAGCTTCTACCCTCGGGTAGCAAGCCGGGCCTTTATCATGATCTATCTACTCACAGGATTGGGCGTCTGGCTCTTTGCCGGTCGAGCTTTTCACATTGGCCTTAGCGGAGTGATTTACGGCATGGTCTCTTTCATCTTTTGGAGTGGCGTTTTTCGCAGAAATGCCAAATCCATAGCTCTGGCCTTGGCTGTCTTAGTTCTCTACAGCGGATACTTCTATGGCTTGGTACCCAAAGAACGCATCTCTTGGGAAAGCCATCTCATTGGTTCTCTCATAGGCATCTTTGCTGCTTTCTGGTATCGGGAAACACCTGAACCCGATGAAGAAAAACGAGAAGAAGAAAGTGAGGAAGAAAAAAGATACTTCCTGCCGAGAAACATCTTTGATCAGCCCAAAAACGAATAACCCATGCTAAGCATAACGGGCATATATCCGGATGCGGAAATGAGCACACCACCGGTGTGGTCTCCTGCAAAGCGCAAAATGTAAGAACAGCCCGAGCTGTGACCAGACTTTGTAAGGCCGGCAGAGGCTGTAACGGCAAGTGATCAATCCTCGAGCAATCCAACAACAGACATAAAACAAAAGCCACAACTCAAGCTCCTACACGCTACAAAAAACATGACTCATAGGCCTCCTTCAACCGCAGAAGACGCTACCCAACCGAGCTGGCCGGAAGGTGCCTCGACCTTGTACCAACGGCCAATCTGATCCAGATAACGCAAGGTTGCCCCTTCCGGTAATTCTTCCAAAACAGGGCTATCCTCATCAGCTCCCACGTGTAAACCCTGCTTAGCCAAGGCTATCAAAACTTGGGGATGGCGAAATTGCACCACTTTGTTGTACGCCGCCCCCAAACTCAACACGCCTAAAAACAAGAAAAAAGCAACAAGGGAAAAACTGCGTATCTCAAAAAACAATTTGTGCCTTCGGTATAAAAACAAGAGATAAAAGCCAGCTCCCCAGAAAAACAACAAAGCCAGCAAAGACCAGAAATTTGCCGAAAGGCGCGTGTAAAAAATGTGCCACCATCGGCTGAGAAAGAACACCTCCGAAGGATCCGGAGCATCAAGGCGTATTCTGGCCAAACGAGCCAAATCGGCAGCTTCATCGAATAAAGGATCTTCATCAAAAGCTCGTTGTGCATAAGCCAAAGCCAAAGCATATTTGCTCAATTGATAAGCAGCCAACCCCATGTCGTAAAGCATGTATCTCGAAATATACCCCTGATGCCGCAGGCTATCCCAAAGTAGCAAAGCCTCCTGATATCGGGCCTGTTGATAAGCGGATTCCGCTTGTGCCAACAAATCCTCTTGAACATTCCCCGAATCTGCTGCCAAATCAAAAATCAAAAAAAAAGAAAGAAACAGTACACTAACAAATCTCAGCATACCTATACCCAAATCGAAATGATTTGGGATATTTACAACCCGCAAACGAACGAAAGGTAGGGAGTTCGGAAGGCTGATGCTTCCCAAACCACTTCGCCATGAGTACAAACCCAAACGACCGGAATACATCCATGCCTTTACACGATCAAAACAAAAAAAACTCAGGCAGGTAGTACAACCCAACACACTTTGATGTAGAAACGATTTCATTGCCTTCACTTTATCTAACGATCAATAGCTGCTGCCCTCCCTTTCGCCGTAAAAACATCTTCTACGGATAAGGGACGGCGCTCTTTCTGCCAACGAAAACCCTCAAGCCGCAAATCTATAGCCTCTTGCATGGGCAAGACCTCTCCTTCAATTTCCCTTAGTGAATACACCCTTCGGATTTGCCTATTTTCAAACGAGATGCGCAACTCAGCAGAAGTACTCCGGTTGAGACCAATATAACGCTTTTCTTCATCTTGCAAGTAGTACAAAGCCTCTACATTGCCGTCAACTCGAAGTTCTCTCGGTTCATTTTCTTCAAAAAAAATGTCAACAGTTCGACCACTGATTTGGTTAAACAAAACCATATCGGAAGAATTGGCCAAGATGGCATTTGACCGGAGCTTCATGTGATGAACCTTTTGTTCACTCAATTGAATGTTAACGGTGTCCGCCGTGAGTTGGGTGGTATCAAACCACAAAACCGGGTGGCCGAAGAGATCAAAGAGAGAGTCTCCCTCCAGATACACCAGAGAATCACAGGCAGCTTGCAAATCACTTTTAAAAATTCGCACATCCCGATAAGCATGCAAAACACGGCTACTATCCGCTCCGGACGAATCGGCTCGATGAGCAAAAAGCGTATCTGCCGAGAGATACAGGCTATCGCCATCCATATCGACGATCAAGAGCGGCCGGCCCAAATCGCCACCACTGGCAAGCAGCAGATCTTGTTCCGGCAAATACTCCGCCCGTTCACAGGCAATGGTCAAGCCGGCAGAAGTATCTTGCCACAGAACGCCATCATAAGCCACCGCCATACCCGTTTCTTCGACGTACTGCGTTTTACCGGCCTGTAAAATTGTCGGCGGTTCACTGATAAGCGAAGAACCCTCTGTGGTATAGACTTCCGTTCTCCGATCGTACACGATATGCTCGGCCCGAATTTCCCGTTCTTCGTCGCGGTATAAAGCATCCCCTGTCAAATGGATGACATCCCGAGCTTCTTCATAGCGAATGGTGTCGGCTTCGGCCAAAAGTTCATCCGATGTAATCCGCGCTTCATCCAGCAGATCGATCTCCCTAAGTCTGCCGTCATATCGAATAAGCCGGGCCGTAGCCTGCAAACCTTCATGGCTGTATTGAGGCCTTTCGGCAAATTCCGCCTGATGCCGGGCCAGATCATAAAATCCGTCTTCACAATAAATGCGAGCAGCACGATCTTCTCCCAGGCTGAGAAGCGTAGGTCCTTCAAAGAAAACTTTACGGCTGCGGGTATTGAAGCGCAACTCATTGGCTTTCAACTCAAATTCGGGATCAATTACGCTTACACTATCTCGAAAAACAACCTCATCGCGTTCTACAAAATAAGAGCCTTGCAAACTACGCAATTGCGTAGTGTCGTTGGTCAGTAAAGCCCGGTGCTTGTAGTAAGCGACTTTTCGATCCAAATCGTAGTGCAAGCTATCGGTAAACAACTTTTCTGCATTGTGCTTCAAAACCACATCTCCCCACAGATCGGCTTTTTTTGTTTTTCCGCTATAAAACAAACTGTCTGCAAAGACATTCAGGCTATCCCCCTGAACAATGACAACTTCACCCCTGGCTCGCACTTCCGTTTGGTTCAAGACTTCAGCCTCTTCACAAAACAAGAAAGCGCTGTCGTGTTGGATGCGTACGTGCCCACGCAAAATCTGTATCTCCTGATCATTTACCCTGTGATATTCCAGGGTATCCGACCATTCAATGCGCACCTTTTCACCCTCTTCCACTTGCTGAGCAGAAAGTACAAGGGAGCTAAACAACAGAAAAAGAACTAAAAATTTATACATAGCTCGTTTCACTCGTATTTTCTTTACAATCCTCATCGAACAAAGCGAACAGCTTTATCGGGATATTCGCTCCCGCAATACGCAGGTAAATACAATAGCACTGTTAGAAAAACTTCGACACAGCACCACCATCAACTACACAGCAGGAGTTCTGCTGCCCGCTTTCCCGTTGCACAGCCAATAGCCACACCCATACCGCCCAGGCGCAAAGCTACGCCGGTACGCTTCCCTATGCGGCAAACAACAGGCTGCTTTGCCTCGCCCACGCCTAAAATGCCGCTCCAACGATGCGTAATGCGATAAGTGGAAGATTTCGGCAGCACCACTTCCCCCAAAAACTCCTCCAACATCTGTTGCACTTCATTGGTGAGTCCTTCTACCTCCGTTGCCTCGGTTTCAGAGAACAGATGTCTTCCTCCCCCGACTAAGACGCGACGGCTGTCCAGAGATCGAAAATAAAAGTATCCCCTTTGATAGTGAAAATTGCCCTTCCAGGGAAGCCCTGAATCCACTTCAGCCACCACAACTTGGTTGCGGGCCGGCGACAAATCCGGCAAATTCAATATAGCTCCGGCAAAGCCATTTACGGCAAACAGAACTTGTGCCGAGCGAAACTGCATGCCCCCGGCGGTATGCAGCACCACTTCAGTTGCACGCTCCTCCCAGGCCTTGACATCCACCCCGCCGTAAAACAATACACCGGCTTCCTGCACATACCGCAGCAAGCTGTGCATCATGCGCCCCGTATGGATTTGCCCTTCTCCTTTTATGTTGATGAGATGCGCCGCTTTGGGCAAGGACCAATTTGCCGGAGGATTCTCCACCGGCTCAAAAGTCGTCGCATAAGCGTGAATTTGCCGCAAGGCCGCATTTAAAAAGTTCAATTGAGCTAAACTGTTTTGCCAGGCCTTTTCATCATCCTCATA